>JAHHHE010000167.1 GCA_019359535.1 Gloeocapsa sp. UFS-A4-WI-NPMV-4B04
TGCTGCACCCCAAAACCAGGATCTCCGAGTCATTAAAATCCGTAAATCAGAAGTCCCGCTTGACTTGTCACCATTTCCAAAATCTCGCTTGACTTTTGCTTCCTCTTCTTAACTTGTCAGGAATGGAGCCAATGCGTTGTCTTGCTTCGGTAATTGATGATTTACACGGTACTCGCGCCTTTCTTGCCCACTCTCACCCAAGCTTCGCTTAAACCATCAAGTAGATTTTTCAGTACTGTTCTCATTGATGCCTTAGACCACAAACTCATGGCGATGATTAGACAGACCACCAAATATGATCGTAAAGCTCGTTTCCGCTCTTCCTTAGCTTTTGTGTCACCAATCGCTTTTTCAATAGCTATTGTTGGAATCGCAGTTTCTATGGCTTTGAGTACAGTACCTGATTCCACCACAGGTGAGATCCATGAGAATTCTTTGAGATGCATTCCTACTCAGTACGCTCAGGGGATAATCTTCGATATTTTACTTGCTTTTACGCTTAACCGAACCGTATTGGCTGCTATAAGCGCTTACCAACAACGCAGTGGCATTGAGTGTATGTTCAAAGATTGTAAGAGTGGTGGCTATAATCTTGAAGGATGTCATGCAATTGAATCACGTCTGTATACAATTGTTTTACTCATAGAAGATTGCCTATACAAGCGCAATTATTCAAGGTATAGATACTAGCTCTTCAAACGTTGAGCGTTATATTTGTCGTCCAAAAGAACAAGGGCGAATTCAACGCCGTCATAGTAATTTTTGGATAGGTTTATATAGTCAATCTTGGCTATATAATCTCCAACTTTGTAGCGATTGGGTAGGTAAGTGGATGCGCCTTAATCGCAATAAGCGCCTTTATTATCAACGAGGGTTGAAAGCTATAGATTTGATTCAGCCTGCTTTTTAGCCTTTTTGTCACCCCATCAGGAATAAGCCTAATTCTTTGTCGCTCAATGATATTAAATCTTGCGTTACGATGCCAAGATAGTTAAATTTGAGCAAACGCTGCGATCGCTATAAATGTTGGCAACTGTCCTAGCCGCATGATGTGTTATGGCTTGAATTACATTAACTCATTTAGTAGAGCTTGATAAAGCTAATAAAATTCAGGAGAGAGGGAATATTGTTTCTCTATAACCTACTCATGTGACCATTCTTGTAGCGCGATCGCAATTCCTTGTTTTAATTCTGGTGCTAGATCATTACTTGCTAGCTGCTGTAACTGTTGATATGCGGCTTCGGGAGCCAGATTTTTTAGCGCCGCGATCGCGTGTAGTCTTACTCTTGTATCAGATGCTAGTAGCTGAATTAATGGATGTAGTGCTTGAATCTCACCCAGTTGTCCTAATGAAAGTGCGATCGCGCTTTTAATATTTTCATGCTCAATTGCTGGATGTCCTGACAGCAGCTCAATCAAAATCTCAGCTGCTTTAGTTCTTAATGGCTGTTCTACTCGTCCTAAAACGGTGACAATTTCCTGCCATAAGGCTGAGAATTCTAACTGATTTAGTGCTGAGCGCAGATATTCTAAACTCTTTTGCGTTCCCACTCTGCCCAAAGCGCGGACAATTTCTATTTGCAAGGAAACTGGAGTTATGGGTGATAGCACTTGATATAAAACGCTAGCTGCTGGATCTGTTCCTAATCGTCCAAGTGCGATCGCAGCTGCTGTACAAACGTTTATGTTAAAGTCATACAACTTTGGTTGCAAGCGATTAACTAGATCCAATTCCTCGCGTAAGTCAGCCCGAAAACTCAAGCCTATTACTGCTTCACGTCTAACTGGTGCAGCTATATCATTAAGGGCGTTTAGGAGAACTGGTGGTATCCGAGAATCGTGAAAGCTACTTAAAGCTTCAATTGCGGCGGCTCTTATATTAACTTGGGGATCTTGGATGACAGAGAGTAAAGGTGCAATTGTTTCTGTTCTCCTGATGTGGGAAAGCGATCGCACAGCTAATAAGCGTGTCTCCTCCTCTGCTAATAAATCAGTTAAGGAAGCGATCGCCGGAGATCCTATATTCCCCAAAGATGCTGCTGCGATCGCACTTACTTCCTCACTTTCTTCTGTTTTCAGCAGTTCAACCAAAGCATTAATTACAGATGGATGATTAAATTCTCCTAGTATGCGGGCAACATACCAGCGTAATTCTTCTTCTGCCTCTTCGTCTGCAAAAATTTCTAATAGTGGAGCTATTGCTTCTTGTCCCAACTTAGGAAACACCTTAGCAATTTCCCAGCGCTCATGAAAATCACCAAATACTAAAACATCTATTGCCAATTCCAATAGATGCGAACGAGCAAACTCCTGCACCCCCTCTTTTTTACTTCCTATCAGCTGTTGTAGACATTGAATAACCGAAGCCCAGTTACCTAAAGAACGTGCAGCCTGCGCCTGTTGCCAGTTGACTTTAATATCTGTATTCACGGTTGCTTTAGTAGGGGGGAAGTGTCAAAACTGAGCTTCTATGATTATGCCAGTAACAGCAAAATTACCTTCAGATTAGCTTAACGCTGCGATCGCATTTATCTTTGCTCTGATCGCTAACTTCTTAGTCAAACTAAGCTTGCTTCACCAAAACTGAAGTACCTTGAAGCTTCGCCTGGTAGGTTTTTAGAGGTTTTGTAGCTGGACCTTTAAGTACCTTACCGTCAACCCCAAACTCAGCTTGATGGCATGGACAAGCGAACTTCTTGGCTGAACCAACCCACGCCACTGTACAGCCTGCATGGGTACAGGTAGGATTGACAGCGATCAGCTTTTTTTCTGGTGTACGCACTACTAACACAGAGCCAACAGGCGATTTTTTATTAAGCAAAAAGCCAGTTTTATCTAACTCAGCCACGCTACCAACGCTCTGAAATTCGTTAGTAGCGGCAGCTTCTGTCTGTTCTGTATCTGGAGAGCAAGCAGCTAACGCCACTGGTAAGGAACTAGCTAACCCACCTACACCAACCCATGTTAAAAAAGCACGACGACTCATCGACATTTTAATTTAGTCCTTGTTTGTTTAAAAGTTATCAAAAAAATTCGTAAAAATTAACTTGACATAATGCTTTTAGCTATCTGAGGAATCCAAAGTAGCTTTCATTGCACCAGCCGCAGTTATTTTACAACCATCTTTTGAGCGAGTCGAATGTAAAAAACGCATTACTATTATGCGCTTTTTGCATATAAATTAACATTTGGTAACTTTAGTTACGAATCTTATTGCTGAGTAATTCTACTTTGGATATTAACAAGGATTCAAATAAACCGCATCGCACACATAAAGAACACGGTTAAGACAGCTAGGAGCAGGAAATTGATTAACTGATTAAATCTGCGCAACTAAGTAACTGAGTAACCCACTATACGAATTTTTATTTTCAAACCCAATACGCTAACAGGAAGCAGCTTTACAAATAGCGCGTAATACACAAGCTTTAAAGAAAAAATAGGCAACAAGGGTAGCCATAATGACAGACATAGAAACAACTAAGACAACTCTTAACAAGTTTGAAAAATTAAAGGCAGAAAAAGACGGACTCGCCGTCAAAGCGGAATTAGATCAATTTGCTTCTATTGGCTGGGAAGCAATGGACGAAACGGATCGCGAACATCGCCTCAAGTGGATGGGTGTATTCTTTCGCCCAGTCACTCCGGGCAAGTTTATGATGCGGATGCGGCTTGCCAACGGCATTATAACCAGCGCTCAAATGCGGGTTTTGGGCGAAGTAGTGCAAAGCTACGGTGATGATGGCAATGCAGACATTACTACTCGCCAGAATATTCAGCTACGTGGGGTTCGGGTTGAAGATTTGCCAGATATCTTTAATAAGTTTCAGCCAGTTGGTTTAACCAGTGTTCAGTCAGGCATGGACAATGTTCGCAACATTACTGGCGATCCAGCAGCCGGACTTGATGCAGATGAGTTGTTTGATACGCGGGAACTGGCGCAACAAATTCAAGACATGATTACGAATAGAGGGGAGGGAAACCCAGAGTTTACCAACCTGCCGCGTAAATTTAATATCGCAATCTCTGGTGGTCGTGATAACTCAATTCACGCCGAAATCAACGATTTAGCATTTATTCCAGCATATAAAAACGATACTTTTGGGTTTAATGTCCTAGTTGGTGGTTTCTTTTCTGCCAAGCGTTGTGATGCGGCGATCCCTTTAAATGCCTGGGTGTCTCCCGAAGATGTTGTTGGCGTGTGTAGAGCAGTTTTAGAGGTTTTTCGCGATCAGGGGCCACGCGCTAATCGCCAAAAGTCGAGGCTGATGTGGCTAATTGATGAAATAGGTTTAGATCAATTCCGCTTGGAAGTTGAAAACAAGTTGGGTAAAACACTGCAAAGCGCAGCAGAAAAAGACGAAATCGACTGGGAAAAGCGCGATCACATCGGCGTTTATCGCCAAAAGCAACAAGGGTTGAATTATATCGGTTTGAACATCCCAGTAGGTCGCTTGTATGCCCAGGATATGTTTGAACTTGCACGGATGGCGGAAGTCTACGGTAGTGGAGAAATTCGGCTGACACTTGAGCAAAATGTGATTATTCCCAACATCCCTGACTCGCGTCTAGAAGCCTTGCTAGCAGAACCGCTTTTGGAACGCTTCTCTATTAATCCCGACTCTTTGACACGCGGATTAGTATCTTGTACAGGTGCTCAGTTCTGCAATTTTGCCTTAATTGAGACTAAAAACCGCGCTCTGGCGATGATCAAGGCATTGGAGGCAGAACTACAGCTAACGCACCCAGTACGAATTCACTGGACTGGTTGTCCTAATTCCTGTGGACAACCGCAAGTTGCAGACATTGGATTAATGGGAACTAAAGTGCGTAAAAATGGCAAAACTTTAGAAGGCGCTGATATCTACATGGGTGGCAAAGTGGGCAAGGATGCTCATTTAGGTAGTTGTGTAACTAAAGGTATTCCTTGTGAAGATTTACAGCCAGTATTACGAGATTTGCTGATCGAGTATTTTGGCGCAAAACCCAAGCAGGAAGTTTTGGTGTCTATTTAAAGCAAATGGGCGCGATCGCGCCCATTTGCCCACCTTACGAATACAAACGACGGAATCAAACAACAAGAGCATGACGAAATTTTCCAGACGACAATTCATCATTACGGCGGGTACTGCTACTGCGGGTTCACTATTAGCGCATGGCTGTAGTAACTCCAACTCAACGACGCAAAATGGTAGCAGTACCAGTCCATCTGCCACCAATGTCAGCACCCAGTCAAATACCCCAAAGGTAGAAACCACTACAGCCAAACTAGGATTTATTGCCCTAACTGATGCTTCACCCCTAATTATTGCCAAGGAGAAGGGCTTATTTGAAAAGTACGGTATGACCGATGTGCAACTAATCAAACAAGCTTCCTGGCCGGTAACGAGGGACAATATCAAATTAGGTTCCGCCGGAAACGGCATTGATGGAGCGCACATTTTAAGCCCGATGCCGTATTTGATCACGTTGAACGAGGGTGTGCCAATGTATATTTTGGCACGATTGAATACGAACGGTCAGGCTATTTCGGTTGCCAATGAATACAAAGAACTGAATTTAGGACTGGATAGCAAGGCATTAAAGGCAGCTAGCGATAAAGCTAAAGCTAATAAACAGCAGCTCAAAATGGCTATAACTTTACCAGGCGGCACTCATGATTTGTGGATGCGCTATTGGTTAGCGGCGGGTGGAATTGATCCAGACAAGGATGTATCCACTGAACCTGTACCACCACCGCAAATGGTGGCGAATATGAAAGTAGGCACAGTTAACGCATTTTGTGTGGGTGAACCTTGGAATGCCCAACTTGTTAACCAAAAGCTAGGTTATACAGCTTTAGTTACGGGAGAACTGTGGAAAGATCATCCAGAAAAAGCTTTTGCGATGCGGAAAGATTGGGTTGACAAAAATCCTAATGCGGCAAAGTCATTATTGATGGCTGTGCAGGAAGCTCAGATTTGGTGCGATCAGGCAGAAAATAAAGACGAGATGTGTCAAATAGTCTCGAATCGCAAGTATTTTAAAGTGCCAGAACAAGATATTGTTGAGCGGGCTAAAGGCAATATTGACTATGGCAATGGTCGTGTAGAACAAAATAGCCCTGTGTTAATGAAGTTCTGGGCTGATAATGCTTCCTATCCTTACAAGAGTCACGATATGTGGTTCTTAACTGAGAATATTCGCTGGGGTAAATTGCCTGCAAATACAGACACTAAAAAGATCATTGATGCAGTTAATAGAGAAGATTTATGGAAAGAAGCAGCCAAGGCAATTGGTCAACAAGCAGCTATTCCTAGTAGTACCTCGCGCGGAGTTGAAACATTCTTTGATGGTGTCAAGTTTGACCCAGAAAAACCACAAGACTATTTAAATAGCCTCAAAATTAAAGCAGTTAAAGCTTAACAACTGCTACGACGTAGAGGCGTTAATCTTATCGTCTTTAAGCAAAAAAAATTGATGTTTCAAAACTTTCATGTAGTAAAGGCGCTATTAATAGCTCTAAAAACAACAGTGAAATTAGAAGAAACTAGATTGGATACATCAGGAAATTAATTTTTAATAGTATTGGAGGAAAGATTCTAGAATGACCACACAGCTTGAAAGGCGTTATAAAGCAAAGAATAAAAATAATATTGGCAAAGTAATTCAAAAGCAAAGTAAGAAAATCGTACCGCCGCTAATTGCGATCGCCCTTTTCTTGCTCATATGGCAAATACTTTGTTCAAGTCCTGATTCTAACTTGCCAAGTCCGATTAAAACTTTTCAAGATACATGGGACCCTCTGATTATCGATCCATTTTTTGATAACGGCGGCACAGATAAAGGATTGGCATTACAGATCCTCGCTAGTTTAGGACGAGTTGCTATTGGCTTTTCACTGGCGGCAATTGTAGGAATTGCAGTAGGAATTGTAGTTGGTTCCAATAATTTTATCTATAACGCTGTAGATCCAATATTTCAGGTATTACGAACAGTCCCACCACTAGCATGGCTACCAATTTCTTTGGCGGCATTACGAGATGCTAATCCTTCAGCGATATTCGTGATTTTTATTACGTCTATCTGGCCAATTATTATTAACACCACAGTAGGTGTACAGCAGATTCCCCAAGATTACAGAAACGTTGCCAAAGTGTTGCGGTTACGTGGGGCAAAGTATTTCTTTAAAATTCTATTTCCGGCATCTGTTCCTTATATTTTTACAGGTCTTAGAATTGGCATTGGTTTGTCTTGGCTTGCGATTGTTGCAGCAGAAATGTTGGTTGGTGGAGTAGGAATTGGGTTCTTTATTTGGGATGCCTGGAATAGTTCTAGCTTAAGTGAAATTATCCTAGCGCTAGTTTATGTAGGTATTGTCGGTTTACTGCTAGATCGACTGGTCGCATTCATAGCAAGCAAAGTCGTTCCAGAGTAACAAAAGTAGAAACATTGAACGTTAATACTAGGCAACAAAAATTATATCCCTTGTACCCCTGCACATTTTATTCTCCCCAACTCTCAAACCCTAACCCCCAATCCCCATGTCAGTATTTGTTGAAGTTGACCATGTTGGGCGCACATTTCCGATGCCGGATGGCGATCGCTATATTGCCCTAAAAAACATTGAACTAAAGATTAAAAAAGGAGAATTTGTAACTTTAATCGGACATTCTGGTTGTGGTAAATCAACTTTATTAAATATTATTGCTGGGTTAGATAAAGCGACTCAAGGCGGTGTGCTGTTAGAAGGACGGCAAGTCACTCAACCTGGCCCAGAACGCATGGTTGTTTTTCAAAATTATTCACTATTGCCTTGGCTGACAGTACGAGAAAACATTGCCTTGGCGGTGGATGAAGTGATGAGCGATCGCCCCAAAGGTGAACGCCGAGGTGTGGTCGAGCATCACATAGACATGGTAAAACTGCGTCACGCCGCAGACAAGCGACCAGGTGAACTTTCAGGCGGAATGAAGCAACGAGTAGCGATCGCCCGCGCCCTTTCGATTCGTCCTAAATTGCTGCTACTGGATGAACCTTTTGGGGCGTTGGATGCCTTGACACGCAGTGGCTTACAAGATCAGCTAATGCAGATTTGTGAGGAAAACAAAACCACTTGTGTGATGGTGACTCACGATGTTGATGAAGCTTTACTGTTGTCTGATCGCGTAGTGATGTTGACGAATGGCCCTGAATCTTACATTGGGCAAGTTTTAAATATACCGTTTGCACGTCCGCGCCATCGCTTAGAAGTGGTGAAGCATCCAAACTACTACAGCTTGCGGGGTGAGGCTGTTAATTTCCTAAATCAGCAGAAGCGCGGGAAGCAGCGCAAAGTAAAACAAACAGCGATCGCTCGTCATGGCTTGGAAAAAGTCAATCTCGAAATTGGCTTTATTCCCCTCACCGATTGCGCCCCCCTAGTAGTTGCTAAGGAAAAGGGCTTATTTAAGAAATACGGACTAGATGAAGTTACATTATCCCGTGAACCGAGTTGGAAAGCGATCGTTGAAGGTGTTGCCAGCCGCCGCCTAGATGCCGCCCAAATGACGGCGGGAATGCCCCTGACGATGACGATAGGCATTGATGGCAAGCCACCCTTGCCAACGGTGACAGCGCTAGTGCTGTCTCGTAATGGTAATGCAATTACCTTGAGTAAACATCTTTATAACGAAGGAGTGCGAACTCTAGCTGATTTTAAAGCAGCAATTACCTCTTCTCCAGACAAAATTCATACTCTGGGGATGGTTCACCCATCTTCAATGCATAACTTACTACTGCGCTACTGGCTAGCATCAGGAGGCATCGATCCAGACCTAGATGTGAGTTTAACTGTAATTCCACCCCCGCAAATGGTGGCAAATCTCAAGGCTGGTAATATCGACGGTTACTGTGTCGGTGAACCTTGGAATTCGCGGGCTGTTTACGAAGATTTGGGATTTGTTATTGCTACCGATCTAGATCTCTGGGATGGTCACGTTGAAAAAGTCTTGGGTGTGCGTGAAGACTGGGCAAATCAAAATCCGCAAACTCATTTAGCCTTAGTGAAAGCTTTAATGGAAGCTTGTGAATATTGCGACGATCACCGCAATCGTGAGGAAATTCTAGAATTACTTTGCCAGCCTCACTATGTTGGTTCTGCCCCAGAATACACCCGCCCTGGGTTTATCGATCCCTATCAGCGTGGTACAGACGCAAAACCAGAACTGCTACTGCGATACAACCAATTTCATATCGAGAAAACAAACTGTCCTTATCGAGTCGAGGGCTTATGGATTTTAACTCAGCTCGCTCGTTGGGGAATTACACCTTTCCCGAAAAACTGGATTGAGGTTTTAGATCGAGTGCGGCGGGTTGATGTGTTTGGTGAAGCAGCTAGGGATCTAGGAATGATGGATATTGAACCAGATCGCGGTTCGATTCGCTTGTTCGACGGCACAGTTTTCAATCCTGACGATCCGATTAGCTATCTCAACAGCCTCAAAATCAAACGCGATCTTCGTATCCAAGAAATAACAATCGATTTAGAAGCAGAGGCTAGAGGCGAGAGGCTAGAGGCGAGAGGCTAGAACAGAACAAAGAGACAAGGGGACAAGAAGAATCTGCTCCCCTGCTCCTCTGCTAAGAATGCTCCTCTGCTAAGAATGCTCCTCTGCTAAGAATGCTCCTCTGCTAAGAATGCTCCCCTAGCCCCTAAATTCCTGACTATGCAAACTCTCAACAGCACAAGCCTCAAAACAGATCAATTAATTAATCGCGATCCTTTTCTAGTAATTGAGGATGTCTCTAAGATTTATCCCACGCCTAACGGCCCTTACATTGTGCTTGATGGGATCAACCTTACAGTCCACGAAGGCGAATTTGTTTGCCTGATCGGTCACTCTGGCTGTGGCAAATCAACTCTGCTTGATATGGTGTCTGGTTTCCGCCAACCGACAGAGGGAGAAGTGCGCCTGCAAACGAAGCGAATTACTGAGCCTGGGCCTGAGCGCATGGTAGTGTTTCAAAACTACTCGCTGCTACCTTGGATGAGTGCCTTTGAGAATGTTTATGTAGGGTTAGATTCAGTTTGGCCTGATAAATCGAAAGCAGAAAAAACCGCGATCGCCCGTGAACATCTCGCCCTTGTTGGACTTACTGAAGCCGCTAACAAAAAGCCTAAAGAACTCTCTGGCGGTATGAAACAGCGTGTTTCTATTGCTCGCGCTCTTGCTCTACGTCCCCAAGTATTGATTTTAGATGAGCCTTTCGGAGCATTAGACCCGATCACCAGGGAAGAATTGCAAGAAGAACTACTAAAGATTTGGCAGGCGCATCAAGTTACCGTCTTGATGATTACCCACGATATTGATGAGGCGCTGTTTCTTGGCGATCGCTTAGTGATGATGACTAATGGGCCAGCTGCTACCATTGGCGAAATTATGAATATCCCGTTTGCGCGTCCCCGCGATCGCACCCGTATCATGGAAGATCCCGCATACTATGACCTGCGGAACTATGCCCTAGACTTTTTGTATCGCCGTTGCGGTCATGTAGATGAATAATAAGGCTTAGGTGGGTGTTGGGTTATGGGAATGGCAAGTTTCCCCATCTCCCGTTTCCTCTTCTTGTTCGTGATCCCTAACCGCCATTAAATAGGACGAAGTATGGCAATTTTGGAAATTACTCAACAATTGTTGGCTGCCAAGCAAGCAAAAGGAATGACCTTCCAAGACTTGGGAAACATTCTTAATCGGGATCAAATGTGGGTGGCGGCATTGATTTTTCGCCAAGCAAGTGCCTCTATTGACGAAGCAAGCCTGCTAGTTGAAGCCTTGGGGCTGCCAAGCGAGATGGCTAAGGAACTGACTCAATTTACAGTTAAAGGTTCGCTAGATCCAGTTATTCCTACTGATCCCTTGATTTATCGCTTTTATGAAATTATGCAGGTTTATGGAATGCCTTTAAAAGCTGTAATTCAAGAGCAGTTTGGCGATGGCATTATGAGCGCAATTGATTTTACTCTCAATGTTGATAAGGAAGAAGATCCCAAAGGAGATCGCGTCAAAATCACTATGTCTGGTAAGTTTTTGCCTTACAAAAAGTGGTAATCAGAGCTTGGAGAGAACATAAAATCTCCTTCTTTAATCATGTAACACTACTCACTCTCCACTGCTCACTACTCACGCTTAAACTTCTTTCTCCCCTGTTGCGATCGCCTTTCTTCCCAAGCAAGAGTTCTTTTTCATCTATCTTGTGGCACAACTTTATTGGTAAAACGCATAATTATTATGCGCATTATTCATAATTCATAATATTTTGTTACTAAAGATACGAATTTACTTCCTGAGTAAGCCTAATTTAGATATCAATCAGCACGCTCGATAACACAGGAATGCGCTGATAAAAATTCCCATTTTTAGGTTTTAGGATTAGGCAGGGCAAAAATCGCCTTACCAGTTTATCTATCCTACAAATGAAGAACTAGCCATTAATTGGACAACTGCGTAAGCAACTATCGGAATTTCTATTTCAACACCAATAAACGTAAACAGCGACTGCTATCTCGTCCAGGTAAGTCATTAAATTCCCCCAGGTTGCATACTCTAAATTTTGCTTTATTGACTTAGGAAGTTTTTTTGATGCTCAAAGGATTATTGTCATTTAACGGTCGCTACCGCATTTTACATCTGACTTGGTTTGCTTTCTTTCTGACGTTTGTTTGTTGGTTTAACTTTGCTCCATTTGCGACAACGATTGGCAAAGAACTAAGTTTAACGTCTGAGCAAATCAAAACTTTGGGCATCTGCAACCTTGCGCTGACAATTCCAGCGCGGATCATCATTGGGATGCTTCTAGATCGGTTTGGTCCTAGAATCACTTACTCCACCTTGCTAATATTTAGTGCTGTTCCTTGTTTAGCTACAGCACTGTCTCAAGACTTTAATCAATTAGTTTTGAGTCGGCTATTGATGGGAGTTGTCGGTTCTGGCTTTGTCGTCGGTATCCGCATGGTATCGGAATGGTTCCCCCCCAAGGAGATTGGTAGCGCTCAAGGCATTTATGGCGGCTGGGGAAACTTTGGTGCTTTTGGCGCAGAATTTGCACTACCTATACTCGCGCTTGCTGCTAGTTTTATGGCTGGAGGAGCATCAAATTGGCGTTTTGCGATCGCTTTTACAGGGATCATTGCCGCGATTTACGGAGTGATTTATTACAACAATGTCCAAGATACGCCAACTGGCATAGTCTACAAAAAACCCAAGAAAAATGGTGGACTGGAAGTAACCAGCGCTAAAAGCTTTTGGGCAATGATTGTGATGAATTTTGGCTTGATTTTCGCTTTAGGCTTATTGGCTTGGCGGTTAACGCAAGTTAAATTTCTCACCCCTACGGGAATGTATATTGTTTGGGCGCTATTAGCCGGATTATATGCCTACCAAACTTACAAAGCTTGGCAAGTTAACCGCGATGTAATAACCGGACAAAAAACATATCCTCCAGCCGAACGCTATCATTTTCGTCAAGTGGCATTACTCGAATTTACTTATGTCACTAGCTTTGGCTCTGAACTCGCTGCCGTTTCGATGCTACCTGCTTTTTTTGAACATACGTTTTCCCTTGATCATGTGGCGGCTGCGATGATTGCAGCTAGCTATCCCTTTTTAAACTTAGTTTCTCGTCCTAGTGGTGGCTTGATCTCAGATAAATTCGGTTCTCGCAAGTGGACAATGACGATTCTCAGTGTTGGGATTGGGCTTGGCTATCTGCTGGCATACAATATTAACTCTAGTTGGCCTATTCCACTTGCGATCGCTGCTACAATGTTTTCCGCCTACTTCGCTCAAGCTGGCTGTGGTGCAACTTACAGCATTGTGCCTTTGATTAAAAAAGAAGCCACTGGACAAATTGCCGGAAATGTCGGCGCTTACGGTAACTTTGGCGGTGTTATATATCTAACGATTTTCAGCTTAACGAATGCACAGACACTATTTGCAACGATGGGAATTAGCGCTTTAATTTGTGCTAGCTTGTGTGGCTTTTTCCTTAAGGAACCTAAAGGCTCTTTTGCTGAAGAGTATGAAACTGAAAAACCAGAATTGGCGGTTAAATCAGCCCGAATTTAACTGAAGATTACTCTTAGGATTAAAGTGTATATAACTCCAAGAAATTACAATTATCTATCCTCCTTAAACAGGGGGATTTGGATTTTAATCGAGCAGCAGAATTAGATAATTACCAAAATTTTTATTTGGCTCTTCTGAAAAATGGTAAAAAGGGGTAAATTTAAACCGAGCGGCTCCATACTTTGTTATTAAGGCTTGCGATCGCCAAAACTTCTTTAAAAAGGATTAAAAATAATTTCTATTTTTTTATTAGACCTATCCTTAATATAAATTAACTGCAATACTAAAGAAGTAATTTAATTTTATGCATTTCAGGTGACCAGTCCTCTCAAACGCATTGAATCACATCCCCACGAAGCCAAGCGATTAGTTGG
>JAHHHE010000168.1 GCA_019359535.1 Gloeocapsa sp. UFS-A4-WI-NPMV-4B04
GAATGAGGAATTGCAGAATGAAATCAAAAGCTAAACATCTCTGCTTGTGCTTTTAAGTGAACGTCTGTTTACCCTCAAGGGTTGATGACGTAAGCGATCACGCCATGAACTGAGTCTGCAAGACAACGCCAAATTTCATCACTTAAGCTCCGCAAGTTAAGCACAGAGTTAAGATTTTCGTGTCACGTGCCCAAAGGGCATTCGCTTCACTGTGCGATTGCTCCTAATACTTTCAACGTCGCTGCTTAAGCGTGCGTTAATCCAGTTGCACCTTGAATATTCATGCCTTCAAGTATGGGATCGAGCAATTTACTTGCTCGATCCATTTGCATGACTGTTTGCACAAATTCAATATAGGTGGTCGTCTTCAAGCTGTCGCCTATAGCAAGTTAAATTTTTTACAGTACAAATTGATAGAGCAAGCATTCCATCGCAGAGTAGAAGGCTGGCTCTAACTTAAGTTAGAATCCGAAGTTGATCGAAAGTACATTCATACAACCGATCGACCATCAATGTCTGAGTGCAAAATCCGGTAGCGATGTCCCACACCTTTGATGCGGACGACGACCTGTTTGCCCCCCGGATGAAGCGGCCACTACGAGCTATTGCCGTGAACCGATGACGACAGACCCTGGCTGCCTCAACGCTTCTGCAATACGGCTCTCGATAAGGTCACCCATGGCTTTTGCTCCGATTGAAGTGCGGAGTTGTTCGCCCAGGTGCGGTCGTTGATGAATACGGCTCGCCATCAGAGTATCTCTGCCTTCCAGGCTATTTCCCATGCCCTTGCCTCACACCAGTCTGATTGGCTACTGAGTTAAGCAATTACAAGTCAAGATATAAAGATCTACACAAGGAGCTTTATATTCTGAAGTTTGGCAAGCGATATACTTTGGGAAACGGATGACAGTCCTTTATCGAGGGAGCATTCAATGATTACCCTGCCTGGAATTACTATCCACAGCAAAATCTATGAGAGCTTAGCTTCTTTGGTGTATCGGGGCATCAGAGAGCAAGATAACTGTGCAGTGATTGCCAAAGTTCTCAAGCAGGATTATCCCTCTCCTCAGGATTTAACTCGCTATCGGCAGGAGTATGAAATTACTCGCTTTCTCAACATTGAAGGCGTAGTCAAGGCATACAGCCAGCAAGACTACCAGCGCACGCTGGTTATTCTTTTGGAAGACTTTGGTGGAGAGTCTTTAGAATGCTGGATGCGGCAACAATTAGACTTCTCTCCCATGCCGCTGTCGGTTTTTTTGAATATGGCGATCGCCATTACTGATACTCTAGGCAAAATCCATGCGGCTCATGTCATCCACAAAGATATTAATCCTGGCAACATTGTCTTTAATCCGAGGACTGGCGTTGTCAAAATCATTGATTTTGGCATTGCCACTCGCTTCAGTCGCACCAATCCCACATTCAAAAGTCTCCATCTTCTAGAAGGAACCCCCGCATACCTGTCGCCAGAGCAAACCGGACGAATGAACCGGATGCTCGACTATCGCACCGACTTTTATTCACTGGGTGCAACCTTCTACGAACTGTTGACGGGACAATTACCGTTTCCCACTAGTGATCTCCTAGAGCTAGTCCACTGCCACATTGCCAGACCGCCGACTCCCCCGCATGAATTGAACTCGACGATTCCCCAACCTGTTTCAGATCTTATTTTGAAACTGATGGCAAAGAACGCGGAGGATCGCTATCAAAGTGCTTGGGGCATCAAAGCAGATTTAGAACGCTGTGCCCAGCAACTGGCAGAAGTGGGTTTAATTGAACTTATGCCATTGGGACTGCAAGATGTTTCCGAGCAGTTTTACATTCCTCAAAAACTGTATGGGCGAGAAGCGAAGATTGCAGCATTATTGGCGGCGTTCGACAGAGTGGCAGGGAATGAGGGAATAGGGGAATGGGGAAGTGGGGGAGTAGAAGAAGACATTACCCTACCACCGCATCGTGAAATGATGCTGGTCTCCGGTTATGCTGGCATCGGCAAAACGGCATTGGTGCAGGAACTCCATAAACCGGTCACAGCAAACCAAGGCTATTTTATCTCTGGCAAATTTGACCAATTTGGGCGCAACATTCCCTATAGCGCCATTGTGAATGCCCTGCAAAAGTTAGTGCAGCAACTCTTGAGCGAACCGGAGGAGCAGGTGGAAGTGTGGCGATCGCGTCTACTCACTGCTTTGGGAAGCAACGGACAAATCATCATTGATGTCATCCCCGAAGTTGAGTTAATTATTGGCAAGCAGCCACCTGTGCCCGAAGTTGGAGCAACAGAAGCACAAAATCGCTTCAATCTCACATTTCAAAGATTTGTGCGGGCGTTTTGTGCAAAAGAGCATCCCCTGGTCATCTTTTTAGACGATCTACAGTGGATCGATTCTGCGACGTTGAAGTTAATCGAACTCATCTTACTTGATGAGCAAATCCAGTATCTGTTTTTGATCGGAGCCTACCGCGATAACGAACTGACTCCAACGCATCCGTTGGTCTTAACGCTAGAGAGCATGCGAAACCAGGGAGCAGTATTTCAGGAAATCATCCTGACCCCCTTAACACTGGAACCGTTGAGTCAACTGATAGCTGAGACATTACATCACAATCCTGATATCGTTCGCGCCCTAGCCCAAGCTGTGTCACGTAAAACCGAGGGCAACCCTTTCTTTGTCGGTGAATTTTTGAAAATGCTGTATGGCGAAAACCTGTTGACTTTCGATGCACAACAGTTGAGCTGGCAGTGGAACCTGGCAGAGATTGAAACTCAAGATATCACTGATAATGTGGTGGAGTTGCTGCTGCATCAGTTGCAGAAATTGCCGGAAGCAACACAGCAAATTCTCTCCATCGCCGCTTGTACTGGGGCTGAATTTGATTTAGAGACATTGGCGATCGTTTGCGAAAAATCACCGAAAGCAATTTTTCAGGATTTATTAGAAGCAATACAAGCGGGATTAATTCAACCTCTGTCTGACTTGGACGAAGACTTGTTGGTTCAAGAGTATAAGTTTTCGCACGATCGCGTTCAGCAAGCGGCTTATGCCCTAATTGATGAGTCGTGCAAACAAGTGGTTCATCTTCAAATCGGTCGCAATTTACTCGAAAAAACTTCACCGGAGCAACGATTCGATCGACTGTTTACTATTGTGGATCATCTCGATCAAGGAACGGAGCTTGTCACTGCTCAACCAGAACGAACTGAAATTGCCAGATTGAATTTAACAGCAGGTCAGAAAGCAAAAACAGCAACGGCTTATGAAGCAGCTTTTAAGTATTTCACTACAGGGCTTAAACTCCTCAATTCAGAGAGTTGGCAGAGTGAGTATGACCTGACCTTAGCGCTATATTCAGAAGCAGCAGAAGCGGCGTATCTCCAGGGTCGCTTTGATGAGATGGAACAGTTGGTAGAAGTGGTACTTAATCGTGCCAAAACAGTGGTTGACAAAGTGCAGGCTTACGATAGCAGAATTCAAGCATATTTGTCTCAGGGCAACCTGAAAGAAGCACTAAAGACTGGATTGGAAGCGTTAAAGCTCTTGGGAATAGATTTAATAGAAAATCCAAGTCAGGCAGATATTCAAAAGGAATTGGAGTCAACGGCTGCACTACTTGCTGAACGAGAAATCGAAGACTTGATTAATTTACCAGAGATGACTGCACTAGAACCGCTGGCAGCTATGTCAATCCTATCAAATATGGGATCTGCTGCATTTATAATGTTACCAGCCCTTTGGATACTGATTACTTGCAAAACAATAAATTTATTAATCAACTACGGTAATGCTATCTGGTCATCACTGTATTATGCCTGCTATGGGTTTGTTCTATGTGGAGTTGTTCAAGACATTGAATTCGGTTATGAGTTCGGCAAATTGGCTCTCAGTTTGGCAGAACGGTTGAATGCCAAAAATGGAAACTCGAAAACATTAATGTTTTCGAGTTTCCATATCCTGCACTGGAAGATGCATCTTAGGAAGATAATACCCATGATGGCTGATGTGTATCGAAATGGAGTGGAAACTGGAGACTTTGAATCTGCTGGTTATGCTGCATATGGCGTGTGCCGTAACTCATTTTTTGCTGGAGAGGAACTTACCCAACTAGAACAAAAAACAGCAACCTACAGCAAAGCGATCAACCAAATCAGACGGGAAAGCCCCTCGAATTGGCTGGCAATATTACGGCAGACCATTCTTAACTTGCTAGACAGGGCTGAGAATCCCAGCCGCTTAATCGGTAGACTATGTATTGAAGATGAGGCGTTGCCACACGCTATTGCAATTAAAGATGGAACTGCAATCCAAATATTCTATTTGCACAAAGTCATGTTGTGTTATCTATTTGAAGAACACCATCAAGCTGTACAGACTGCTATTTTGGCAAGGCAATATTTTGAAGAGGTGACAGCAATAACGGTTCTACCTATATTCTGTTTCTATCATTCTCTGGCGCTTTTGAGTCTATCGCTTGAGGCTTCAAGCTCTGAAAAAGAAGCTTGGCTAAGTTGTGTTAGCTCCAACCAAGAAAAGATGCAAAAATGGGCGAGTCATGCCCAAATGAATTATCTACATAAATTTTATTTAGTCGAAGCAGAGAAAGCGCGAGTCTTAGGGCAGTTTCTTGAGGCTGAAGAGCTTTATGAACGGGCGATCGCAGGTGCTGCTGAAAATGAGTATATTCAGGAAGAAGCATTAGCTTATGAATTAGCGGCTAAACACTATCTAGCGCGAGGTCGAGAAAAAATTGCTCAAACCTACATGAAAGAGGCGCACTATTGCTACGATCGCTGGGGCGCAACTGCTAAAGTTAAAGACTTAGAAAAACGCTATCCACAGTTCTTTTCTCAGTCGTCTAGAGCCGCTTCCACATCAATTCCTATTACTGCTGAAACTATCACTAATCCTTTCCATACCGCTTTCGATTTAGCATCAGTGATGAAAGCTTCACAGGCGATTTCTCGTGAAATTGAACTGAAGCAACTGCTGCGATCATTGATGCAAACTTTAATTGAGAATGCTGGCGCACAAACCGGATATCTGATTTTAGAAAACTCAGGAGAATGGTCGATTGAAGCAGCTTGTGAACTCAATGCCGATGAGAATGCTTGTGCGACTCAGGTGTTACAGTCTATTCCAATTGCCGATCAATTGCCAGAATCAATCATTCAATATGTGATTCGGACTCTGAAGCCTGTCACCTTAAATGATGCGACTCGTGAAGGTGCTTTTATTAATGAGTCATACATTCAACAGAACCAGGCTCAATCTGTTTTCTGTTTGCCGCTGCTGAATCAAGCCAAGCTGATCGGTGTATTGTATTTAGAAAATCAGTTAGCAGCTGGAGTATTTACACCAGAGCGATCGCAGGTCTTGCAGCTATTATCGACTCAAGCAGCGATCGCCATCGAAAATGCCAACCTTTACTCAGAACTACAGGCTAAGGAAAGCAAGATCACCCAGTTCCTCGAAGCGATTCCGGTGGGAATTGCGATCGTGGATGCGACGGGTTGCCCTTACTATGCCAACCAATGCGGCAATCAACTCATGGGCAAAGAAACTGATACTTCCATAGCACCGGAGCAGATCTCAGAGGCTTATCAGCTTTATGTAGCGGGAACGGATCAAATCTATCCAGCGGAGAGTTTGCCTGCACAGCAGGCATTAAGGGGCGAACGCATCAGGACTGAAGATATAGAAATTCGTCGAGATCATGTCTCAATTCTAATTGAGGCACGGGGAACACCAGTTTTTGATCAACAGGGCAATATCACTCATGCGATCGCTACCTTTCAGGACATTACAGAGCGCAAACAAGCCGAGAAACTCCTAGCCGACTACAACTGCACTTTAGAGCAACAGGTCGCAGAACGAACTGCTGCGTTACGACAAAGTGAGGCCAATTACCGCAACCTGCTACAAACCGCGAATTCCGTCATCGTTCGCTATGATACGCAAGGACGGATTCATTACATCAACGATTATGGGGTAAAACTCCTGGGCTATGAAGAACATCAGATTGTAGGGCGAACCTTATTTGAAACCATCATTCCAGACATCGAAACCTCTGGACGCGATGTCAAACCATTTGTTCACGATTTACTTCGTAATCCTCAATTGTACCCGCAAGGTGAGAGTGAAAATCTGTGTCGAGACGGTCGGCGAGTTTGGATGTCCTGGTCGAATCAAGCCATCTTTAATGAACAGGGAGATGTCGTTGAAATCTTATCGGTTGGCAATGACACCACCCAGCGTAGACAAGCAGAAGAGGCATTACAACGCAGTGAAACCAAGTTCCGCAATATTTTTGAAAACTCCCAGGTCGGCATTTTCCGAACTCGCCTCTCGGATGGATTAATTCTCGATGCCAATCAGCGCCTTGCCGATCTGTTTGGCTATGATTCACTCGATGAGGTAATTGGGCTTAAACACAGCACAGACTGTTATGTAAATCCTAGCGATCGCCAACAAGCGATTGAATTGCTGAAGCGTGATGGCGAACTGCAAAACTTTGAAGTGCAGCTGCAAAAACGAAATGGTACATTGTTTTGGGGGCTTTACTCTACTCGTCTGAATGCAGCCGATGGATGTATGGAAGGGGTAATTGCAGATATTAGCGATCGCAAACAGGCAGAAGAGGCATTACAACGCAGTGAAACCAAGTTCCGCAATATCTTTGAAAACTCGCAGGTCGGCATCTTCCGATCCCGCCTCTCGGATGGATTAATTCTCGAAGCCAATCAACGCTTTGCCAATCTGTATGGCTTTGATTCACCAGAGGAAATGATTGGACTTGAACACACCACAGGCTATTATGTCAGTCAGGGCGATCGCCAACAAGCCATTGAGTTGCTGAAGCGGGATCGGGAAGTGCGAAGCTTTGAAGTCCAGATGCGAAAACGAGATGGGACATTGTTCTGGGGACTTGCCTCTTCTTATTTGAATGCAGGCGATGACTACATCGAAGGGGTGATGGCGGATATTAGCGATCGCAAGCAGGCAGAAGCAGCATTGCAAGCCTCTGAAGCAGAACTGCGAGCGCTCTTTTCAGCCATTCCCGATCCGCTGTGTGTTTACAATACTGAAGGGCAAGTGATCGACGCAATCCCAGGAAATCCATCCTATGGAGAGGAGTATAGGGAGGAGTTTATTGGTAAAACACTGTATCAATTCTATGCTCAGGAACAAGCTGATGAATTCCTGAGTTACATTCAGCAGGTGCTGAGAACCCAACAAGTCCTCACCGTTGAATACAGCCAGTGGATCGCTGGGCGAGAAATCTGGTTTTCGGCTCGCATTGCCCCGATTCAGCACGAACAGGTGATTTGGCTGGCGCGAGATATCACGCTACAAAAGCAAGCAGAAGCAGCCTCGATTTTGGAAGAACGTAACCGCATGGCGCGTGAAATTCACGACACACTCGCTCAGTCGTTTACAGGTATTCTGTCTCAGGTCGGAGCGGCAAACCAGGTGCTAACGGATGATGTAGAAGCAACTCAGGCACATCTAAACCTGATCAAAGAATTGGCGCGAACTGGACTGGTTGAAGCACGGCGATCGGTCGTCGCGCTCCGTCCTCAGCTTTTGGAGGAGGGCAGTTTACAGAGCGCTCTCCATCGTCTCATCGCTCAAATCAGAACTGCCGCAATGGATACTACTTTGCATTATGAGATCGAGGGTGCGGTGTATGCTCTACCGACTGAAGTCGAGAGTAATTTACTGCGGATGGGGCAGGAGGCCTTAACCAATGCGATTAGACACGCCAATGCTGACGAAATTCGAGTGAAGCTAATCTACGATCACAATCAGTTTTGTTTGCGCGTGCAAGACAATGGACAGGGCTTTGGAGTTGGAAGTATTTCAGCCTCTGAGGGGTTTGGCTTACTCGGCATGAGCGAACGAGCAGAGCGCATCGGCGCACAACTCACAATTGGGAGTCAACCTGGAGAAGGAACAGAGATTATTGTCACCATCGATCGGGAGGCATCACAATGAGCCAAGCCATTCGGGTTCTGATTGCAGACGATCATGCTATTTTTCGGCAAGGATTAGCTACGATTATTAACCGTGACCTAGATATGCAGGTGATTGCCCAAGCCGAAAATGGGGAACAAGCGATCACTCTATTTGGGGAACACCAACCTGATATCACGCTCATGGATCTCCGCATGCCTGAAGTAGAAGGAGTTGCCGCCATCGGTGCAATTTGTGCTGCTGCTAAATCTGCTCGGATTATTGTACTGACCACGTATGATAGCGACGAAGATATTTACCGGGGATTGCAGGCAGGCGCAAAAGGATACCTGTTAAAAGAAACTGAACCTGACGAGCTTCTGAATGCGATTCGTACCGTTCATCGGGGTCAGAAGTATATTCCGCCTGATGTGGGAGCAAAGTTGGTACAGCGCCTCAGTAATCCAGAACTGAGTGAACGAGAACTGGCGGTACTCCGTTCACTGGCACAGGGGATGAGCAATGCTGATATTGCGGCAGCGTTGAGTATCGGTGAAGGTACTGTTAAATCTCATGTCAATCGGATTTTGAATAAGCTAGATGTTAGCGATCGTACTCAAGCGGTGATTGTTGCCGTTAAACGCGGCATTGTCAATTTATAGGATGTACTTTCGATCAGATTCGGATTCTAACTTAAGTTATAGCTAGCCTTCTACTTTGCGATGGCACGGTTACTCTATCAATTTGTACTGTAAAAATTTTAACTCACTATAGACGACAGCTTGAAGGCGATCTCCTATATTGAACTTATTCCGAAAGAAGCTGAGTACTAGAACTGGACACGCCCCAGATAGCTAGGAAAAAATGACATTGATTGAATTTGAATGAAAAAGGAGACAAACCCATGAGCAACACCATTGACACAATGATCGATCCCAATGACAGCGTGCTGCTGCTGATTGATCATCAAAGCGGACTCTTCCAACTTGTGCGTGACATCGAACTCTCAGTCCTCCGCTCCAATGTTACGGCACTCGCCAAGATTTCCCAACTCGCCAAGATTCCGACCTTCACGACTGCTTCGGTACCCGATGGTCCCAATGGTCCCCTGATTCCCGAAATCCACCAGCACAATCCTGACGCGGTTTACATTCCGCGCACAGGCCAGATTAACGCCTGGGACAACCCGGCTTGGGTAGACGCGATCGAGAAGACTGGGCGAAAGACTCTCCTCATCGCCGGAACTCTCACCAGCACTTGCATGGCGTTTCCGACGCTGAGCGCACTGGCCGCTGGTTACAAGGTCTTCACCATCATTGACGCTTCCGGCAACTGGAGCCAGATGGCGACCGACCTCACTCTGGCCCGCGTCGTCCAGGCGGGAGCCATGCCCATCGACACTTACGCAGTAATCAGCGAACTCATGAATACGTGGAACCGTCCGGACGCAATGGAGTTTGCCACTGTCGCAGTTGACCACATCGTGCCGACTTACCGCGCCCTGATGGAGAGCTATGACAAAGCTCAATCTGTGCAACGAGATGGACGGGAGACCAAGCTCGATCGGCAAATGGCACCTGTGTAAAAGCACCTAATTGCAACGCGCACGCGCAAAATAAAAAAAGTGAAGGCGAGGAGTTGGTTATCAGTTCCTCGCCTCGCATTTCCGATAAGAGTGTCCGTAACGCCCCAACAAGCAGGCTAATCGGCATTGTCAGTTTGTAGGGTGTACTTTCGATCGAGTTCGGATTCTAACTTAGAAGAAGGAATTTACGTTGATTGGCTACGAATTGTTGCGGTCGCGCAGCATGTGCATAGCACGTATCGCCTTTTCCAACCAATCTAAATAAGTCTGTTCCCGTTGCTTCACTAAGTCCAAAACCAGTCGATGCAGTTTTTGTTCACGCGATGCAGTCGGATTACTCAAAGATAGAGCCTCGATCGTCTCACACTGGGCTAGCTTTTCTTGCCGTGCTTCCAGTTCCTGCTCTAGCAGATACACGATCGCCTCGTCAGGCAACTGAGCCGCAAAATAGAGTTGCACCAGCGACGACTCTCGCAACACGGGCAACGGATGATGCGTCTGAAGCCAGTGGGTTAACTCTGCTTCACCTGCTTCGGTAATCCGATAAACCTTGCGATTGGGACGATCGTGCTGAATCTCAACAGTACAGGTAATCCACCCCTGTGACTCCAGTTTGTCTAAAGTCCGATAAATCTGTGCCTGATCTGCTGGCCACAGATGGGAAATGCAATCGTCAAAGCACTCGGTTTTGAGGTCGTAGCCGGTCCGCTCCTGTTGCTGGAGCAGACCCAGAATCACATGGGCAAGAGACATAGGCGGTTTACCGAACAAACAGGGAGGACAAGCCCTACCCATAGAATTTATATCCTTCTATGTTAGTATATGATTAATCATATATAAGATAAATCTTATAAACTGCCTGATTGGAGGCAACAGTATGACAACTCAAACTCAAACACTCCGAACCGTTGCTGGAATCATTAATAGTGTAGAAACGCTTGAAGGAGCAGGCTTCTTGGTGCGTCGTCCCTTTCCCAAGAGTAGCTTTTCCGAGTTTGACCCCTTTCTCCTCCTCGATGAATTGGGTCCCGTGAATCTGAAGCCCGGTCAAGCAAAGGGCGCACCGGATCATCCCCATCGTGGCTTTGAAACCGTCAGCTACGTCCTGGATGGACGGCTGGAACACAAAGATTCGGTCGGTCATGCCGGACTGCTCAATCCCGGTGATGTGCAGTGGATGACCGCTGGGGCAGGCGTAGTGCATTCCGAAATGCCAGAAGCTGAGTTTACCCGCACGGGTGGGCGACTGCACGGCATTCAACTCTGGGTCAACTTGCCGCAGCGGGACAAGATGATTGCTCCTCGCTATCAGGAAATTCCATCAGCGCAGATTCCGGTGGCTCAGACCAAAGATGGGTCCGTGACGGTGCGCGTGATTGCGGGAGAAGCGTTGGGGGCGAAAGCGGTGATTGAAACCCGCACCCCGATTATTTACCTGCACTTCACGCTACAACCGGGCGCAAGCATGGTTCAACCGGTACCGAAAGAGTACAACGCCTTTACCTATGTCCTCGATGGGTCTGGTTTGTTTGGCACTGAGCAGGAACGGGGTGAGGATGGGCAAATGGTAATTTTTGCACCTGATGGTGAGGAAGTGGCGATCGCCAATCCTGCGGATGCCACCCAGCCCCTTGATCTATTGCTGATTGCTGGAGTGCCGCTGAATGAACCTGTGGTGCGCTATGGTCCTTTTGTGATGAACACTGAAGCCGAAATCCTGCAAGCGATCGACGATTACCGAAATGGAAGGATGGGACACATTCATGCTTAACACGCTTCAACATCGCATTACCCAACATCAACTTCTGACCGATATACGCATCAAGTTATTGCATTTGCATAAACTGTTGTTGGATACAGAGCGTATTCGTTACGAACAAGTGCGCGGACAGATCTCTAAAGGTGAATTGCTGCAACTGGCGATCAATCACGATCAATTTGCCTGGTTGCATCGCCTCTCAGAATTGATTGTGCAAATTGATGAGTTAATCCACTCTGATGAGCCTGTCACCTCCGAGGCGATCACTGCTCTCATTGCTGATGTTCAGATTCTACTCACACCTGATGAAGTTGGAAATGACTTTGCTGTGAAGTATGATATGGCACTTCAGCGTAACCCCGATGTGGTGCTAGCTCATGCTGATGTGGTCACACTGCTAGCGACTGAAGTTCAACTATAAATTGAGCAGTTCGTCCAGATTAATTTTAACCTGGACGAACTGCTTTTATGCATTATATTTACCGAATCGTAAGCATTCGCGGCGTGTTCAGGTGTTTATTAATTTCCTAGTTCAGCGATTTAGGAATCCGTCCTATTGGGAAAGGAACGTTTGACGAACGATACTGGCCTACTCTGACAGTTAATCTGCGAATTGATGTATTTCCTAAACGAATTGATGCGCCCGATTCTAACTTAAGTTATAGCTAGCCTTCTACTCTGCGATGGCATGGTTACTCTATCAATTTGCACTGTAAAAAAATTAACTCGCTACAGACGACAGCTTGAAGGCGATCGCCTATATTGAATTTATGCAAACAGTTATGCAATCAGTGGATTGAACAAATAAATTGCAAGGTTCCATGCTTGATGCAAATGTAGAAAAATGAACGACGATCGTAGCCACAGTTCCTTACTTGTACCACCTTCAACCCAAGATTGGATTCAAGGTGTGTTGAGTGCCAAGGTAGTGCTGGTGATGTATGGAGACTATCAAGACCCCAAAAGTGCGGACGTTTACAAGCTAATTAAAGCGATCAAACAAGAGCTTAGTGCTTCTTTTGGAGAGGATTATTTATGCTTTATCTTCCGTTGTTTTCCGCAAGCACAAGTTCATCTTCAGGCTCAACGGGCCGCCCAAGCCGCTCAAGCCGCCGCCGCACAGGAACAGTTTTGGTTGATGAATGATACTTTATTTGCCCATCAACAAAAGTTGGAGAATGGTTATCTTGTAGAGTACGCCAATGATTTAGGACTTGATATTCCTCAGTTTCTCAGAGACTTGCATAAACAAGTGCATATTGATCGCATCAATGAAGATATCGAAGGTGGAATACAGAGTGGAGTAACGACTGCTCCAGCCCTATTTATCAATAACATTCGATATACCGGACGCTGGAAGATGACAGAGTTAATGACAGCCATTGTTGCTGCAAGTCATTAAGCTCCCCAACCTTTGTTCGCCATCCATGTTTGACTGAGGACAATTTTATGAAATCCAGTCCACGATCGACCAAAGATGATTTTAAGCAATCAAGGTTTTCAACTCAGGCTGATTTTTCCAATGCTCTCTCTTCTAATCATGCCCTTGTTACGGTTGCCCAAGAGGTCGCTGAGCGGCTCCAACAAGCCTATCCTCCCCCATCTGATGACAGTAACTCGGTTGAGGCGATCGCAATTCGCGCAGTTGATTCAGACTTGAGGCAAATGATTCTCGCTGAATCACTCACAGATCGGGAGTTGGAGGTGTTGCAATTGATTGTTGATGGAGACAATAGTATCGCGATCGCTCGGAAGCTTAATATTTCTGTGGGTACGGCAAAAACTCATATTCGCGACATTCAGAAGAAGCTTATATGAGCAATTTCTGGCACATTCGTGCCTAGTGCTTATTTCTGAGAAGTGAGCAAGGTTTCAATCTAATTCATGACAATTCGGTCGATGTTTAAAGGCTCATGCTTTTAGATTTTGGGCAGCTTTGTTGCGCTCGATTTCTAACCTAAAGATTCTGTTTTTGCTTGCTAGTGCCAGTAACCCTCATTTGTCACTCTAGGCAGAAGAAAAAGAGAAATCAGGGTTAGACAGGAAAAGAAAAATTGGAGAGGTTAGGCTATAGACACTCTTATTGAGTTGAGAAAAACCTAAATATAATTGAGGA
>JAHHHE010000169.1 GCA_019359535.1 Gloeocapsa sp. UFS-A4-WI-NPMV-4B04
ATCGGCTAACCTCGCGTTCTCAATCCCAGGATTTTCCGACTGGATGGTGCTCTTGTCGGTCGTTTCAACATGGAGATGACTTTTTTGTTACCGCTAACCGACTTAACTCGCAACTTAAGTTATTAGTCTGCGTTACTCTTCTAACTGATAACAGTGTATTGGAGTAATTCCGCATTAACAGCTTTTGAAGGCTGCGAACTTTTTTAAGGTTCCCCTGTTTGGTTGCCCTGAATATTCGTAGTCTTAGGTTCCTAACTACTGAATTGGCTTTCCGCCAACTGACGTTATTCCATTCGGTTGTTCTCTCAGTTACGTTTGCAATTGAACATTGCATCTAACTTTTCATGCCCGAGTTCGTAGCTTTACTTTGATGTTCAGGAGTCTCACCTGCCAAACCTCAGCAGCCTTTCGGCTTGAACATAAGTTCTATCCACTCGGTTATGTATTCCCGTTACCTTTCGGTGTGGTGGCGTTAGCTTTTTTTGGCATCCTTCCGCCGCCAGAGGATTCTGTCTGCCTTACGGCTTTCTTACTATCCGCATCTATCTAGCGGGTAGACCCTGACGGGGTTACTTCGTTACACAAATTTGAGATGTGACTTAGTAAGGTTTCTTCTTTGCTCCGAGGGAGTTTGGCATCCTAAACGTCAGATAGATGACTGACGTTTCTTGATAAAAACCAATAATAAGTTGGTTTTTCGTACCCTGTTCTGTCGTATATAGCCACTTTCCGACAGTTAATAATGACGAACCCTCATCAAAGATTCACTTACGTTAACCTGCCACATCTTTCCCTAATTTTCCTTTCGCTATTGGCTTCGCTAATAGGAAAAACATTACTCTTTAGCTGTAAAACATATCACTTACCTGTTATGCTCCTATCGAGATGGGAACAAGCCTTGGATGCTGGCTTGGAGGGTTTTCTCATCCCCTCACTCGCTTCTGTGGCGGCGAATCGCACTTATGTAATCTATACAATAATAACAAAAATGTCATCTATAATCTGCTTAATGAAATTAAGCTTATACTCCTCTAATTAATAAATATTTAACTTTGTATTGGTTAGGTCAAAGCTTAACTATATCGACAAAAAATTAAATGTATAATTGTACATTTATAATTCGCCTTTACACCATAGCACAACCAATAAATGCTTCTTTCCAAACGTAATGGAGGCAATCAGCAAAAATGAAAAAGTTTTTAAAGCCTGGCTTTCGCAAGCTTTTGCTGTTTAGTGTATTCATTTTGATTGCAGTTGGTGGCCAGATTCAAGCTTGGGGCTTTGATGATGACCCTCAAACAAAACCACCTTTGTATGATTTTTTAAGACCCTATCCCTTTTGGCTAGTGTGGGGTTTTTCAATAATTCCTTTGATAATTATCTCTACACCTTTTAGATCTCTTATTCAAAATATTAATTCTGGTCTAACGTACTATTTATGGTGGATTGGGCTTATTGTTTATTACTACATACTTTCTTGCTTTTTTTTCTATCTATTTGATTTATTTAAAAGTAGAACTAGCCGCTAATTCATAAACCTTAAATAAAGACGGTAAAATTTGGTCCGGCTATATCGGTATAGGTGGACAATTTACCAAGTTACTGGTTCCGAAGCACTTTCTAATCAGCAAATAGCATCAATACTATCTGCCGTCCTTGATAGACAAATAACCTATGTTGCTATTTCAGAGCAAGCCGCTCGTGAAGCACTGAAAGAGGCAGGAATGCCAGAACAAGAAATTAATCTTGTGTTGGGATTATATACTACTCAAAAATTTGGTTATTACTCAGATATATCACCTGTAATAGAGCAAGTTACAGGGAAGAAACAGATATCTTTCGAGCAGTTTGCTAGGGATTATACTGAGGATTTCAAATAGGTAGTAAGCATAGGGTGGGCAATGCCCACCCTAAATCATGTTTTAGCTTTACTTGACGTTGCAGTAGTCTTACGGCTGGAACTTGTGCGGGTTGTGGTTTTTTTCTTAGCAGTAGTCGTTGACGACGTTTTGGCAGTTGATTTGCCTTTAGTGCTAGCGGCACTCGACTTGCGAGTACCACTAGATGCCTTACTTGCTAGGAGTTCCAGAGCTGTAGAAAGCGTCATATCTTCCACTGATTGACCTTCTGGTAAACCTACATTAGTTTTGTTGTGCTTGATGTAGACACCATACGGACCCTCGTAGATATTTATTGGCTCTCCATCATCTGGGTGATTGCCCAATTCTCGTAAAGCTGCCTTTGATTTAGTTGTGCTGGTTTTGCGTCCCTTTTTAGGTTCAGCTAGTAGTTCTAAAGCACGTTCTAAGGATATTGTCAAGACATTATCACTTGCTTTAAGCGATCGGTAGTCTTTGCCTTCCTTACCTTGGTCATGAACTACATAAGGGCCAAAGCGTCCTAGACTAGCTTGAATTTTCCCATTACTGGCTGGATGAGCGCCTAGTGTGCGGGGTAGAGCCAAAAGTCCAACAGCCATGTCTAGCGTTACGTTTTCAGGGGTTACACCTTTGGGTAAGGAAGCCATCTTCGGCTTAGGATTCTCATCAGACTTTTCACCCAGTTGGACATAGGGGCCATATGCGCCAATTTTTACATAAATAAGTTCACCTGTTTCTGGGTGACGGCCTAATTCCTCAGGCCCTTCGGTTTTTTGGCGTAGCAGCACTTCTACGGTTTCTGGATCTAAGTCAGATGGAGTCAAGTCTTTGGGAATTGAAGCAGTAACGACACCGTTACCATTTTGAGCTTCGATGTAGGGGCCAAACTTACCAATGCGGACTTTGGCATCTAAATCTTCTAGCTGAACGGTTCGCGCTTTAGTACCATCAATTTGATTTTCCCTTTCCTTGACTAATGTTTCTAGTCCTTTGTCTCCTGAATAAAATTGCCGGAGGTAGGGAAGCCACTTTACTTCACCAGTGGCAATATCATCTAAAGTTTGCTCCATGCGGGAGGTAAAGCTAGTATCCACTAGATCGGGGAAATGTTCTTCTAGTAAAGCGGTAACGGCAAAGGCGGTGAAGGTGGGAACTAGGGCATTGTTAACCAGATTAGCGTATCCTCGGTCAATGATTGTACCGATAATACTGGCATAAGTGCTAGGACGACCAATGCCTTCGCTTTCTAGAGTTTTGACAAGGGAGGCTTCAGTGTAACGGGCTGGAGGTTGGGTTTCGTGACCGATCGCATCAATCTTAGTACAATTAGGGCGATCGCCTACTTTGAGTGGTGGCAAGATTACTTCTTGATCTTCCAAAGCAGCATCTGGATCGTCTGAACCCTCGACGTAGGCACGTAAAAACCCTGGAAAGTCAATTCGCTTACCACTGGATCTAAATCCAGCGTCTTCAACTTGTAACCCAACTGTGATCTGAGTTTGTCTAGCATCTGCCATTTGACAGGCGACGGTACGCTTCCAGATCAGGTCGTATACGGCAAGTTCTCGACCACTCAAGCCCGTTTCCTTGGGTGTGCGGAACGTACTACCTGCGGGGCGAATTGCTTCGTGTGCCTCTTGTGCGCCTTTACTCTTAGTAGTGTACTGACGGGGCTTGGGGCTAAGAAACTCTTTACCGTACATTTTCTCAACACAGGAACGGGCGGCTGCGATCGCTTGCTCTGATAAATGTACCGAATCCGTCCGCATATAAGTAATGTACCCCTGCTCATAAAGACTCTGAGCAGTCCGCATCGTATCACGCGCTGACAGTCTTAGTTTCCGGTTTGCTTCTTGTTGCAGCGTCGAGGTGGTAAACGGTGGGAAAGGTTTACGAGTAACTGGACGTTCTTCTAAGTCTGTAACTGTCCAGGTTTTACCCGCAAGGCGTTCTTGCAAAGTTCTAGCTTCAGCAACAGCCAGTAATACTACATTGCGTCCGGCAATAATTTGACCTGTTGCTTCATCAAAATCGCTTCCAGTGGCTACCTTAGTTCCAGCTAAGGTGATTAGCCGTGCATCAAACTCGCCTTTTGCCTCTAACGTTGCTTTGAGATCCCAGTAACTACCTTTGCGGAAAGCGCGGCGTTGACGTTCGCGAGTCACTAAAAGTCTGACAGAGACAGACTGCACTCGTCCAGCTGATAATCCCCAAGCGATTTTCTTCCACAGCAGGGGAGACAGCGTGTAACCTACAAGCCGATCTAAAATTCTTCTAGTTTCTTGGGCGCGTACTACCTGTTCATCAATGTTGCGGCAGTTTTTTAAAGCATTGCGAATAGCATCTTGGGTGATTTCATGAAACACCATTCGCTTAATTGGAACTTTAGGCTTTAGTAACTGTAATAGATGCCAGCTGATGCTTTCGCCTTCTCGGTCTTCATCAGTAGCTAGCACCAACTCATCTGCTGCTTTGAGCGCTTCTTTGAGCTGAGCAACAATTTTCTTTTTATCCTTGGGGACAATATATAGTGGTTCAAAGTCAGCGTCTACATTCACCCCCAGCTGCGCCCATTTTTCTCCTTTGACGTTAGCAGGAATATCACTGGCAGACTGCGGAAGGTCACGTACATGACCCATAGACGCTTCCACCCGATAGCCAGGGGGTAGATAATTACGAATAGTGCGGGCTTTGGTAGGAGATTCGACGATGACGAGAGTTGACATGGGAATTTTAGAACTAAATAGCAGCTAGGCTAATAAGTCCAACTTAGAGAATTTCACGCAGATGTCAAGTGCAATTGTTGGACAGAGGAATTAAAGATGTACTGATTATATGCGATCGCGCCCTTGGAAACGCTTGGTGGGAGCCGTTGTGCGCGATCGCCAACCACCCATTCAAATTTATGTAACTACTTCTGCAATTGCGGCCTCTGTCTTAGAGCAAAGGAGCGGTAATCGGAGTAATTGCACAAAGTTATACTTCTAACAATTTTTTACTTTTTACTACTTTACCACAAAATAATGTGGTATTATATTTAGCCCTTAATTTTAAAATAAAGCTAAATACTTCAAAGCGGCACGATGAAATGTACTGAATTACACGCGGGTTAGCTGTGAAAATAAATTCGTTTTCTGATGTAGCACTTGATGAAACTATATCAAAACGCGCTATATCAATATTTCGTATTGCCCTTGAGGATAATTGCGATCGCAACTTAGCCCTACAATATCACCTAAATAGTTATCTAAGTTTTCAGCTAATAGTTAATTATGAAATAAATATGAGTTAAATATGAATTCAATATGATAATAAACTCTTTTAATTTGAGCCAAATTCATGCTAAAAAAGAACATATAACTTAAAAAATATTAATTACGCTGTTAAACAAATGGGACCAATTGCTATCGGTTTTATCGCTTTGGGATTATCAGCAGATGCTTTTGCTGTTTCTATCTCCAGTGGCTTAAAAATCAAATATATAAAGCTGAATAAAGCTTTGAAAATTGCTTTATTTTTTGGCTGTTTTCAAGCTTTTATGCCGATAATAGGATGGTGGGGAGGACTGATTTTTAAAGATGTATTATCAGCCGTTGACCATTGGTTTGCTTTTGGTATTTTAAGTTTTCTTGGGATGAAAATGATTTACGAATCAAACCAAGATGAAAGCAGTGAAAAAAGATTTAATCCTTTAGATACTTATACTTTAATTACCCTATCTGTAGGAACTAGCATAGATGCTTTAGCAGTTGGCATGGGATTCGGCTTGCTCAAAAGTTCAATTATGCCTGCGGTAACAGCTATTGGATTTATTACTTTCTTCTTATCCTTTATTGGAGTATTTATTGGACATAAGTTCGGTAACTTATTTCAAAATAAAGTCGAGATAATTGGTGGGGCAATTTTGATTATTATTGGTAGCAAAATCTTAATTGAACATTTGACAGCTATACCAAATTAAGTTCAAATTGTGATAGCGATCGCAGATCATAAAGCAGTTGCACCCCTAGAAATCAGCCAATAAAAGAATAATTATGGCGTATCTAGGTAGTAGTCATGTAAGTTATTTAGCTACCGATATTACGGTTTTAAATCAAGAACGTTCAAGCTCATTGTAATTAGTGTCAAAAAGAGGATAAAGCCAATTGTATCTAGCATAGTAGTCACTAATGGGCCACTAACTATTGCTGGATCAAGCTTCAAACGCTTCATTCCCATTGGCAATAAAGTTCCTAGTGTTACGGCTACCACTGAGTTAATTGCCATCACAAGTCCTGCAACTAAAGCTACCCAGCGTTCTTGGGGAGGAGTCCAAATAAGAGCAAGTAGCACCATTGTCGAACCTAATGCTACGGCAGTGCCTAAACCTGCCAGAATTTCTTTACGGAGAATTTTTAGCGTATCGCGAGAAGTGACTTCTCCTACACCTATGCCTCGAATTGTTACAGTTACCGCTTGAATTCCAACTGTCCCACCTGTATTGGAGAATAGCGGCATAATTACGGCTAAAACAGGTACTAAAGAAATGGTTTCCTGAAAAGGTGCGATCGCGCTGGAAGCTCCAATATAAAGCGCCATAATACCCATTAGCCAAGGTAGCCGATTCCGCAGTTTTACTAAAGGAGGTGACAACGCTGATTCATCACCACCGCTAACGCCTACTAATTTTTGGATGTCTTCAGTAGCTTCTTCTTCTAAAATATCTACCACATCATCAATCGTAATAATTCCGACTAAGCGATCTTCGCGATCAACTACGGGTAGTGCGATCAAGTCATAGCGCTTCATTAGCTGCGCGACTTCTTCTTGGGGCATTTCGGTACGGGCTTTGAGTACGCGATCGCTCGCTATATCTCGGATTAAGGCATCAGGAATCGAAAACAATAATTGCCGCAGCGACACGACACTAACCAACTTGCGGTTGTCGTCTGTAACGTAGGCATAGTAAATCGTTTCCTTATCTTCGTCATGTAGGCGGATTTTGCTCAAGGCTTGTCCTACAGTCAATCCCTCGCGCAGCCGCACATATTCCGTTGTCATCACTCGTCCAGCAGTGCCTTCTGGATAGCCTAGAAGCGTCGCCGTCGCCTGTCGTTCAGTAGGGCTAAGTTGCTGTAAAAGTCGCTTAACTACCCCTGCTGGCAGTTCATCAAACAGTTCTGCACGGGCATCAGGACTCATGGCTTCTACAAGCTGAAATACTTGGGTATCGTGCAACGCCCCAATCAATTCTTCCTGTACTTCAGGCGGCAGATATTCAAAAACATCAATAGCTTGAGCTTTATTTAGCAACCGAAATGCGATCGCCCGACGTTCTGGGGGTAGTTCAGTAATGTAATCGCCTACATCAACAGCTGGTAAGCGATTTAGCTCCAATTTCAGCTGGTTTAAATCTGCAATGTCCGCTAGGACAACACGCCCTTCCTGAGTAAGCATGAAATATACCTCCTAAGTCTCTCCCGCGCTGAGAGACTAGCTCATCAGCTTAGAGGAGAGTAATACTACCGTCATGTGGACTTCTGTCCATGAAATCTACAAAATTCAACATCAATACCAGTATAGGTATCGCTAAAACTTAGTTTAACCTGTAAGCGGTTCTCTTAGTAGATAAAAGTCTGGTACTGCTCGATAAAACTATGCAAGCAACAATTGAACAAATCTTACAAATTACCGTTTTCAAAGCTGTACAACCGCAGGAATTAGCAATTTTGCAATCACACACTCAGTTGCAATTTTATAGTCAGGAAGAAATTATCATGCATGAGGGCGATCGCTTACCTGCAAAAATGTATTCTCTTCTGAGTGGCTCAATTCAAATTACTAAAACAGCATCAACAGGAAAACAAACAATTCTGCGCACCCTACCCGCCGGAGAAATTTTTGCTGCACCTGCACTGTTGGGAAATGGTATTGCTCCTGCAACTGTGACAGCTGTTTGTGATTGTCAAATTCTTTCTGTAGAGCGAGATGCTTTAGTTAATGCTATCGGGCAGAATCCTGAAATTGCTCTGCGGATGCTAATGGTTTTCAATTCCAGGCTTCAGCAACTGCATGAAACAGTACATGGGTTGATTTCTGAACGAGCGATTGTGCGACTAGCGCGATTTATTCAATATTTTGCAACGCAATATGGAACTGAAACAACTAAACTCGGCGAGTGTTTGAAAGTCAAATTACCTTATTATCAAATAGCTCGGAGTATTGGCATTACTTACGAAGAATGCGTGCGATTAACTAAAAGTCTTAAATCTGTAATTGCTTATAGTCGGGGTGGTAAGATTACGATTGTTGATGGCAAGGCATTGGAAGCGATCGCGCTTGGTACAGCAGAGGTAAATTCTTGATCTAGGGCGATCGCATCCAAGAGAAAATATGATAATTAGCCGTCCATCTTAAGCCAGCCAAAGACTTGATCTACTGTTAGTTCTAGTTCAATTTCTGCAAGCAGTGGCAAGCAATCATTTCTTTGTAACAATTCCGGCTGTTGATTTGGTAGGAATATTAGGATACTACGATCATTAGGATCAACAAACCACCCTAACTGACATCCGTGTTGTAGACAGTGAAGAATGTTGCCAATTACCTTATTCGGCTTTTGTTCTGGAGTGAAAATTTCGATAGTCCAATCGGGCTGTAATTCAAAGTTATCCGGTACTTCTCCATCAGCAGTAAAGGGAATGCGGTTCCACTGAAATACTGCCATGTCGGGAACAATAGAGCGATCGCTAAAAGTACAGCGTAACTCAGGAAAAGCGTATGCAATCTGCTGTTCCTCTGTAACTTGATTAATCACAGCACAAAGTTTACTTTGCAAGCGGCTGTGTCTACCCTTTGGCATCGACTTCTGAATAATCTCCCCGTTAATGTATTGACTTGCTGGTTTAGTTTCGGGAAGTTTTAGGAATTCCTGTAATGTGAGCGATTTGGATGCTGCAATTGTCATGCTGCTATCTTGCTTAGTAAGCTTGATTATCTTAATCATAATCTGACTACGTGAGCGATCGCTTTTATCAGTGCAGAAGAGGTAAGGAAGGCGCTCCTCATCTTAGTTATCTTATAAAGTCATGCATACATTCGATGTTCCAATGGGCATCATAGATGTATAAGGCTAAAGGATTGGATACATATACCCAGAATTTAGGTTTGGTAAAGAATGACATTCACTGAGTTGCTAAATGAAAATATATTTTATCAGCCTGATTCTTGACTGAAGTACCAAAGATTATCCGACATAATTTATTTATGGCATTTAAAGAAATTAACCTAAATAGCAAGCCATTATCACTTCACAAAGCTCATATTAATCCTGAGTTTAATAGCAAAACTATTCTTGTTACCGATACTTGGGATTATGTGGAAATGTGGCTTAAGAGAGGTAGCGAGTCAAAAAAGAAAGAAGCATTATTTTTTTGGCAACAGGCTCGACATTTCTATAATGCTACCAAACAACTTCCTAATACCTCATCACCACTTACTGCTTACTACTGTTTTCTAAACTCTACAAAAGCTTTACTCTTGGTCAAAAGTGTAAACTTCTCAGATCAACATGGTGTATCTGGTTATACCAAAGGTAGTAGAAGGTTTCTCACAAATGAAATCGTTAAATTTCATGCTTCTGGAGTATTACCTGCACTAATCAATTATTTGGGAGAGAATCAATTAGTCCAACAATTTACTCTTAAAGATTTACTTTATAATTTGCCCTACATTCATAGAGCATACGATTTAACATTTAAATCTTCAAAAGAATTATTTATTCCGGTAAAAAGTCCAGTATATGTTAAAAAATCTGATTCTTATGAGGCTTGGTTTTGTGCCAAGCTTGATAAGCGTTACACTAACCAACATACAATAAATAAGTTGCCAGATTGCTTTGAGTTAGATAATGGAAAGCCTGAAGAATTTATAATAAGAAGTAAAAAGCGATTTGATTGGAAAAACGGTCAACAGAATAATAATTTAAGAAGATTATCGAACTATCATCAAAAAATAAGAAAAAATCTTTTTTATATTTACGGAGCAAAAATGTTATGGTACATCAAGCGAAAAAATGGTATTAATGGGTATATTGAACATACCAATATATCACTGATTTTTGCTGCAATGCATAGATTAAGTGAGTTAGCAAGATATTCACCTAATGTTTTAGCTAGCCATTTTGATAGTAACTATAACTGGTTATTATCTGAATTTATTTCAAACTCGTTGACTCAGTTCATAGACGAGATATCATCAGAAATAACTGGTCACGAGTTTATGATACCTGGGATTAAATAGCAGCATTGCCTACCAAAACTTATTGGCTAAATCTGTATATAATTTAGAATTGATGCTAAGTTTTCTAAATAATTGTTAAGCGTACTGGTAAAACTGAGAGAGCAACAATTATCAGAAAAGTTAAAGCAGTTGAGGTTTCGAGCATTGCCACAGATTGAATTTCGACGTTACAATACCATTCTTGATTTAGGGCAATAATGCCAAATTTTAGTAGCGCTATTCCAAATGCTAAAGCTGTGACTGGAGATAACAAATTAAACCAGTAGAGAGCGAAAATAATTATAGTTGCGATCACATGATAAACCACTGCTGGAATTAAAGAACTTGTTTTCGGTTTCCGCAGTTTAACTGTGAAAATAGCACTAGAGAAAAAAAGCGTATTAAGCGCCCAAAGTCCCATCACATTTAGGGAAATTGTGTTAGTTGTAGCAGCGTAGGCAAACTGTGTTGAAAGACAAACAGCAGCAAAGGTAATTAGTTCATTAGCAACTGATTTTTGTTCTCTATAGAGAACAGAGAAAGCATCAATAATTAAAGCAGCGATCGCACCTGCATAAATCCACAGTACCACCGGATGATTGAGGTAAAGATAAAGGGCGATCGCGCCTGAAATAACTGCATAAACCCCACCCCAAATTAAAAAACGTGGCTTCAAACTGCGGCGTTGCTTGATTTGCAATACCAAGGGATGTTCAGCTTGAAAGCCACAAAAAGCACATACTAAAGCCAGAGTTGTTTCTAATGTCCAATTTTGGGCGGCGGCTGCACCAATTAGGAAAGAAACCAACAATACTACATAAACTCCATGTTCTGGGGAAAATGTTGGGCGATACCACGCCTGGGTGTTAGGTTTGGTATTGCTAGTTGTATTGACGGTTTGAGTCATCGTCAAATCTCCCTGCTTTAGAATGTTTTATTAGGCTGCGATCATTGCTCGATCTCTTTCACGAGCATCAACAACTAAAGGTAAGCATAAAGCAGCAATCGCCTTTTGCCACTGTTGGCGAACGTGCGCGTCTTCGATACCATTAAACAAGCTTACCAAGCGGGAAACAGACGCTTCTAAAGCCAGACGCGGAACGGGTTTATGTAACTCAACTAGATTGCTCAAGCTTTGCTCATTGTTAACGAAACCAATTACCCATTTTGTTGTGTGATCTGGACTATCGGGAACACGCTTAACTCCCAATTCATTTTTCAGCCAGTTGTAAAAAGGCGGTAGTTCTTTGGCTAAGACGGCTCCTGCTGTGGGTAAAGTTTCCTTCAGCAAATTGGTATCTAAGCTGTTTAGCTGTTGCTTAAGTTTAGGTGAATTGAGACACTTGGTTAGCGGTTCTGAGAGTAGAGCTTCTAACTGAGCTTGAGGTAAATCTAAATGTTGGGCGAAAGTTGAAATTATTGATTCCATTATTCAGAAAAAAATTAATTACTATCTACTTTTTCGGAAAGCGTTAACAAAAACGCCAATTTTTCTTCAGACCTTAATGAGTGGGGAGCATTAGCAGGTATAAATACAAAAACACCTGTTTCTAGGGCAATATCTTGTCCCGACAAAGTTAGTAAACCCCGTCCTTCAATAACATTAACAGTGGCATTTCGAGTAGCCTTATGCTCGGTAATTTCAGTGTTAGGTGCAAGACATAAGAGCGTGTATTGACAAGCTTGATCTTTTAGCAATACTTTATTGAAAGTTCCAGTATCACGATATTCAATTTGTTCTCGCAGTTGAGTAACGAAAGATGGATTTGTTGTGTTTTGAGAAGTCATAGCAATTTTGAATTTTGGATTAATGACACTACTAGGCAACGGCACACAGAATGATGTAACCTAATTCATTACGATATTTCTGGAAAACAGAGCGCATTTCTAAAACTCTTGTGCGGATGGGTTTGTGCGTCAAGACATTACCCAAAATCCGAATTGTGTCTACAATGCCTTCATCTTGAATTATTCGGCTCAAATTCAGTAAAGCCATTGAGTCAGTTTTCTGATTTTGCACTTGTAATCCAGCTGTTTCATAAGCAAGAATCCAGTTAGCTTCTGACAGGGGTGTAGAATTTACTTTAATTACTTGCGCTAGTTCAGTACAAATTTGCTCTTCTTTCTCACGAGCTAATAATTCGTGAGATAAGAATTTACCTCCAGGTTTGAGTTTATTGTGAATACCAGCTAAAATCTTGGCTTTCCCCGGTGGGGATTGCATTGTGAGAATTGCTTCGGCTAAAACGTAATCAAATTGTCCTGGGATTGCTTCTAAGTGGAAAATATCGCCTGCGATAATTTCGATTTGATTTTCTAAACCAGCAGTACGAATATTGACACGCGCACGAGCTACACTATCAGAATCTTTTTCTACGCCGATGACTTTAACACCATAGCGTTTAGCAAGCGCGATCGCACTGTAGCCAAAACTCGATGCTAATTCTAAAACTGTCTCGCCAGGTTGAAAATTAGCCCATTGAAATAATTGCTCTGTAGCTGTTTTTCCACCAGGACGCAGATATTTTTTGCCTGCTGCGGCTAGAACTTGGTGTCCTGAAGCGGTTTGAAAGTTGAGGGTAGCGTTGGTCATATCAAAAGACCCTCTAAGTCGGTATACTTCTAATTTGCCAGGAATACTCAATTAAGTCTTTGAGCTAGCTCATATTGGTGACATTAAAAATGCTATTCCAGTTACCAACTAATGACAGCAGCAACAACTGTGGTATTTGCAGAAAGCTCTGCACTGTGAAACAACTCATCAAATACCCGCATCGCATATCAGGCAAATTCCTCACCATCGCTACTATGACCGATGCCAGGTCATTCTCAGAAAATTGTGCAGGCAATCTTTCTTTTAGTTCCTCAGAGCGAATGCAATCCAGGAAACCGCTCATCAAAACCGGGACATCCCTAGTAAAAGTGGTATAGATTAAAGCCTCATTTTCCGCCAAGGGCATTTGACGAAACTGGTTCAAGTCACCACAACCTAAATATCGACATTCAATGCTGTTACCAGCACTCATCATCATTGTTTACATTCACTCTAGTCAGGTTTGATACTCTGGTCTCTCATTAGCTAAATCTGCTAAAAACTCTAACGCAGCGCTTGTGCTTCATCTACTAACCCAAGTTGCTAGTTAGAAGCGGAAGCGGGAGCAAACCAAATAAAATCTCTCCAAGGTCTTGTAACTCTTGGAGAGACGAAAAAATGATTGCTGAAATTATAGCGATTTATGCCATCACG
>JAHHHE010000170.1 GCA_019359535.1 Gloeocapsa sp. UFS-A4-WI-NPMV-4B04
TGTAGTAAAAAAAACCAGAGCCAAGTTTCCGTCTAAGAAGCCCATACATAAGGGAGCAGGAGTAAAACTTCAAACACTTATTTTTTCTGTACTCAATACTGCTTAAACCTTAACCGAACCGTCTTGAGATAATATCCTGTTGGCAATGGAATACCCGTAGTAACTATTCTTTTATATGATCCTTTTTTAAATTCAGTTAGTACGGGTTTTAGTGCATAGTCTGGCAACCATCCTTCAACAACTAATATATCTGCTTTAATTGGAGAACTTATAGCAAGAAATGGCTGTATATGAGTGATTATAAAAAATAGTAAACTCGCAATACCCAAACAAGTAACTACCCATCCTTGAGCCGTGAGTGTCCACTTTTCTTGGCGACGGATCAAAGGAATTTTTGGTAGTTTATTGTTCTGGCGAATTTGTGTAGGCATTAGGCTATTGTTCAGTTTTTAAAAAGCAATTCTAGTGTAATGTCTTCACAATATCTTTCAAAACTGCTTGCTTCATCTGTCTTTAATATCACTTACCTTTTGGTAGATAGTTTTTTTCATAATTTTCATGCCTTAATAAAAACTAAATACGTGACTAAGTTTTCAGCAATTAGAAAGCATCTGGTATACCCGCACATCTGGCAAAAGCTTGGTTTATCGTTGGCTGCATCGTAATTTTTTTGCCTGCAAGAGTACACCAGTAATAATTTGAATTTAGGCTGAATGCTGTTGTTTTAAATAACTAAAAACAGACTTATCGCCAATATCTGGTGGAATTGGTTGTACAGCTTTACGGATTGCAAACACAACGAATAAAACAGCCCAACTAGCAAGCATTATTTGTTCCCACTCTAGGGGTATTACACCTAGTAAATGTCCTGATAACAAAATCGGTACTAAAGGTGTAAGAAATTTTGTTTCTAGACGGTTGAAACAAACTGCTTCTTTAAAATATATCCCCGTCAAAGCTGCAAATATAAAACCTACCCCAAATAAGGCAGATGGGTGATTGTAAACTGTTGAAGCTAGAGGCTCACTACTAGAAAATGTCAAAGCGATCGCGGCTATACTACCAATTGCCCAAAAAACTTGCAGTAGTCGGTGTAGAGGGGCTAAATAAATATGAATCGTGAATAGGCTGACTCCCAAACCTAGCGAGAAACAGGCAAATAGGGGAGTTAATAACTGCAATACTGGGTTTCCTAGCAGCACTATAGCACTGCTAATAGCAAAACTGAGCGCAGCTATCATTAAGCCAGTACGATAGATAATTACTCCAGTGCGATCGCCCTTGGTAATTGTAAATTCTCCAAACTGACCTTGATAAACTATAGGTTCCGATACTGTTTGTTGGATCATCTTAAATTAGCTTTTATAGTGTTCTTTAAATTTTGAACTAACAAGGCGCTTCCAGATTAACTCATAACATTTGCTTAAGAGACAAGAGGCTTATATATGTTGTATTTCTTTCTTGCCCCAAGATACAAGCCTTGTCTGCAATTGGCGCGGTTTTTCTTCAAGAACTCTCATTGAAGGTTGAAAGCCCGATCATAAGCGGCGGGGTGCTATTGCAACGCCTCTTGTCTTTCATTCTAAATGCACATTACTGATACACGAATACTTTGGCTTCGTATTCTGGCAAATTAATTGTTAAGCTGTCATCTGCAAGTACCTCAGAACCCATCAACTCGCGCCATGTACCAGAAGTTGGAAAGTTCAGAACGCGATATCCAGCTAGATATTGATTTGAGAAATTCGCTATGATAACCACACGCTGATCTTGATAGTGGCAGCGAAGATGAGCTAGCATTTTGCTATCGAGATTTTCGTCAAAGAACTCAATATTGTCACTTTGGATTGTAATGGATTTTTTACGCGAAGTAATTACTCTTTCAGTTTTTATAATTTTTGTCACCTTTTATATGGGTTAAGCAATCAAGCTTGATTACTTTTGGGCAGGTTTTTGTATGCTTGGGGCTGTATATTTTATTTTTAGAACCTAATTTCTATTATTCATCCAACTCAACTAGCATTTCCATAGTGCTTAACCGAAAGCCGCATGAATTAAATAACCGCCTTACTGCATCGTTAGCAGCTGCCGTATCAAGGCGAATTTGTTTAACTCCCATCAGTTTGAAGCGTTCAATCGTTAAACTTACCATCTGCTTTGCAATTCCAGCATGACGATATTCTGGTTCTACCCATAAATCGTGAATAAAACCAAATTCCTGAAGACGGTAAATTGGTATTTCTCGCTCTACTGTCGCTACCAGAAACGCAACCAGTCGCCCCTGTTGCTCTCCAGACGATGTATTATCTTCAGCAACTAGAAATACACTGCGAGTGCTATTTGCCTGAGCGATTAACCACTTTTGATAACGCTGTTCTACATTTGGCACAAATCCATACTTCGCCGCATCCCAGGATTCATGCAAAGCACAAACAGCCGCCACCATGGGCAAAACTGCGGATACGTCAGCAGGTGTAGCAGGACGAATTAACATTACTACCTTAGCTGGAAGCACTGGTATAAAAACGTAAAGCAAATCCCCAAAAATACCGTGCAATTACTAGCAAGCCTAGCGCTAATACTCCTGCACCTACAATCCAGCCTAACTGAACGCGACCGAGCATTGCTTCTGCTGGGACTGTTGTTAAAAATGCTACTGGAATAACGAAAGTAAAGAAGAAGCGGTAAGCGGTGGGATAAGCTACCATCGGATATCGCCCAGCCTCTAGCAAACCCCTGAGAACTTCAGTAACATTGTATATTTTGACAAACCAGATGCTAGTCGCTCCTAGCATAAACCACAGGCTATAGAGACTAATGAAACCAAATAAAATTGGTACAGCACTGAGAAGATAATCGCTTATTCCTATACCTAGCCGACTTCCAGCATAGCCGATTAGCACTCCGCCAAATAGTAAATCCGGCAGCCCCCACGGTGAAAGCGTATTACTTGAAAGCCAGAATTGACTACTAATCGGTTTTAACAGCACAAAGTCTAAAGTACCATTCTGTACGTGCTTAACGATGCCATTTAGGTTAGGCGCGAGAAAGGTACTAGAAAAACCTTGCAGTACAGTAAATACTCCTAATACAACTAAAGCTTCATCCCAAGACCAGCCTTCAAAAGTATAATCGGTGCGGTAAAACAAAAATAGTCCGAATAAACTGCCGGAAAGATTGCCCAAACTGGTAATTGTAGCCAAGACAAAGTTAACTCTGTATTCCAGTTCAGCTGCTAACGCCGCACCCCACAACAGCCTTAATACATCAAGATACCTCACACTACTAAAACTCCTCAAAGCGTATCTGCATCAATTCCTAATTCCTGTAATTTTGCCGCTAGACGATCGGCTCGTTGTGCTTCTTGTGCGGCTAATGTGATCGCCTCTTGTTTCTGCTGTTCTAGTTCTACATATTAATCCGGCAATAATTGAAGGTGCATTTTTTAAGCTGGAACCCTTGAAAATACTAGATTTATTTTTGCAACTTACATTGCCAGGTTAATAAGTGGCGAACTTTTGCCCATCAGGACGATAAATTTCTAACCCTTCATTGGGAAGTTCAAACCGGATACCTAATCGCGGACTTACCCAGCCTGCTATTGTCTCAATTTCGCGCAGTTGATCCTCAGAACGTAACCATCCTGCTAAATCTTCATGGTCTGGATCGTACATATAATATTCTTCAACCCCGTAGCGCTCATAAAATCTCAATTTATTGAGCATTTCTGGTAGTCGATTTCCTGGGGAGAGAACTTCAAACACAACAGAGGGAGGAATGTTATCTTCTCGGCATTGTTGGTAAGAACCCCTGTCACCTTTTGGTCTACCAAACACTACCATTGCATCTGGGGCAATCCGCGTTTTATTATCTCCTTCAACTGGATACCACAATAAATCCCCTGCTACAAAGACATTAGGATCATCTTTAAATAAAGCATCTAACCCGCCTTGAATTGTGACAATCCAACGGAATTGTTTAGTATTATCCGCCATTGGTTGTCCATCACTGTCGGGGTAGATGACTTGCTGAGAAGCGAGTTGAGTTGATGTAGTCATTATTTATAGCCTCCGGTGTGTTGTCACAAGACATACAGGCGCATTAGCTTGAGTTTAGCTTTTATAGCAATACATTTGAGCGGGATGGGATAGTGCGATCGCCAAATCTTATCCGTGCTGGAATTCTACGGAGAAGTAATCTGAGAGAGTAAAACTACCGATAAATTAGGAACTACCTGAAAACGCTTGTCGTTAGTTAGAAAGGTTGAACATTGTGTTAAAAGTGCCGTTGCTGCATGAATAGCATCAGGTAATTTTATATTCATACTGGCACGAAGCCGAGCAGCCTCAATTAAAACATCACGCCTGACAGGAATAACTGATAGTTGCTGTGAGCTACGGATGAATTGTTTGTATATAGCCTGTTGTGCTAAATCTTGATTTTGGCAAGGTTTTACTAATGCTTCAGCTACTGACAATTCGCTAGTTCCAGCGCTCAAGTTACCTTAATCTATACTTTGAAACAGCTGATTTAAATCTTGGATAAACGCTGGATATCCCTCTAAAGCATATATCCAGATATTGGCATCAAGGTATCGGTTGCTTTGAATAGTATCTAGGATTCCCATGAATCCCGTTCTTGACGAATAAATTGATCAGCTGCTTCAGGCGTAGCAAAACTGCCTTTAGCCGCTCCAATAAAGCTAGTTAAAAACCTTTCAGACTCATCTGAAGTTAGCTCCATAAGAATAATGACTTCTACAGTAGTACCAGACGGAAGTTCTGGAGAACAAATTTCTATTACACCACCAGGCTTTACTATCGCCTTTTGCCTAATTTCATTAGGGCGTGTCATCAATTAGATTTATTCGGTAAAGTAGAGAGCGTGAACTCTGTAACCGCACGCTGAAGGACGATGACAACCCGACGATATGCCTTACGTGATGACCAGTGGGAACGCATCAAAGACTTATTACCCGGACGAGACGGGTATGTGGGAGTAACCGCAAAAGACAATCGCTTGTTTGTCGAAGCCGTGTTGTACCGCTACCGAACAGGCATCCCGTGGCGAGACTTGCCTGCTCGGTTTGGCGATTTCCGTGTAGTACATACTCGGTTTAGCCGCTGGTCAAAAAGCGGCGTGTGGGAGCGTGTGTTTCAGCACTTAGCCGACGATGCCGACAATGAATACGCCATGATTGATGCCACGATTGTGCGCGCCCATCAACACAGTGCGGGTGCAAAAGGGGGGAACCAAATCAAGAAGCGATTGGACGCAGTAAAGGCGGGCTAAGCACTAAAATTCATGCCACAGTTGATGCACTCGGCAATCCTTTGAGCTTTCATCTCACGCCCGGTCAAACAAGTGACCTCGATGGAGCCGACCATCTGTTGCCGAGTTTAGCCGCAGAAACAGTGATTGCTGACAAAGCGTATGATGCAGACGAGCGGGTAATTGAACCGCTGCACGCCCAAGGGAAGACGGTTGTGATTCCACCCAGACGCAACCGCCTCATACTGCGCCACTATGACAAACACTTGTACAAAGCCCGTCATCTAATTGAAAATTTCTTTGCCAAACTCAAGCAGTATCGAGCGATTGCCACTCGGTATGATAAGCGGGCGGTTAACTTTCTCGGTGCAATTTACCTCGCTGCTTCTGTCATTTGGCTTAATTGATGACACGCTCTAAGCATAACTATTTATCCTCATTAGCTTATGAAAATCGCCTCTAATAAAATAGGTAAAAGTTTGATCACTCCTAATGCGAGTGCGATCGCACTTTTAACCTTATACTTTCTCCTACGCCCCCATTCCTGAATACTGCTTCAATCCCCGCCGCCACAGCAAACGATTTAAAACGAAAAATAGCAGCCCCCAACCGAGTATTACCAAAAAACCTTGCACTAAATTCACTGGTAGCCCAATTAAAAGTGCTGCGGGAAAGTGAACTAGATAAGGAAATGGTGTCCAAAGTACGAAATTACGCACAGGTTCAGGAAACATTTGCAGTGGCGCAATTAACCCTGAAAGAAATAGATAAAGCAAAAACCAAAAGCTTTCAATAGCACTAGCTCGTTCAGTCCAAAACGCAAAAATAGCAAAAGTATATTGGATTAGAAATCTGAGGATAAATGCCAATATTACAGCTATTAAAAACAGTAAAAAATTGCCCAACTTCGGAATCCAAAAAGCCTGGGGATAGAGCAGGAAAAATAAACCTATCAGTGCCAACAAGAACGGCATACGGGCAAAACGTTCAGCCACATGAGATGCCACATGATGCCATACTGGATCGAGCGGTTGTAGTAGTCGAGGAGAAAGCCGCCCTTCTATCACTTCCTTTTCAAACTCCCAAATTACCCAAACAACTGTAAACTGCCTAACTATAAAAACCGCGAGAAAATAGCGGGTAAAATCTAAGGAGCTAAGCCCAAATTGTCCACTTTGGGCGGCTTTTGTCCAAACTCCCATCAGAATGAGCGGCAAACTTCCAGACAAAGCCCATAAAAATAGCTCTGCCCGATATTCCAACATATAAGCGTAATATGACGTGAGCAGAACTCTGGCTTTTCGCAATACTGTCATGAGCCTACCCCCGTACTAAAAACCCGCCCAATTATTTCTTCAACTGGTGGGTCAGTCACACTTAAATCCAGCACCTCTAACTCTGCTAAAATCTTTGCTACTGTGCGGGTAAGTGCCTCTCGCTGCACACAAAAACGTACTGATAGACCTTCCACCGCCTCAATTTCGCCGTAAAATGATAACTCAGTTTCAGACATGGGATGAGCAAGTTCTACTTGCACTTCGCGGTAGGGAGCAAAGGTGTTAATCAAATCATCCAAGCCACCGTCATAAATTAATTGCCCTTTATGAATTACAAGTACCCGTTGGCACAAAGCGGTAATATCTGCCATGTAGTGACTGGTTAACAGAATTGTCGCTCCATAACGTTGGTTGTACTCGCGCAAAAATTCGCGTACTGCTACTTGGGCATTAACATCAAGTCCGAGCGTTGGCTCGTCTAAAAATAATACTTTAGGACGATGTAAAAGTGCTGCCATTAGTTCACATTTCATTCGTTCGCCTAAAGAAAGTTTGCGAACAGCTTGATTAAGCTTGCCTTGCAGTGACAGCATCTCTGTTAATTCGCCTATTCGCTGGCGGTAATCTTTATCGGAAATGCCATAAATAGCGGCGTTAATCTTCAACGAGTCCAGTGCTGGCAAATCCCAGATTAGTTGCTGCTTTTGCCCCATAACTAGGGTAATTTGTTGTAAGAAAGCAGGTTTACGACGGAAGGGGATGTGATCTGCTACTCGTACTTTACCTGCTGACGGATGGATCAAACCCGTGAGCATCTTTAACGTAGTAGTCTTTCCTGCGCCATTAGCACCCAAAAATCCGACGACTTCCCCTGGCTGAATTTCAAAGGAAACCTGCTTTACAGCTTCTATTGAACGGTAGGTACGGCGAAAAAAGTGGCTTAATGTTCCTTTAAGCCCAGGTTCTTTGACGGCTACTGGATAAACTTTACTAAGATCAGAAACTACAACAATAGACATATTGATTTAATTTAAGAAGGCGATCGCTATTGCCGACGCTACCGTGTACGCATTTTTCAGTCTACAGAAGCTATATCAGCATTCTCCTATCTTCTGAATGCTAGTAAGATGAGCATAGCGCACGCAACCTGTAGACGGATTTACTATGAGTGACGATGCCTAGTGATCCTTATGATTGGATAGAGCAATCTCTCGCCACAATTCACCGCGCTGATTGGTATCGCTCGGTAAAAACGATTCAGGGCATTTCTGGTGCTACGATACAGTTAGAAGGGCGCGAAGTTATCAATTTTGCTAGTAATGATTATCTAGGACTAGCAGGGGACGATCGCCTAATTCAAGCCGCCGTTGCTGCTACACAAGAATTTGGTACTGGTAGCACTGGTTCTCGATTACTCAGTGGACATCGGGAACTACACTCAGAATTAGAACGGGCGATCGCATCGCTTAAACAAACAGAAGATGCTTTAGTATTTAGTTCTGGGTATCTAGCAAATTTAGGTGCGATCGCGGCAATAATTGGTAAGCGCGATTTAATTCTGTCAGATCAATACAATCACTCTAGTCTCAAAAACGGCGCAATTCTCAGTGGTGCAACTGTTATTGATTACCCTCACTGTGATATTGAGATATTAAAAAGCCAGTTAGAGAAACAACGCGATCGCTATCGTCGCTGTTTAATTTTGACTGATAGTGTTTTTAGTATGGATGGCGATTTGTGTCCATTACCAACACTAATTAATTTAGCCCAACAATTTAGCTGTATGCTACTAATTGATGAGGCTCACGCCACTGGCGTACTCGGAGCAACTGGCGCTGGATGTGTAGAACACTTTGGCGCTGCTAAACAGCAGCTTATTCAAGTTGGCACTCTCAGCAAAGCGTTGGGGAGTTTAGGCGGATACGTCGCTGGATCTTCTACTCTAATTGATTTCCTGCGTAATCGCGCTCCTACTTGGATCTATACTACTGCGCTAACACCAGCTGATACAGCAGCAGCATTAGCAGCAGTCAATATTGTGCAACAAGACCCAGAACGCCGCAAGCAACTATGGCGCAATATAGATTATTTAAAACAACTAATTCAGCAACTACCTAACCTCAAATTGCTACCTTCTGAGTCTCCTATTATCTGTTTTGAATGCGATAGTCCAGATCAAGCTTTAGCTGTTGGGCAACACCTCAAAACCTCTGGTATTTTTGCCCCTGCTATTCGCCCCCCCACCGTGCCAACAAGTCGAATTCGGCTTTCACTTATGGCAACTCATAAATTAACTCATATTGACCAATTATTGACATCGCTGAGTTATATCAATTAGTTCATTAAATGGTGGGTTTAATATTTACCGAAGCTAGTGTTAGCAGTATGTATGCTTTCAATATTTCTCCCTAATCAATTATTTTGAGCGCCTGAATATTGGTAAAATCACATTATTATAGACTATGTCTTTTTACTTATATAAAGCTTCAAATTATGAAAATTATAACCAGTTTTCTAGTTGTAGACTCGGAATATTTATGAAGTGGCGAGTATTATCAGTCACGAGAATATCTTGACGAGAACGGGCAACTGCGCCAATTATTGCATCTAGTTCTCCTATCGTGCCTATTCGTTTTAACTCTCCTTGAATTTTTCCAAATTCTTCAGCTGCACTTCGGTCAAATTCAACAATTAGCATCAGACTAATAAATTGCGCAATTGTATTTAAGTTTTGCTGTATTCGTTGGGAATAGTAAGCCCCTTTATAGAGTTCAGCTATCACAATTGTAGATAAATAACATTGACTTGCTTTAATATTAAATTGCCTAACTGCTAAAGGACTCTGTTTAAGTAGAGCTACACAAATATTTGTATCTAATAAATACACAAATCTACCCTACTCATCAAGAGTTTCTATTGCTCTACCGAAATCAGCATGACGTTCTCTATTAATCTGAGCAAATATTTCATCAATATCATGTTCATCTTTCCATATTCCAAATATTTGGTTTAGTTTTGTCAGCCTTTCCTGTTCACTCAAAGACTGAACCTCAACTTCCATAGTTATTTCCACCCCATCAGGAATGTCAATTGACTCTAATAATTCAATAATTTGACCACGCTTGATACCTTTAATTTTCACGCTGATTACTCCATGTCATAAAAATATAAATTTTTGTTACCCTTGCCCAAGAAAATCGTAAAATATAGGTTTTGCTTGTACCTGTTCTTGAATTTCTCCTCAATAAAGCGATCGCAGCTTTTACAGAAAATTTCCAGTTACGCAGAGTTGGTACAATTACTATATTTAATATAGCGGGGGTCTATAAAAGCTAGTGCGATCGCGCTGCTTAGTTTCTCGTTAATTTTGGTATGCTCACTAGAGTTTTGAGAGGGTTAAGGTTATGGGCGATCGCGCTTTTTAAATAGTGACTTTGGTATCTAGTGCTGCTAATCTAAGAGCTACATTAACTTGACAAATCCTGCCTGCTCGAAATGACGATCAGATGTGAAAGCTGTTGTAATTTGTTGCTGGTTCATAACCACAAAACTAATACATTCAGTTAAGCCCCAACCTTTGTCAGAACGTTGACTGTAAAGCGTCCAACCATTTATAAATAACTCGTGACTAATTGGGACAATTTGCAGAATTCTTAATTGTCGTAAGCCGTTGATAAAATTAATTGTTTTAACTCGAATATTTGGTGCAGATAAAGCATCGGCAACTTCTAATAGTACAAACTCAGTTGTTACCAGTAATGTTTTCTGCTGAAGCAATTTGCTCATTACCTGCTCTGCACAGTTGTGGAGCGCGTCGCTAACATTAAGCAGAGCAATCCAGGCTGCTGTGTCTACAAAAACTTTTGGCAAAGTTGCTATTCCTGCTTTAGTTTTCCGTAAAGATAGTGGTCATGCTCCTGAGCTAAATCTTTAATGCCTGTCTCGACTGCACAATCTTGCAACAATTGGGCTAAAGCATTCCACTCTGGCTCTTCTATAGGTAGTGAATCACTATTCTCTCCTAAGAAGGTGATAATTACTGCTTGCCCATCATAGCCCTCAATAGGTTCGGTAGGCTGGGCAACACCATTTTGAAATCTACCTTTGATTGACAGCATAACTTCCTTTTCTCATTACACTTTTGATTTTCACCTACAATCACTATGAGTTTTTTGCGCTTTTCCTCAGACTGTAGCCCAAATCTCGGATGTGAGCATATTTCAATTGTAATTTTTCTAATAAAAGTCGTAATTGAAGCGATACTATGAGTGCAAAAATTTTGATTTGGATATTGCGGCGATCGCACTTTTTAGATAGTAACTTTGAGGCTCTAGAATATTTTTTAGATAAGTTATTAAAATCTGCGGTGAACTTGCGATCGCAAATAAGTAAAAAAATTTTGCTACAACTAGCCAGAGGAAATTGTGATGGTTACTCTCAAACTACCACTGACTGATGAAGAATTTATCCAAATTGCAGCTGCTAATCAAGACTGGTGTTTTGAAAGTACAAAAGACGGAAAATTAGTAATTATGCCGCCTACTGGGGGAAATACTGGCCGCCGCAATAGTAAGCTAACAACTCAGTTAGAGATTTGGAATAGTGCTAATAATCTAGGCGAAGCGTTTGATTCCTCTACTTTGTTCGTCTTACCCAACGGTGCGAGACGTTCTCCCGATGCAGCTTGGATCAGGCGCGATCGCTGGGATGCTCTCACCTTAGAGCAGCAAGATAAATACCCGCCGATTTGTCCAGATTTTGTCATAGAACTTGTTTCCCCTTCAGATAGCGTTGAGGAACTACGACAAAAGATGCAAGAATATCTTGACAACGGTGCAGAACTAGGTTGGCTAATTGACCCTAAAACAAGACTTGTAGAAGTCTACCGTAGCGGACAAAACAAAGAGATTCTAGACTCTCCTGCAACTCTTTCAGGAGAAGACGTACTACCAGAATTTGTGTTGAACTTGCAACCAATTTATTAATAACAATCGCGCTTGTTACTTTGACTTATAAGTTATGCGATCGCGCTGCTTAGGTTCTACTTAATTTTGGCGCGAACACGAGAGTTGTGATATGTGAATATCTGATTGCGAATGCTTTTACTTTCTAATGGAAGCGTGATTAGTTAGCTACCGCAATACAATAATGGAGACAACTATCATTGTAGGAATTCATGCAAATTCAAATTGCTCTACCGGATGATGTTGCTTATTCCTTGCAAGCAAAATGGGGTAGTTTAGAACAGAAATTACTAGAAGTGCTAGTGATTGAAGCTTATCGGGAAGGCTCAATTAGTGTTGGTAAAGTACGAGAGTTGCTAGGTATGTCTACTCGCTTAGAGGTCGATGCGTTTCTGAAAGCAAAGGGAGTAGATTTACATTATAACGAAGCTGACTTTGAAGCTGATATTCAAACCCATAAGCAATTACAGCGAGAAGCCAAGCTGAATTAATGATTGTTGTCTGTGATACTTCCCCAATTTGTTATCTGCTACTTATTGGCGAAATTCAACTACTGCCTCAACTTTATGGGAAAGTGCTGATTCCTCAAGTTATTCAAAACGAGTTAGCTGATGAGCGATCGCCTAGTGTTGTAAAAGCTTGGATTAGTCAACCGCCGGAATGGTTGGTGATTCAAACAGTCGATGTTGTATCTGACGGCGATCTGGATAACTTAGATTCAGGTGAGCGAGATGCAATTATGCTGGCTTTAGTTATAGAAGCAGATTTAATCATTGTTGATGATTTGTTGGCACGACAGATGGCAAGTTCTCTTCACTTGAGAGTTACTGGATTGCTTGGGGTTCTAAATGAGGCAGGTAGGCAAAAATTGGTGGACTTTCCAAAAGCGATCGCTCGTCTGCAACAAACTACATTTCGAGCCTCGTCAAAGTTGATTCAGTCACTTTTGCAGCAACGCCAAGCGGAAGATAAACTGTAAGCGTCACAAGTTCTAATTTTGGACAGCTAGCGATCGCTTTGCAGATACTAAGAGCGATCGCAGTTTTTACAGAAAATTCCCAGTTACGCAGAGTTGGAACAATTACTATATCTAATATAGTGGGGGCTATAAAAGCTAGTGCGATCGCGCTGCTTAATTTCTAGTTTATTTTGGCGTGATTACTAGAGTTTTGATATTGGGAAAGCTGTAGAGCGATCACTACTCTCTGGATAGTGATTTTAATGTATAACTCAACTACCGTTAATTAAAAAGGCGATCGCCTTTTCTAAGTGTAAAGGAGAGGAGCAAGATTAGCGTGATCACATAATCGCTGTTGTGGGTGATCGCTACTTTGAATAGTAATATTGATGTTTGTTGTCGCTACGAAAACTTGCAAATTCAATTATTGAGCTTTTGGTGTAATAGTAGCTAACACAACAATGTCTTGCATATCGTAGGTTGTAGCAAGTGGATTATTTTGTGCCTTAAGAGCTAAGTATTCAGAGTATCGAAGATAAAGCTCAAATAAATAAATTACTTGATTTTCAGCAAGTTTAACTTTCCCTGTACCTCAGGGCAAACGCATCTAAGTTTTATTAAATTTAATTGACAAATAGTTGCTCATAAGGTTTAGTTGCCATTTAACTAATTCTTGTCAGAAGAAACATCACTTCTCTAACTTGATAAAAATAACCAA
>JAHHHE010000171.1 GCA_019359535.1 Gloeocapsa sp. UFS-A4-WI-NPMV-4B04
ATGAGCATAAGAAAGGCAAATGCTTCAAGATTTGTAATTCCACATCCATTGCTCTACCTACCTTATAGAGTTTTATCCTTCACTTATTTTATCTATTATATTCCGGAATCTGACAAAAGAGGGGTATGTTCCATTTCTCTAAAGAGGACTTTGGCTATAGAAAGTGCGGGTTAATTTGCAGGCGGTTGAGCAGATTAAATGCAAGTAACTATACTGAATCTAAATGTAGCCTTAATCATTCATCGTGCAGGTTAAGAACGCTAACTGTTTATTGAGCATTACATTCATCTCCTCTCCCAATTTGTATTGCCCCTAACAGAGTTTTTACTTTGACGCATCGCCGACTTGCTTCAAGTACCTTTGTGGAGTTATTAGGTTCAGGTACAGCTACACTAACAATTAAACCTTGGCTGTTGCTACCAAGGTTTGTTGCAGGTGCGGGCGGTAAATTTCCTAAGTAATTAAAGGTAATCGTTTGCAGGGTATTTGCACCATAATCTAATGAAGAATCGGCGGTATTTTCTGCTGTGAGGTTTGTACCCAGTACAACTTGTCCTGGCCTAAGTCCTAAATCCTTACCCAAGTTTTCCCACTTTGGGGGAGTACCAGTAGTATCAGTAGCAGGAGTAGAATAAATAGCAACCTGCGGTATTTTGCCTTCTGGTGTATCTTCAGTTTTAAAACTGACGCTGTAGCTAAGTTTTGTTCTTTTCGCTTCTTGTTGGGCTGTTTGTAGCGCTCTTAAAATAGCATCGTTAGCGGCATTTACGCGGCGCTGGTTGGTAAAGGTAATCCAACTAGGTGCTGCGATCGCAGATAAAATGCCTACCAGCAATGTTACGGCCACAAGTTCTATCAGGGTAAAGCCAGCATTAGTTTGAAATAGTGATTGCTTCCTAAACTGTAGTAGCAACCCTAACCCCTGTTTTTGAGACAAATCAATCGGCATTTAACAACCCACGTCCTTGAACTTGAATACTTGCTGTTGGGCAATAAGTTAATTCGCGATCGCAAGTAATACCATCACTAATTCTAGCTACAGCATTACCCCTAATATAAATTTGGGCTGAAGTATTAGATGAATCAACACAAGCAGCAAAGCCACCAACTAAAGTTGATGGTACTTGTTCGATATTCGGTTGTGTAGTAGTAGGACAATTTAGCGTTAGATTATTTGGATCAATATAATCAACTAACGTATCAACTGTAGTAGTATATCGTTCTTCTGTTTTACGCCAATTATTCATTTTTTCCTCAAGAGTAGTACCAGGTACTCTTAAGTCAAATAACCGAAAACCAGGACTAGGATTTAGAAGATAGCTGATTCCATTAATATTATTTGAATTAATAGTATTTTTAACTCCATCTGTTATTTGAAATCTACCAATACGAGCGGCATTAGACCAAGTATTATTAGGATCATTACCTTTAATTAGGTAATAACCAACTAAAGAATAGACAAAGGTATCAAGCGTATTATTTTCTATAGTTCCAACTCCAATAGGAACAGTAACTTCTCTAAAATCGCGTTTCCAAAATACAAGAACAGGTACACAAATATCATTTGGAGGATTATTAATACAGCCTGGTACTGAAGCGGCGGGTGGAATTTGGTCTTTAATCCCAGAAATACCAGGGTTTGTATTTAAATTGCTGTTATCTAGTCCCGTAGAGTTGTATATGTACACTGCTTGGTTCAAGTCTTGAGCAATGTAATTAAGTGCTGATTCAACTTCTTGCTCTGAACTTGCTTTAGCTTCTTCCCTACGGGATGTGTCCAAAATATTGATCATAAATGACATAATAGGCGTGATTACTATGGATGCTATAATCAAACCTACGAGTAGTTCAATTAAAGTAAAACCGCCATTTTTATGAGCTAAATCTACTTCTTCCCTAATCCCTGACTCCTGATCCTTAACCCCTTTTAAACGAGTTTTTAATAATAGTTTTAGTGTGTCTATCATATTATTAATTTCCTCTAGTTGACACACATTTTATGATTAATTTCATTAAAGTTATTGACAACCGCCAAGGCGATCGCATAAATCTCGTAGCTGAGTTTGAGTAGTGCTAATTTCGGTTGTCAGTTCCACCATAGGTGCTTTGCGATCGCCAAGTCCACTTGTAAAACTTGCCTGTGTTCTCTTAGTTTGGGGATCACTCTTGACTAAAGAAGTAGCTTCACTAAAAGCATCAGCGCGATAAACCCGCACTCCTAAAAGATAGCTTTTATCGGCATCGCTAGCGTTTCTGATACCCCTGGGACTAATACTGCGAAAAGCCTGAACTATCATATCTCTAACACTTCTACTGCTACAGCCACCGCCATCAACGTCAAAGCAGTATAAACTTAGTGTTGAGTCATTTTGACAGTATGGATTGCCTGGAGTTGTTGGACAGGTTAAATTACCTGAACTAACAGGAGCAGCAACACTAGAAAATAATATCCGTTGGGGATTAAATTTGTTGGCTGGCGTAGTCGATATCCGATCAATTTCATCAAGTAAAACTACGTGCTTGGGAGCCTCAATATTCCTACTTCTAACACCATCAACATAATTTCTCGCAGCGTCGGTTGCTAACTCCACGCGCCTAGCTTGAACGCGGTTGCCAACCGAGAGGATAATTACAGGTGCGATCGCAGTCATCAGAATTCCAACTATAACTATAGCTACCAATGACTCAATAATGGTGAAGCCATCATTAAATTGAACTCTTTGCTTTTTATCTGTAATCATTCTTACTCACCATTGCTGGAATCTGAACTTAAAGCTGAATCACTATAAGCATTTACGGCTGGACAATCAGTAGGGCGTTCACTTTCATCTACAGCATAAATATAGTTATTTTCTGTCAAGTTTTGATTGGAATTTTGCACAGCACACAGCAGCGTTTTCACCCAAGGATCATCTCTACCAACTTGCCTAAAAAATTCATCTCCAGAATCTATCGGCTGTTGCGTAAACTTTTGTCCAAAAAGATCAGGAGACTGAGACAAAAGTCCAACATCAAAAATCCACTTGCGATTCAATGTATTGTCGCTGAAATAAGGCAATGTACCATCAGCAATTTGACTTTTATATTGCGTAGAATTGTAGTCAAAAATGCTCAAGCTAGAATCATTGTCATTAGTTTTAGCAGTTAAAATAGTTGCAAATGGCGCTGTAGCGTAAGCACTCCGTTTATACTGAATAAAACTGCCGTTAATATTGAGTGTTCTGTTATCCCAGTTTTCTAACAACCGCACAAAGTTTGGCAAACCTGCTGATTTTTCAGCTAGGCGACTAGGACTGTTTCCCGAAACAAAAATAGCATTAACTGTAGTGTCATTGTCAACTGTTTGTAACCAATTGTCTTGCAGATTAGCAGTTCCTTGATCTAGGTTGTTGCCACTAGGAGAGCCATTTGGGCTATGAATCTGCAAAACTGGTATTAACAATGGCTGCCCATCGGATGGTATAGCACGGACAGTAACATCGTTCAAGTTTGCGCCTGACGACGGGAGACTGTTAACCCCTAAAATACGACCATCAATGTCTACCTTCCGAAGCCAAGCAATATCTCTACTGAGAAAATTGCCCTTCATTTGGTGCTTACTTTCGTCTACTTCGTTCCATCTAGTAGTACCGCCTAATGCCCAAAAAACGTTATTTGGATTAACACCACCTAGTTCTATAACAACACCTTTGCGCCTACAATCACCTCCGCAAGGTGCATCAGTGGCAAAGTCTAAGTTACCTGAGTCTTTTTGGAAGACAAATATAGAATCTTCATTGCCTTGAAGCTTAATTGTTGTAGGACCTGAGTCTATCGTATTTATTACACTAATTCTGTTTAAATCAATAACATTGACGCGACCTTTTTGTGTAAATGTTGTTGTTTTTCCAGCTTCAAATCGACTACCTCCACCGCCGAGATCTTCTTCTGGTGTAACAATTTCGTCGCTACTAGAATCGTTTGGATCTAGATCGAGAAGATCATCAAGCGTGTTTGCGATCGCATCAAAGGGAGTATTAGCGCCACTATCACAATTACCTACATCAAACTCAGGGCTGCTACTACTGTATAGATATTTTTTTGAAGAATCCTGTCTAGTACAGATTATGTAGCTAGAAGCAGCGTTGTTAGCAGGCGAATTAAGACTAGAAACACCAGTAATTTCAGGCGTAGGAGGCGAGATTAATTGAGTATCTTGCGTGTAAGCTAAAGGATTGTCACTTCCATAGTTAGGATTCTCGTAAGCTCTACCACTGGTACTGGTTGTTGTCCGAAACCACAGCGCATTAGCTACTTGTCTTGGAGATTTAGTGGAGTAAGTTTCATAAGGAAATTCCTGAACTTTACCAGCAGAATCAATCCCTAATAACTTAGGAGTAGGAACATTATTACCAGGCGGTAGTGTCACTTCAAGATTATTACCATCTCTTTTAAAAGCAACACGCCGAGGATAGCGTTGATAGGCTTCAGCAGCAGGTTGGGCTGTTGTGCCTGCGCTATAGTTATTAATATCGAAATTTTGATTTATTATACCTGATGCTTTTATACCTGCATCAGATGGATTAGCGGGAGGCTTGACGTACCAATCACCAGACCCACAGCTTTCTACAGGTAGTTTCGGACAAACTTCCATCAAATACTCAGAAAAATTAGTCCGGCGTTGAATTGGTGTTACACCATTAGTTAAGTAAGAATTTCTGGAGTTAATCGGAAAATTATTACCATTTGCCCAATCAAAACTGGTAACAAAACTATTATCAAAAAAGCCATTTTTCTTACGATCTTCTTGATTAGTTAAGTTAGCTGCATTATTTCTAATATCATAATCTCCTTGATCACGAAAACCATCTACAAAATTATTAGATAGTACGGTCATCGCATCAGATATAATTGTTGCTGGTCGCCATTGATCGCCATTACTACCGCAACCTGGTTGCCCTCTGCGACAGGCAAAATTATTATTAATGTCATCACGACTGTAGAAGTTGACCCAAGTATTTCTTAAAAGCTCAAAAAACTCTTCAATAGGTGTATTAGTTCCTGACTCTTGATGGAGATTGAAGTCACCTCTAATATACGCAGGTAAATTAGTAGCAAGAATTAGACCTTTTTCTTCTTCCCTATAATCGTTATCTCGTTCTAAATTACTACCATTAATTAACCTAATTCCATTCGGACGGCGTGTCGGATCAAGCTTGAAATCAGTAGGACTTAATAACTCGTTTTCAGCATTTATGTCACTTAAATCACTTAAAGCATCATCACGGCTAGCATAAATAATGCCGCTATTAGGCAATATATATTCCTGCTGGCGTGTACCACCAATTTCTGTTTCTGCAAGTTGACGCAGATCAATATCAGTTACCCGAACTTCTAAGGGTTGGCGCTGTTCAAGTGCAAGGTTGTAGTTTTCGTTTACGTCGTAGTCGGTTGAATTGAGTTCAGGTTTACTAATTGGATCATTTTTATCAGCTTCTAAAGTTTTATCAATTGCCTTAACTTGTCTAGCATCAATAAATGACGCTTCCTTAATTGCTCCATTAGGGATAATTGAATTTGAACTTCTACCTACAGTTCCATCCAAAATTCCTAACGCACAAACCGCCGTATCAATTGCAGAATTATCAGCTAGCGATCGCGTACCATTATCATCAATCTTCGCTAAAGCATTTCTCAAAGGTTGATTAACAATTCGTCCATTCGGAAAAACTAGCCGTGCTTGTCTATTTAGCTGATTTCGGTAAGTAGATACAGCCGTAAGTCTGCCATTATCGCTACTGTAGGGAGAATCGTAAACATTGCCATTATCTGAATTGCTGGCTGTAGTTTGATTCGATGGATCGTAATAACTACTAATACAGGCAGTTGGAGTGCGATTAATGTAATTTCTGTCTGTATATGAAGGATCTTTGTAATGATAAATTGCCGTAGCTCTCATTTGAAGATCGCCCTTACCAGGTTGTCCAACGCCACCTGTCATTGGCATAGAATCAGACCATACAACTATGTTGTCATTATTAGTTGTAATTAATTCGGTGGTAAACTTAGGAATCTGCGCTGCATCGGGAACTAAACGCGAGTCTAAAACAGGAATTGGCAAAAAAGACTCTGTAGCGCGAGGAATCAAAGCGCCACTTGCTGCATCAACGCCATCAACATAAATTCCTGCTCCCGTAATTACTCGCAAACCACCAACATTAGCCAAGTTAGTCGCAGGTTGTTGAGCGGCTGCGTCTTCCCAAAACTGATTACGATCCGCTATTCTTTCATCTGGTAGAGGTGTTACCTGAGTAGTCCGATAGCGAGGCTCAGTTCTTGGATCAGTCCAGTTAACGCCATCACCAAGCAACTGCTTTTCATTGCTTCCCGTAACGTATGTGTCGCCGTTTTTCCAAAACGCCGGAAGGTTGTTTCCGACATAAATGCGATCGCCTATTCTTGTTTCCTTACCTTCTTTTTGCTGCTTTTCTGGCTGAGTCTGCGGTAAGTTATTTGAATTTAGCGTAAGTTCGGTATTAGCCTCTATTGGTTCCCGCCACTCTTGCGGCGGTTCAATAATTCTACTTTCAGCAAAAACGCTGGTATCAATATTATCATCATCAAAATCGTATGAATCTATTGCACTTCTGCGCTCAAATGTCGGAACTTCAGCATAAGGAACACGGCGGGTACGATTTTTTAAGTAAATCTCAATTTGCTCTGCTAAAACATCCCAAGCATCAAAGCCCTTATTATTTAATCTATCTAATCCCGTATTATTTAATCTCGTGTCTTCTGCATTGAGCTTGTCAGCAAATCCCTCTTTAACTTCTTGCGGGTACTCAGGTACAGCTTGAACACTGGCTATTGTAGGCTGCGGCTCGTTATCTATAGTGTCTCTAGTAGCAAGATAATCTGGGTGATAAGCAAGCGCCGTCTGCTTCATCAAAGCGATGCGCTGGTTATAAGCAGCATCGTTGTATCCTACCTCCGCACCGCCTTCACTTATTGTTGATTTGGTACTACGATCAAGTTCAACTGAAAGCGGATTGTTGCCAATTCCATTAAAAAGGTCAACTATTACTGGTGATTGATCTCTAGTATCAGTAATGCCGCCAACTGCCACGTTGCCGCCAACCGTAATTTTACTGTTATCTTCAGTATAAAAACAAGAATTATCACTGCTAACTTGAAATAACTCAATCGGATCAATATTTCGACTACCAATTAGCAAATTGCCATTAGTAGAAATTCTACCGTTTAGCCGAAATGTGGAATCAGGAGCAATTTCAAGGTCATTTTGGAATGCAGCCGCGTTGTTACTGAGGGGAATTCGGCTACGATCTTGTTGAAACTCTAGAGCAGAAAAGCCTCTATTACCTTTGTAAACCTCATAATTAGTAGTATCGCCAACAGGAGGCGTGGTAATCGGAACTATGGCAGTGTAGACATAAAAACTTTTAGTTAGTTTTGCACCTGTTTTATACCAACCAGAATCACCTACTAAACTGGTACTTGTACCAGCAACATTTTCGCATTTACTACCCAAGCCACGCTCCATTGGAGATGTTCTGACGGCTAAAGGATTTCTAGATTGGGTTGCATTGCGAGTAGGGCTACGAAAGTAGATACCGTAAAGTGTATAGCTATCAAACTTGCCGTTATTGTCGGTATCAACAGGAAATTTCCATGCAGTATCTAAAGTTTCGTTATTTTGTCTATTGATACTGCCGTTTTTGTCAGTGTCATTAGCAAGTCTCAGCCTCGTTTCGTCACCCAGGATATAGCTATTTTTGTTTAGCGCCTTCTCAAGCGCTGCATCTTTTGGCGTTTCTTCTTGCAGTGTGGGATCTGTCAATAAAGCGTTAATTTTGGCACTAGCGCGATCGAGTGCAGGAGTAGCAGCGTTTAAAACTGTCTCATTTACCCTAAAGTTACTCGCGGTTCGCGATCGATCAAATGAACGGATCATCAGCGCTGTAGTTAGCAGCACCACCACCAACCCCACCATTGTCACTGTTGGCAATACAAACCCCGATGCGGCAAGATTTGGTTGTCTCCCGCCAATTAGCAGACACCGCAGAAGCCACTGCATCTGCTGTTTGGAAGTGGCTTTGGATAGCTGCCAAATAAGTTGTACATTTTGGACTGCTTTATCTTGCTTGCGGGTTGACATAACTGCTTTTTTGCCAAAAGTTGAGAATGAGAAACAGGGGTAGTATTGCTAGGGAGATTTAAAGTAAGTGTAATTTATTCTTTCAGTAAATATACTATTGTATAGTGTATTTTGTTTTACTATAAATTTGCCGCAGTCCGAAAATATAGTATTAGATCTGTTGAGATTAAACTACTTAGATTACATAGAAGTAAGTAAGTTTAGAGCTATAAACATTCTAGCGTCTGGGTTAGTCCTACTTGTAACAAAGTTGGAATTTAAATATGTAACAGGTACAAACACGCGATCGCCTAAAGAGTTGACAAAAAATCATTTGCGTGTATTTACTTAAAGTTAGCAGTCAGAGAAAAAGCAAGATCGGCTTTGTTGAAAACCGATCTCTGAGGAACGCTGACTTATATTGTATAAAGCTACCTCTAGGGTTAGCCGCTTGGAAACTAATAGCTTAAGTCGAACTTATGTTGAACTTAGGGATATTTGACGCGATCGCTTCTGTTAGGATACAAAACGATGTCTGCTGAAAAGCCGATGCAGCATCTACGCACAGCACCATGACTCTTACTTATAGCTCATCAGGGTCAATCCCCCTTGCGCGCAACCTGGCAATCAAGTCCTCCCTAAGCCTTTGCTCCTGCTTCCGAAGCCTTTGCTCCTCGTCTCTTAGCCTTTGCTCCTGTTGAATGCGCTCATCTGGTGAGAGAAACCTATTTCCATCTCTGTCGTACCAGTACAGCCACTCTCGGTTCCAGCCTTCAAAACTACCTCGTCCACGTCCAATTCCTAACCCAATTTCTGCTAGCCATACACAGTCGCCTTGCTGACGCACATACTCGCTATCTATTAAACGGTACACCTCAAAGGGTTCATGCTTGTCTCTTACCCAATAATCCGGGTTGTAGACCACGTAATACATTACTCCTAATTGAGCATACTTTAAAAGCTTTGCTTGGTACTCTTGCCCGTAGGTTCTAGAAACAACTTCTAACACCAGTTGCGGAACTATGTCCTTTTCTTCCCACAAAACATAACTTAACCGCCCTCGCTCACTTTTACGCCGCTCTACTCCTAAACTGAGGAACCCATCGGGGACAATTGCTGGCTCTTTCGGCTCGTAGTAAACGCCCATATTAAAGCCAAAAAACCAGTCTTGGCGCTCTGACCATAACCAAGCTAAGATGCCTCGCAGTAAGGTAGGAACTAGAATTTGTAGTTCATTATCCACAGGGGTATCGTCTGAATCTGGTAGTTCCTCTGCCGAAGGTAGATATTGCAAGGGGTTGTATACCATAACGACCCTTCTAGAAACGAGTTAGCTGTATTTTAATGTATTGCAACTTGAAAAGCGATCACTTCTATCAAGATACTAAAATGCGATCGCCTTACAAATGTGGGGTAATAGCCAAAATTGTAATTATGTATTTTCCATGTCCGTAATGCCAAAATATTCTAAAGGCAACTGGTGTCTTGTTCTCAACGTAGGCTTCAAATATTTCCTCTCCATTTTGTCGACTCAAAGAATCATACTTATGAGTGTTAAGGCTGGGGTGACGCAGGTTTGTTTCCATCAAACCCAATGTCTTTAATACTTTTTGGTATTTTTTTTGATCTACCTGCTGTAAGCTTTCTAGGGCTTTTTTTGCCTCAACTGAAAATCGCAGTTGAAACTGCATTAGTCATCAACTTCTAAGTCTGCATACTGAGCAAAAGAACCTAAATCATAGGTTTCGTTAGTTGATACTTGTTCAATTCCCCGTTGGACTGAAGCTAAGGCATCAGGATTTTTCCATAGCCACAGTTCTAGTTCTGGGATGCTTACAATTGGATCGAGTAAGATTTGCCCTGCCTCGTTGGTCATAACTCGATAGCTTTTTGCTGTAATTACCTGCCCTAGTGTCAAGCGTCCTTGGTTATCAGGTCGCACAGCATCTTTAACCACGCGGAAATCTTGTGCCATTAGTCCTATTTAGAATCAGGATAATATTTATACCCTAGATCAATTTTAGTAGTAAATGGGCAATACCGACGTAATAAAATAAATGCGTGTTGCGAAAATGCTTTGAGCTTACAGCTTGAATCACCGTCACGTCTTATCAATTGTGGCTGCTCAATCGGCTTCCCAATCCTCAATTCGTAATCCTGCTACTCGGCTGAATTCACGGGTATTGTGTGTAACCAAGGTTAGATTGTTAGCAAGAGCGATCGCTGCTATTTGAAGATCATAAGGGCTAATAGGAGTTCCCAATGGCTCCAACTGCGCCCGTATACAACCTTATACTTCTGCCGCACTGCTATCAAATGGCAGGCTAATGAATAAGTTGAAGAATTCCCTAAATAACACCAAATTACTTTCTAGGCGGGTACCTTTATAAGCACCGTAATAAAGCTCTGCCTTTACGATGTCACATAGCGTTATGTCCTGCGGTGATAGCGAGGCTACTTTGTCAACAATAGGTGTACGACGAGTGAGGTAGCCAATGCAAGTATTGGTGTCTAGCAGATAGATCATAAAAGCTGATCGCGCTCTTGGTATTCGCCTTGCTCCCCGCGTATAAGCGGTTTCCCTTCCCAATCGCCAGCTGTCCTGTCAAAAAACCCAGGTGGCCAACCTAACCCTTCGGGCGTTTTAGCCTTGTCGCTTTTGACAATTGGTTGGACAATTAACATTACCTCTAAATCTACATCTGTCATGCCAACGGGGACAGATAGTTGCAATATTCCATCTTCGCCAACATGGGAATGTAAGGTAATACTCTGCATAACTGATTTTTACTCCACATAACCAACATATCTATTCTGTAACAACTCAAAATATGCGATCGCTTGTCTGAGGGATAACGCGATCGCTTCTGTCATATCAGGATACAAAGGCGTGATGGCACAGATGTTTGACTTTTCTAATCTAAATATCGTGTTTAAAAGGTAAGACCACAAAAGCTCATCTGATCAGGTAGAGAAAAGACTTAAGCGCCCTAGTATAATGGGTCGAGGATGCACAAGTAAGTTAGAAGCCCTAATGAGCTTAGTTATTTCTAATGAAATCCTACAAGCTACTGGACTTTCAGAAGCTGAGTTGAGCCAAGAGATTGCGATTCTGCTTTTTCAGAAAGAAAAATTAACCCTTGGTCAAGCTAGCCACCTTGCCCAAATGTCTCAACTTCAGTTTCAACAATTGTTAGCTAGTCGCCAAATTCCACTTCACTATGACGTTGCGGAATTTGAAGCCGACCTCAAGACTCTGCAAGAATTGAACCGACTGTGATTGTTGTCAGCAACACCTCGCCAATCACTAACCTTGCTGCCATTAGCCAACTGGCGTTATTACAACAACTCTATGGAACTATTGTCATTCCTCAAGCTGTTTACGATGAAATGGCTAGCGTGGGCAGAGTAGTAGCAGGCAGCGTAGAAGTGCAAACTGAGTCATGGATTCAAGCCCAACGAGTTGCAAATAACGCTCTGGTAACTGCCCTTCAACTAGAACTAGATGCGGGTGAAGCGGAAGCAATTGCACTTGCGATTGAGTTAAAAGCGGACTTGCTCTTACTAGATGAGCGTCGAGGTAGAACAGTAGCTTCCCGCTTCGGACTCAAATTTACTGGCATCTTGGGAGTCTTGATTGAAGCCAAACATAAAGGTGCAATTTCAGCTGTTAAGCCTGTAGTGGATAGTTTGATTTTGACAGCAGGGTTTTGGATAACTGATTCGCTGTATCAGCGTGTATTACAAACTGCGGGAGAGTAGGGCGCTCTACCCTAAGCCACTACCGTTAATTACAACATAAAGGATGCGATCGCAGTCAACAGATAACGCGAGCGCTTTTGTCAGGATATAAAGGTGCGATCACAGTCAACAGATAACGCGATCGCTTCTGTCAGGATAGGCGCGATCGCTTTTGTCATGACGCGAAGGTGCGATGTTTGACTACAAGCAAGCTGCTTCGTATCTACGCAACCGTATTTACTCGGCTGTTGAGCTAGCAGACAAAAGCAACATCAGAACTTTTACTGAGGATGTAGTTAAAACATCAGAGTAATTTAGAACAGATACATCCTTATAACAAGAAAGTATTTAGCTAATTTGCGATAAAAATCTCAGTTTAAATACTGATTATGCAACAAGTTCAATACTCTTAATTTACAAAATTATTAGAGCAAGTAAATTGCTTAATTCCACTCAATAAGTGGAGAAATTTATATGAATAAAAATTTAAAATCTGCCCTCAAAAATAGCTCTAGTGAGCAGGGTTTCGCCATACCCATTGCTGTAGGGATGGGACTTGTTATGCTCCTAATTGGTACTACGATGATTGTGAGGTCTCAGGGCGATGAGGTAACGGCATTAACTCAAAAGGCAACAAATCGAGGTTTGAGCGCAGCAGAAACAGGTATTACTCGTTATCAGTCTTTAATTAACGATAACCGAGCTATTGCAAAATATCCCAGAGTAGGTACTCCTGGTTGGACTACAGCAGTAAACATACCAGGAATTGGTAACTGTAGTGGTAGTAACACTACTGGCTCTACTGTGGTAACAAATGCCGCAACAACTATTTGGCGTTCTGTAGACTCCACTGATCCTAGTAAGGGGCAATACAGACTCGTTGAGTATACTTATAGTCCTACGGCGGGTGCTACTCCAGGAACAGGAACATTAACAGTTGAAGGTCGAGTTAACCAAGTCGATACTAATAATGATGGTGACGATACTGATAATAATGACATTTCACCGAGTACAGCTACTACCAAATTAAGTAAGTCTGGGGGGAATTTTATAAGTATGTAACAAACAATTAAGCAGAAGAAGTAGAGTTAAATCTTATACGTTTTGTACTGTGGTTTCCCTTTTCTCCTCTTTTTTGAACCCCATTAATC
>JAHHHE010000172.1 GCA_019359535.1 Gloeocapsa sp. UFS-A4-WI-NPMV-4B04
CTGATGATGTTGCCTTGAGCATCCCGAATAATCACTTCGATGCTTGCCATAGGTACCCCTGTGATTGCCTGACTTCAGTGCATCCTAGCCTTTTTTCACTCTATCAACCCAAAATTTAGAGGTGGAAAAATTTTGAGCAAACAATCGCCGTAGAGATGTCCTTATCAAATGTTTGCCAGTGGGATGGGCGAACTATTTGTGAGCGAGAACAGTTGATTAGACAAGCGGCTTTAATACTAGCAGGGCAATGTATGGCTTTGTTGTTACACAAACTGTCCAATTCAAAGTCAGCCCAGATAACAGCGAGCAAACAAACGCACTTTTGGCGGCATCCTAAAAGCAAGGGAAACGGGCAAGTCGAACGGCAGGTGCTATGTGTGGGTAATGTTGTAGTATGTTTGCGATTAGCCTATGTGGTAGAACGGTCCAATAGCCGATCAGGAAAACGTAGAAAAGCGAGGGGGCAAGGGTTTTGTCCATTTTTAAGATGGTTGTGCATGGAAGAAGGCATTACTCCTTTGGTCTGGTCTACAGTGGCAGAGGCAGGGACAGTAAGTAGCTCATTTGAGAGCGCACGCCAGAGGCTTTTTGCTTGGGGTATCAGCATCAGCCTCAGGGCAAACGCATCTAAATTCTGAATGCCTTATGCAGCAAGGATTTCAAGAATCGATAATTATAAATATTAAATGCCTAAAACCCTTGCCCAGTCTGCCTTTCAAAAATAAGATGCGTTTGCCCTGGCATCAGCCTCAGACGGGTTGAACGCCTGACCTACCATTTCAATCAACAAGGTTTGAGTGTGCGGCACTCACAATTATTCCATTTCAAACAAGGAACGTTACCAATTACAGCCGCATTGAAAGACCAGCGTGTGGTAATTTCAGTCGATGGGGGACGCACTCGCATTCGTGAAGCCAAAAAGGGTAAACCACGTCAGACAACCAATCGGCATGGTTATAAAGGTCAGTGGACTGAACCAAAGCTACTGACTATTTATGTAGTAGATCCTCTGGGGAAACGGGTGAATACTACTGAAATTACTGTGACTAATGATGGCACTTATGGCAAACTTCAACCTTTTTTGGAATTGTTAGAAATGCATCTGGTACGTCTAGGAATAAATCTCGCATCTCAAGTAGTATTAATTGCAGATGGTGCAAAGTGGATTTGGCAACATATCCCACCACTATTGCAACGCCTTGGTTGTCTCCCCCAATCAACACATGGGTTACTTGACTTTTACCACGCCACAGAACATTTACACACGTTTGCCGAGGCAGCTTTTACTCAACTGCCAGAACAACAGGCTTGGTTCAAGCAAGCCCGTTCTACACTAAAACGCGGACAATCAGCTACTTTACTTGACCAAATGCAGACTTTGAGCAAAAAGATGTGTGGCGAGCGCCGCTCAACTATGACTAATGAGATTCAGTATTTTACCAAATTCCATCAGCAAGGGCGACTGACCTATTCTCAAGTGGCAGCAATGAAGATGTCTATTGGCAGCGGTGCAATTGAAAGTTTAATCCGCCAAGTGGTTAATCAAAGGCTTAAAGGAAATGGCAAGTTCTGGTTGCTGGAAAATGCTGAGGCAATACTACACGCTAGATGTCAATGGGCTGCTGGTACTTGGTCAACTTTTTGCAACTCCATTTTGACGGCTAAACTTTATCCTGCTTGATCCCACTTTTTCGCGTTGCACCCTCTGGGAAATGCTCACGCAGCAACCGTTGCACTGTCGCTTCTTCTGCCGGACTCAAGCTGCGTCTTTCACCAAATGTTGCCCCTCTTTGCTGTTGCTTGAGTGCTGCCTCACCCTCGCGTTGATACTGACTCCACCACCCACAAACCGTTGTGCGATGTACACCGAGATAAACCGCGATCTCGCCCATTGGTTTACCTTGTTCTCGCAGCCGAATTGCCTGTTGACGCAGGTAGTTTTGAGTTGTGGGATTCAGCAGTCGGGCATCCGCTTTCTTCATGCATTAATTCTATCAATTTTGCCTCTATCTTGTAGGCTCTTTGATTGCCGAGTTAATAATTCGCCAAAGGTAGCGTCAGCGTCAAGTCTCAGCGCTGCTAGCTGACGGCTCAGCATTTCTAAGCAAGCGATTACAGTGTAATGGTGGGATGGCTAGGGTTGTGGTTATCAAAATGAATTTAATCTGATTACTGACTGTCACGTTTGGTTCTAAGGCTAAAAGTCCAACGGTTCTAGCCGCATTGATGTAAAAGCGGAGAAAGCCTGAATCATAGTAAAATGTCGTGGTTTCAATCGGGCGCACGACATTCGATATTAAGTATGCAAGCGACAACCGAATTTTTGCACACATCGAGTCCCACAACTCGCATACTCTATTTTCTTTGCAGGTGAACGCCTGAACCTGTCTGTACAAAGTCTGCGAATCACCCAAAGACCGTTTAGTGATCGCTTGTGTCGCCTTGATAGATCGAGTTATCGCTGGAGTCCCACGTGATTACAATGGAGAAAGTTGTCGGTATAAGTTTAGTTTGGAGTCTGCGCTGTCAGATAGATAGTGATCGCCTCATCACTGTCTGATAGATTTTCCGTCTGATAGATTTTCCAGAATTTACTCTTGCTTTTCTCACCTAGAATGTAGCGAGGGTGCTGCGTCCACAATCTCCAATTTGGGCGTATGGGGAATCGCTGCTAAATTAACTATAGGCAAAGCCATCAGCTTTAGGGATGACTTGCAAAAATTTAGAATGCACGTCAAAACTTTTACTTTTCGTTCTTAGTTTGAAACTAGGTTTAAACAGGATACAATACCTCTCGGTTAAGCTTGGCAGTTGACATTGCTCTCAATAAGTAGACGCAAGCATCAACCTTCTAGCACTTCAAAATTCTAATTTTTAGTTAACCGAGAAGTATTGACACCGGATAGTAATACGTCCGGGATAATGTTCCGGCATACTTGCCATTAGGAATATTAGCTTTCACCATGTCGCCAGTTTGAAAATTCATGAAGAACTTAGAAGAAGGTGCATGTCCGGTTGGGAAGCCAAACTTATCTGTACCGCAACGCTGTCTTCTACCATGTCCTTTAGCAACAACTAACAACGGCTTAATCCCGTTTGGGATGTGCCACTAAACGCTGTTGCCAGTTCATTAAAATTGACGGCTTTGACTCGCAGAAACGCGCTCAAAAAGGCGACTATAAAGCTCAAACTTGCACCATGCCAACTTAGATGAGGGCGCGAACGCATCTCGAAGTAAAGTAACCTGATTCGTAAGGTTTCATGGTTAAAGAATGTGGTAATTCTCATGAAACCTTTTCCCTTCATTGTTGGCAAGCTTTTGTCCTGTACTTAGGGCGTAGACTTACATCTTGCTCTTGCTCGCTACCATCATACCGCAAACGTTCCCAAGCTCCCTAGAAATTATATACAACTGTAGTGCCATTACCTTACCCCATCATCGACAATTTCAATTCGGTAGCTATAGCCTTGCTCTGCCAAAAAGAGTTGGCGATGGCGGGCAAACTCTTCCTCGCAGGTGCGAAGCGACACTAAGGTATAAAAGTGGGCGCTGTGACCATCGACTTTAGGACGGAGAACTCGCCCTAACCGTTGTGCCTCTTCCTGACGAGAGCCGTATTTACCCGATACTTGAATCAGGACATCCGCATCGGGCAGATCCAGGGCAAAATTGCCGACTCGTGACAAGATTAATCCGGTGATAGCTCCGGAGCGAAATTGTTCATACAGGTGATCGCGCTCTGACTGTGCCGTTTTCCCGGTCACAATAGGTAATCTTGTCCTCTCCGAAATCTGCTTCAGTTGATCCAAATATTCGCCAATGATCAGGATGCGATGTCCCGCTTCTTGTTGCAGCAGCGATTGCACGACCTCATATTTGCGCGGATTTTCAGCGGCAATGCGAAACTGACGACGTTTGTCTGCTAGCGCATATTCCATCTGGCGCTCGGGATCTTGCGGCACGCGAATTTCGCTACATTCGGCGGCGGCAATAAACCCCTGTGTTTCCAGTTCGCGCCAAGGAACATCGTAGCGTTTGGGACCAATTAGTGCGAAGACATCGCCTTCCTTGCCATCTTCTCGAATCAGCGTAGCTGTTAAACCCAAGCGACGACGGGCTTGCAGTTCGGCGGTAATCCGGAAAATAGGTGCGGGTAACAGGTGAACTTCGTCGTAGATAATCAAGCCCCATGAGCGAGCGCTGAATAGTTGAAAATGCGGAAACTCACCATCTTTACTAAAGCGGTAGCTGAGAATTTGGTAAGTTGCCAGCGTCACGGGTGCCGTCTGTTTCGATTCTCCACTGTATTCGGCGATCGCGTCCTCCGGCAATGTAGTTTTATCGAGTAATTCCCGTCGCCATTGCCGCACCGAAGTTAGGCTACTGGTGAGAACAAGGGTATTTGACTGCACAGCAGTCATGGCTGCCAATCCCACCATCGTTTTTCCGGCTCCACAGGGGAGCACAATCACACCGCTACCGCCCTGGACACGTCCTGCCTGATAGAATGCTTCGACGGCTTCTTTCTGATAGTGACGTAGGTTAAAAGGAGATCCAGTTTGGCTGATTGCTCGTAACTGAATAGCCAGCGCATCACCTGCCACATATCCTGCTAAATCTTCAGCGGGATACCCTGCCGCCAGCAACGCCTGTTTTAGCACCCCGCGATTGGCAGCATTAACTTGAAAGACTAAATCTGAGAGGCGCTCTCCCAGAAACTTTGAGACTGCCTGATTCCGGCTGAGCAACTCTGCTAAAGGTAAATCCGCCATCTTTAACAGCAAATGCCCATTGCCTCGCTCAATCACGGTCAGCCCATAGCGGCTACCTAATGATTCAATTTCCTGCGCTACTGCCTCCGGCATCTGATACTTGGCGTGTTCTCGCAGAGCTGCAATCATCTCGGAAACGGGCATTCCTGCCGCCCGTGCGTTCCAGATGCTTAAAGGTGAAATCTGGTAGGTGTGAATGTGTTCCGGACTTTTAATCAGTTCAGCAAAAGGAGCGACTGCATCACGAGCAGCCTCCGCACGCGGCGAATGTACTTCCAGGAGAACCGAGCGATCACTTTGGATAATCAGAGCATTTTCGGGAACGTAGGACATGAGGCTCTCCTCAAACAGGAAGGCTGTAACCTAATTTCTTCAAAGCATTACGAAACTTGGTTTCAGTTTCGGCTGGCACGACCAAGTAGCAGGCTTGCCCCACAGCAATCGTTTTCGGCTGATCAGCTAGGAAGCAATAAGCTTTGGTGCAGGAATCATTCGCAATCAAGGTAGCAAGTGCGGTGTCTGTACAGCGAATCAATCGGGCGGAACCCAAATCTTGCAAACTGGTGGTGCGTGTTTTTAAGTCGGCAAGAAATTGTGCTACAGGTTGTGGTAGTGCTTCGCTGCTATTCACACTTAGGAATTTTTGCAGTTCATCCACACTCCGTCCCTGAGCGATCACATCTAGTAATTTCCCCTGCTCTAGCTGCCACACCGCATCAGAAACGGGTTGCAGAAAATTATCAAGCAGCAGGCGATCAGCGCGACTCAGTTGTTGCACTGCCACCACTTCCAGATTAGGCAAAATTCGTAAAACTTGCTTTGGCGGCAAGGTTGCAGGTGTGTAGCGCTCGCTCAAGCCCAAAAAATACGCGCCCAACGGAGTCAACCGAAAATACGTCAAACCATCATAGCGACTCAAACATCCACCGTAGTAGTAATCCAGAGCTACATCTTTTTGAAAGTTGAATACGCCATCCTCAGGATGAATGTACGCCACATCCACTAATCCTAGAGTAGAGACATACTCAAATAGAAAACAGAGAATATATCGTGCTTCTAGAATTAGGAAACTCGAATCATATAGGGACCCGTACCCCTCCAGCGTCAGGCTCTCAGGATTACGGCTGACCTCAAACTCATAGCCCGCTGCAATCATGTAGCGAAAGAAATCAGTCAACTCAATCCAGCGACCAACCGGACAATCTTTGAGAGCTGCGACAATTTTACTGCGTCGTCCGGTAACCGCCGTTAAACTCCGTTTACCTTTACCTGTTTGTCCTTTGATCCTGTCAACTCGCCGTAGTTCGTCGAGTAACGTATTTTTTAACCAGCTTTTCCAGAGCGTTTGTAGCGTCTTTTCCGCTGGCTCATTCAATGCCTTTTGTCCTGCTTTCGTCAACCCCAGACGTTTGGCACTGAGTTCCACCAATTTGCCTGCCTGTAACAGCATGACCCAGGCAAAGGGTTTGATGAATCCGATCTCGTAATTATACTGCCAGCCTCCTGGTGATTGGGTTGTCGTCCAGTCGCTGTAATAATCTCCTGACTCAAGCACTTCCGCGATCATGCTTAGGGTCGCGCCAGTGGGATAAAACGTCTTGTCGCTAATGGTGACTTTGCCTAAATCCACCAGCCGCAAGATAGTTTGTAGCTCCCGCCGTGCTAATGACTCTGTTTCACGCATATGTAGCGGCAGTTCAACTGGGCGGGATTTATGTTTGCGATTGCTGTAGCCGTACTCTTTCTCAGTACGGGAGAGGGTGTCTAGCACACCTTCAACACTCTGAATGCGTGTTGGTTCAGGCGGTGGCACAAACGCCTTGAGTCGTGCCTTCAAATCTTGAGGCATTGTGAAACTGTAAAAAAACAAGCCCAAAATAGAAGGCTTATAGTTGTAAGAATAGTGTTCACCCTTACTCCAAACGGGTTCTTTACCGTACTTGCTGACAAATCGCGCTTGCTGATACTGATCGTCTGCTGAATGTACTACTTCTGAAATCACTGCTTGCTGGGTATGATCGCACTGTTCCCAGAGGCGTTGTAGCGATTCACCTTGCATTTGCTGCTGAACATAATTTACCAGTTCGGCTTTGCGCGAAGGAATACTGCCTGCAGCCAGCAAACTTGCCAGTGCCTTCAACTGCTCAACCGTTTGGTGGTTGAGTGCCTCTAATACAGTGGGAATGCGCTCGGGTTGAGAGTAGTACGGCATGAATCGCTAGTGGTTCTGTTGCAAAAGTTTTTAACGGTAGGAAAATCCTTCCACATCAACCGACTATAAGACGCAACACCAGAGATTTTAGCAATAAACTTCGCTTGAGCCACATTTTGTCCCATGAGTGATTCCTTTGACCTGGGTTGGGGTAGATCTAACGGTTGGGGGAGTACAACGTTAACGTAGCCTGAGACTAAGTAACTGACATTGTTGTCGTAGTGTTACTAGTCAACCTGCCGTCCTCCATGTCCACAAGGCGATCAGCAATATCTAAAATCCGATTATCGTGCGTTACTAATAAGATCGTGCAACCTTGTTCCTGTGCAAGAGTTTGCATAAGATTGACCACATCCCGCCCAGATTTACTATCCAGTGCTGCCGTAGGTTCATCTGCTAAAACGATTTTGGGATGGCTTACTAAAGCACGCGCGATCGCGACTCGTTGTTTTTGCCCGCCTGATAAATCATCTGGATAGTAATTGGCGCGATCGCCTAGTCCCACTTCTTTAAGCATCTCGGCAGAGCGAGTTTGCATTTCTACGGTTGAAATATCGGGGTGCAGTTCTAAGCCCATCCTGACATTTTGCAGGGCAGTAAGACTGCTGTGCAAGTTATGTGCCTGAAAAATATACCCATGATGGCGACGTGCATGGGTAAGTTGTTGAGCATTTGCACCATAAAGTTCTTGTCCCAACACTTGCAAGCTGCCAGATTGGGCAGAACGTAATCCACCGACCAAGGTAAGCAAGGTTGTTTTACCAGAGCCAGAAGGTCCGGTCATGATTGTAATTTCGCCACTGTTAATTTCAAGATTAATGTCGTAGAGAACTTGTTTCTGCAATTGCCCTTGACCAAAGTAGTGATCAAGGTTGCGAACAATGATAGCGGGCTGAGACATGATTGAAACCTAAAACATATCAGCAGGATCAGCAGATTGGAGTTTACGGGTGGCGATCACCCCAGACAAACCACACATAATTAAAGTCAAGATCAGCACAAGAATTGCTCGCGTAACTGTCATGTAAAGCGGCAAGGCAGTTGCTTGCGCGGCTAAGGCATAAAGTCCTAAAGGCAAGATAGTACCGGGAACAAAGCCCAAAACTGCGAGAATAACGGCTTCTTCAAATACCACGCTCAGCAGATATGCATTGTTGTATCCCATCGCTTTGAAGGTGGCATACTCCTTAAGATGAGCGTTTACATCCGTTGAGAGAACCTGATAGACAATCACTACCCCTACCACAAACGCCATTGCCGTTCCTAGACCGAAGATAAACCCGATTGGGCTTGCACTTTTCCAATAGTTTTCTTCAAACTGGATAAATTCTGCGTGAGTCATTACTTGCACATCGTTGGGTAAGTACGATTTCATTGCAGCGGCTATCTGCTGCGGATCAGCACCAGGAGCTAAATAGACTAGACCCAAACTAATGCTGGCGGCTTCCCGCCGGGGAAACATCAATAAGAAGTTCTGGTCACTCGTGATCAACGTCCCGTCTGCGCCAAACGAAGCACCCAATGTGAAGAGACCAGCCAGTGTAATCGTGCGCCGTTCAACTTCTGTTGTCATGGTTTTGTTTTGGGCAAGTTGAGCGATCGTTTCTGAGTAATTGCCGCGACTACCGCGATCAAACAACACTGTATCGGGCAGTTTTAGTTTGTTTAATTGCTGATTCACTTCTGGCAAATTAAACGCAGAATGGTCTGGATTAAGTCCCACCAGTTGAACCGTGGTTTCTTGTCGCCTTTGCGGGTGCTTCCAAACAATCGTATTCGCGTAAAACGGCTCGGCTGCTTTTACGCCTGGAATATCCATTGCCTGATATAATCGTCGTCGCGAAAACGTCGATAGATTCTGCATATTGCGAGCTTGTGGACTGAGCAACACAATGTCAGTTTGTAAGGAACGATTGAGACGAGTATTACTGTCATACAGGGCGTTCTGAAAACCAAGTTGCATAAACATCAGCACATCTGCAAAGGCAATACCTGATAAAGCGACTAATAATCGACCTTTTTCATGACTCAGTTGCAGCCAGCCTAAAGGCGTTCGGCGACGGATGAGTTGCCAGATTCCGCTCATTCAATCACCGCCTTGACTTGGAGATTGGTGAACTTGGCAGCTTTCTGGCTAGAAGCGTCATCAAGTCGAACATGAACTTCGACGATTCTGGCATCAATATTCTCGCTGGGGTCAGTGTTGATGATGTTTTGCCGCTGCACCTGAGCGCCAATCCACTCCACTGTGCCTTGCAACTCATCGGACAGAGAATCACTTGTCAGCCGCACTCGTTGACCTGCTCGCACTCTCCTAATGTCACTTTGATAAACCTCTGCTACAGCGTACATTGGGTCTGTTTGCCCAATTTCAACGATGCCACTGTCACCAATCAATTCACCTGGACGAGTATTAATACCCAGCACAGAGCCATTTTGGGGTGATTTAACGAATGCCTGCTCTAAATCTGCCTTGGCTTGATTCACGGCTGCTTTAGCCCGATTGATTTCTGCCTCAGCCGCTTGCAGATCAGTGGGACGCACTTCGGCAATCCGAGCCAGGTTTGCTTTTGCTTCACTCAGTTGGGGTGAACTCGTTGTTTGGATGCGCCGCAGCACTGCCTGTGCCTCTTGTAAACTCTTTTGATCCGTTTCCCAGGTAAGGCGTTTGCTATCCCGCGCTGAAGCAGAAATGGCTCCCTCTTGATACAGAGAGCCGTACCGTTTGTTTTCGACGGCGGCATTCTGCGCTTGGGCTCGTAATCGCGCTACCGTTGCAGCTTGTGCATCAACATCTCCCTGGTGTTGAGCATCGAGACGGGCGATCAACGCTTGTTGGGCGGCAATTTCACCCCGTTTTGCCCCAGCTTGAATTTGGGCAAGCTTTGCCTGCGCGACACGCACTTGTGCTTCGGCTTCATCCACTGCTGCTGAAGCACGAGCGCGACTATCCAAAATCGCAACCGTCTGTCCGGCTTTGACGCGATCGCCCTCCTTCACCAATAGTTGTTCGACGCGACTGGCTTGACTAGATGCAGGCGCAGAAAGCTGAATTACCTCTCCCTTTGGCTCCAAGCGCCCCAATGCCGTGACCGTTCTGACGACTGAATCGCTTACTGGCACAAGTTGATGCTGAGTGGATGATATTGAGTTACGCCAGAAAAGTCCCGTAGTCGTGCCACCGATACAGAGCGCAATAGTCGCAATGATTATCCAGCGATTGCGGACTAATGAAGATGAACCTTTTTCAAGGGTTGCATTCTGTACCATTGGTGCCTCCTAATTACAGTAGCTGCCTAAACTATACAGTTCAGTTTTGGATAATTTTAGACTAAACCGATTAGTATAGTAATGTCAAGTTAAATTTAACGGCTTGCGGCATCTACCTATGAATCTTCGATGTTGTAGCACAGCAATGTTCTAAGTGGGAACTCTTAAATAAACAGCGAACCGTCAACTACGACTATCCATACCCAGTGACAGATCCACCAACACACGGTTCGCTGTTTATTTATGTCGTTGTACTTACCTCCACACAGCGCTGGCTAATCGAAACAGGGATTTGTTGACTAGATTTCGTGAATCAAAACGCGGTTCAGAGGAAAACACCACCGAATGGGACAGATAAAATCCACACGCGCAGACCGCCAATTATCTCTAGAGAAAGCCGAAGCCATTTTAGAAGGGGGAATGCAAGAGTTTTTGGCACACGGCTATGCGGCAACGAGTATGGATCGAGTGGCGATCGCCGCAGGGGTATCGAAAGCAACGGTTTATAGCCATTTTCAGGATAAAGAAGGCTTGTTTACGGCGCTGATCCAACGCTTGGTTGAGGGAAAGTTCCGCTCAATTTTTGATCTTGCCAATGAGAAAGTCCTGCAAACTGCCCCAGAAATCATCCTCCAAGATTTAGCGAATCGGGTGTTAAATACGGGTATGAATGAGCCGCAGTTCCTCAACTTTATGCGTGTAATTTTGGGAGAGTCAGGACGGTTCCCGCAGTTAGCCCGTGCTTTTGTTCGCAATATCGAGCAGACCTCCTTCAAGATGCTCCGTCAATACTTCACGACTTGTCCTCAACTCAAGCTCTCTGACCCAGAAGCAACGGCACGAATTTTTATTGGTACTCTTGTGCACTTTATGATTGTGCAAGAGATGTTGCATGGCAAGGATATTGTGCCAATGGAGCGCGAGCGACTCATTGAGAACTTAGTGAATATGATTGTTGCAAATCAAGCTGAATAAGCTTGAATCGATACGGATGCTGATTTAGTGGCTGTACTCCCCCAACTCTTATATACGCCCCCTGGGGGGTGTTGCAAAAATAGATAAATGCAGCAAAAGTAGTTGACGGTCAACCGCCAAACTTTGTAAAGGCAGCCGAGCAAATTGATCGACAGATTCAGTGGCTGGAGAAACATCTGTTGTAACAGTCCTCGAATGTAGGCGAAACTCCAGCGTCAGATATAGCGGTTTTCACATGAGTAGAAGAAATCGGCATGGTCTAAGTAACGATATGGCTGAGTGGAATGTTCTATCCAACTGAAAATCGCTATAAGTGCGAAAATACGCATACAGATAACTCTAAGGCAACGCCTCTCCACCACAGCGTTGTAGCACCAGAAGTCTGGAATGGTAGCGAACAAGAACTTTTGCCCACACCAGAAATCCAAGAGAAGCTGATTGATACATCAACGGCTGGTGATGACACTCCCCTTATGTCTCTAGAAGACGATAAGGCACACTCCTTTTTCGATATTAATTGATCCAAAAGGTAACGAATATCTAGCCCTCGAATTTGTAGCAATAGATGGCGGTACTCAGTTAAAGGCTTATCTTAATGACTCTACGGTTGATGAGTATGCTGAGGCGATGGATAACTCATCTGAGTTTCCGCCCATTTTGGTTTTTTACGATGGCGAAAAATACTGGCTAGCTGATGGGTTTCACCGCGTCGCTGCTGCTAAAAAATTAGAGTTGTCAGAAATTGCTGCAACTATACGAAAGGGTACACGCCGTGATGCCGTCTTGTATTCTGTAGGAGCCAATGCGACTCACGGACTGCGGCGTACTAATGCAGATAAGCGGCGATCTGTACTAACGCTGTTAGGAGATGAGGAGTGGAGTCAGTGGAGTAATAACCAAATCGCCAAACAGATAGGTGTAGCTGAGGGGCTAGTTAGAAAAATCAAAGAGGAGCTATCTTCGTACAATACGAAGATAGATTCAGGTTATGCTAAAAAGTGTGGTTCTACCCCAGATATTTTGGAGAGTGTACAAAAAAGGCTTGCCTCGCAATCTGATTTATGTACTAGACATCTCCAAAAATTCTTAAACCTCTTCTGTATCTAACTTTGTAGCATCACGAGGCTTTAGGCAATTAAGTGAGGTTCAACGGTAAAATCTGGGTTTTCAGTAGTTGCAGTTAACAATTACTGAAAAAGCTTCAGAGCTATAACATAATTGTTAGTCTCACAAGCGTTGATATTTAAATAGGTAAAACTAACGCTCCAATTCGTAACCTAACTTGCACCACAAACTGTAAAAATTACTTGTGCATAAGTTCCACGATTTAATCGGAATCTCTCATGGGCTACGCGGAATAGTTTAATTAATCTGATTGTATGCTCAACAAAAATCCGCGTTGATGAAAACTCTTTATTTTCTTGTTTTTGGTCAGGAGTTAATTCTTGATTTTTTCGTTTTTTCTGGGGAGTAGCCATCTGCTGTTCTCCGATATAAGCTTTATCTCCCCTAAATTTCTGTTCAAAAGCAAAATTTGATAAGCTTTCTCGAAATTGTTTAATGTCACTTTTTGGTCCAGGGTCTCCTGCTATGACATCAACTAGATCTTCCCCTTGTGGCAAAACAATAATCTTGTTTTTCCGAGTATGACT
>JAHHHE010000173.1 GCA_019359535.1 Gloeocapsa sp. UFS-A4-WI-NPMV-4B04
GTAAGAGCAAGGCCCAAGAACGAAGAAGCGAACTCTGAACAATGCCACCGCTAAACTCAATCTTTGCTTCATCAGACTTATGCTCAAGCGGTTAGCACATGAGTAGATCCCAAATGGGTTCTATACAGGTGAAAATGGACTAGGTAGCCAAGGCGCGATCGGGCTGAAACAAGGCTTTACTATTGCGCGTGGCTTAAAGCTTGACCTAGCTTATGAGCATATTTTTGGTGATTTCTTTGGTCGCACTGCCGCAGGTACTCAATTTGCTCAACCGTTTGCCCCTGGACAAAGTGCTGCTTCACTAGGGTTTGGTTCCGGTGATAGCTACAGCGTTGGGCTTTCATACACAGGCAACAACGATTTCCAAGCCAATGCCCGTTACGAGCATCGTACTTCCTCTGGTGGCTCGAATACATTAATTTCAGCTGCTGCTACAGGTAAAATTTCCCCTGCGCTTACAGCTTTAGTTGGCTATCAACAAGCAAACTCTTCTAATCAAAGATTAATCGGGCTAGGAGATACAGCTAATTTAAGAGTTGGGTTGGCATACCGCGATCCGAACAACGATAAATTAAATGCTTTATTACGTTACGACTACCGCAAAAATCCATCTACAATTCCCGATTCTGTTTTATTAGGAAGTGGCACAGGTTATGAAGATCACACCTTTGCTTTAGAAGCACTCTACGCCCTAAATTGGCAATGGGAATTTTATGGCAAATATGCAATTCGCAACAGCACTTCTTATTTAGCTGAAGATTTAGTCGGCAATAGTACGATTAGTCTGGCTCAATTACGGGCAACTTACCGCTTGGGATACAAAGTTGACTTGGTGGGTGAAGCTCGCTGGATCAATCAACCATCAGAAAATCATAGTGAGACAGGTTTTGTAGTCGAAGCAGGCTATTACCTCACTCCTAACTTACGCTTTTCGGCTGGATACGCATTTGGTGAAGTTGATGACGATAGCTTCAGTGGTTCGCGTACAGCTGGAGGAGCTTACGTTGGTTTAACAGTCAAGCTGAATGAATTGTTTGATGGTTTTGGTTTGCAAAAGCCAGTACCAGCAAAGCCAAAAACTTCTAATGAGGTGGCTACTTCTCAAGCAAGTGATGGGCAAAAACTCCGAGAGCGACTTTCTCGCCGCTTGCTGCAACCAAGCAAAGGAGACACTCTAGCTAAGGCAGGTTAAAGGCGATGACACTACCTAAGCACTACTGCAATATATAGCTGTTATCAATCCTCTAATTCCATTTTTTCCATTTGATGTTCCCAAAATCGCAAGCAAGCCGTGAAATCCCCTTTTAAACATCTTATCTCCTCTATTCCTCGCTACCGTCTGGGTAGACTGACTAAGAGTTTGTTCCTGCTATTTACAACGGTTACTTCACAAAGCACGATCCTACTATTTGCGCCGGATAACTTAAAGCTAAATGCTCAAACAGCTCAAGTGTGTGCGGCTCCAGGTAAGGACGGTCCTGCTACACCTACTGGGGTAATCAATACCTATTACCCTGGTACTGCCAGCGTGAGTGCGGGTGCTACCTCGATCGCAATTGGAGTAGCTACAGGAGCTACAACTGGAATCACAGCAGGTGATTTGCTGCTAGTGATCCAAATGCAGGATGCCGCAATTAACTTGACTAATACTGGTGCTTACGGCGATGGAACAACAGGAGATCCGGCAACTGGCTCAACACCAGCTAACTCAGGTATTTACGAGTATGTCGTAGCAACAAATTCAGTGACAACAAGTGGCGGCAATGTAACTATCAGCAGTGGTCTACTTAATGCCTACAGTAATGCTGACGCAACCACATCTCAAGGTCAGCGTCGCTTTCAAGTAGTGCGAATACCGCAATATTCCAGCGTAACTAGCTTAGGTACTGTAACAGCTAGCGCTTGGAATGGTAGAACTGGTGGTATTGTAGCTTTTGATGTAGCTGGTAGTCTAAACCTTGGTGGCGGCTCTATTGATGTTAGTAGTCAAGGCTTTCGGGGTGGTGGTGGTCGTGCGCTTGCGGGTGGTACTGGTGGAAGTAGTACTGATTACGTCAATTTAGCAAGTAGAAACTTTCACGGTGCTAAAGGTGAGGGTATCGCTGGAACGCCTCGCTTTGTATTGAACTCAACTGGAGTAACTGACAATACTGCTGAGGGTTATCCAAGTGGCAGCAGTGGTCGCGGCGCTCCTGGTAACGCTGGTGGTGGTGGTACTGATGCTAACCCAACAGCTAATGATCAAAATTCTGGTGGCGGTGGTGGTAGCAACGGTGGCGCAGGTGGTAAGGGCGGCAACGCTTGGAGTGCTAACACGGCTGTAGGTGGCTTTGGTGGTGCAGGCTTTACTAATGCAGCCAATAAGCTAGTGCTTGGTGGTGGTGGCGGTGCAGGAAGTACCAACAACTCTACTGGTACTCCTGGTGGCGGTGTCGCTAGCAGTGGTGCTGCTGGTGGTGGTATTGTGATTCTACGGGCTGGGACAGTGAGTGGCGCTGGTACAATCAACGCTAACGGTGCTGCTGCCAATAACACTGTGCTTAACGATGGTAGCGGTGGTGGCGGTGCAGGTGGTAGCGTATCGGTAACGGCTGCAAGCGGAACTTTAGGTACTCTGAGTGTGAACGCGCGAGGGGGAACTGGGGGAACTAATACTGGCGGCGGCGCTGCACATGGGCCTGGTGGCGGTGGCGGTGGCGGTTACGTTGCCCTCTCAAGTACAGCAATTACTAATGTGTTGGGTGGTGCAAACGGTACTACATTTGGTACTACTCCTGCTTTTGGTGCTAGTGCGGGTACAAACGGTCAAATTGGAACTGTTACTTTAAGCCAGACTCCTGGCGCTCGTTCGGGTACGGAGTGTATTCCTAACTTAACTGTTACTAAAACTACCAGCACGCCTAACGTCACAAACACGGCTACAGGTACGACGGCAACTTATACAATTACTGTCTCTAATGCTACTGGTCGCAGCACTGCAAATAATATCTCTATTTCCGATGCCTTGCCTACTGGTTTTACCTACGCCTCGACGGGTACAGTTAGCCTTAATGGTGGGGCTACCCGTTCCACTACACCTGTTAATCCTACTGCTGGTGCAACTAACCCTAGTTTCGGTACTTTTACTATTCCTGGTGGTGGCAGCGTTGCAGTTACCTTTACAGTCAATATTGCCTCATCGGTCGCTGCTGCTACTTATCAGAACCCCGCTACTGCCACATATACTGACCCCGTACGCACTATAACAGCAGGCACAGCAACCGCAACTTATAACTCGGCATCAAGTACAGTTGAGGACGTGATAGTCATACCGCAACCAAATTTGTTGTTAGTTAAGCGAATTACGGCAATCAATTCTACACGGATTACGACAGTTGTAGACGATCCAAATGACCCGAATGACACTAATTCTAATTGGCCATCAGGAACTTTACAAGGGGCGATCGCAGGCAGTGTCCAACCACAACAAGAAGTTGAATATACAATCTACTTTTTATCAACAGGTAGTAGTGATGCCGTAGATTCAAGACTGTGTGATTTAGTGCCTCCTAATACTACTTTTGTTGCTGATGCCTTCAGTAGTGGTAGAGGTATTAGACGTACTTTAGGTTCAACTCCCACAGATTTCACTAATATTAATGATACTGATCAAGGTCGCTTTTACCCTTCTAGTGAAACAGCGCCAACAGTTTGTCGGGTTGGTAGCAGCGTTAATGGAACTGTGCTTAATAACGTTAATGGAGCCGTAGTTGTTGATTTAGGGACAATACCAAGAGCAATTAGTTCTGGTAATCCTGCTAATTCTTATGGATTTGTGCGATTCCGCGTCAGAGTAAACTAAACACTTACACTGCCATTATTCTAAGCATGGTAGTTAATTTAGATTAGGCGATCGCTTAACTCGGCTACTTCAATATCTAAATTTCGTTTTAGATAATGCGTACCAATTCTACTAGGCTAACTAAATCTACTGGTCATCTATCGAAATCAAATGTATTAGGATCTACGCCCATTTCCCTTAACCTGGCAGCTAAAATCTCAGCGCGTTGACGTTCAGTATCAGCGCGTTGTTCAGCCATTACAGCACGTTCACTTTCTCGCTGGGCAATTTCTTCAAAAGTGGGTAATCTGTTGCCTTGCTGGTCATACCAGTAGAGCCATTCCCGCATCCGTCCTAGATAGGTTCCTCGCTCTCTGCCAATTCCTAAATTAATCTCTGGTATCCATACTGGTTCGCTCATTTGCTGAACATACTGCCCATCTACTAGGCGGTAAACTTCAAATGGTTGTCGCTTGCGACGCTTACCACGACCAGGCGCATAGATTACGTAGTACAAAATACCTAATTGAGCATAAGATATCTTTTTCTGTTCGTACTCGCCGCTATAAGTTTTAGAAACCACTTCAAGCGCCAAAAGCGGAACTACGTTGTCTTCTTCCCACAAAACATAGCTTAAACGCCCCTCTTCCCCAATAAACCGCTCAACACCCAAGCTCAAAAAACCATCTGGGACTAAAGGTGGCTCACTTGGGGTGTGGTAAATTCCCATATCTACCCCAAAAAACCAGTCTATCCGCTCTGACCAAGCCAAAGCTAAAATTGCTTCTAATAAGTTGGGAATTAAATTTTGTAATTCATTATCCACAGGGGTGTCGTCAGAATCAGGTAGTTCAGCTGAGGTGGGTAAACAATGCAAGGGGTTGTAGTTGACCATTACACGCTTCAAGAGACTGACTGCACCGATCTTAGCGTAAGGCGAAACTAATTTTATTAGCGACAGCTAGACAATAAAACCCTACACCTAGCGCAAATCGCTCAAATTTTCAATTCTTGTCCCCTATATCTAAATCGCGTATAGTCTAAATCTATCCCAAACCAACAAGACTTCGATCCATGGTTCAAGACCTTGAGCGTGTACGTCAGACAAGCGGATTCCCTGAAACCGCCCCTGCTGCTAATCCGGTATTTTTCAGGACTTATAGCCGTCGCAAATCAGCAGGACGTGAGACGTGGGATGAAGTGTGCGATCGCACAATCCTTGGATTAATCCGTTTAGGCAAGCTGACAGAGGCAGAAGCTACCTTGATTGAGCGGATGCAGCGCCAGATAAAGTCTCTCCCTAGTGGGCGTTGGTTATGGGTTGGTGGCACTGATTGGATTGAACAATCTGAAAACTTCTCAGGTGCTTACAACTGCACGAGTACCAATGTAGTTGATTGGCGGGCTTTCGGTTTGATGATGGATTTAGCGATGATGGGCTGTGGTACAGGAGCCGTCCTAGAACCAAAATACATTAATCAACTGCCGCCGATTCGCAATCATCTTAGCGTAACTTTGCAAAGCGAAATTGGTGCTACTCCTGCTCACTTACGCCGTGAAATAACCCAAGTTGAAATAGAAGGCGATCGCGTCATAATTCATGTTGGAGACAGTCGCGGAGGTTGGGTTAAGTCGTATCAAACACTGCTAGAACTTTCAACGGATGAACGGTTTTCAGGTGAAGTGAAAGTTCAAATTGACTTGAGCGATATTCGCGGCGCAGGAGAACTTCTAAAAGGCTTTGGCGGCGTTGCTAATCCTGTTAAGTTACCAGAATTATATGAACGTTGTGCCTCTATTCTGAATAAGGCTGTAGGACGACAACTAAATTCTGTTGAATGCTGCTTATTAATTGATGAAGCTGCTGTTGTAGTTGTTGCTGGGAATGTCAGAAGATCAGCTGGAATGAGACAAGGTGACAGTAATGATCAATTATTTGCCAATGCTAAAGGTAATTTGTGGCAACAAGATGAAGATGGCAATTGGCGGATAGATTCAGAACGTGATGCACTGCGGATGGCAAACCACAGCCGCGTATTTCACCACAAACCAAGCCTTGAAGAATGTATCAATGCTGTTCGCCAACAGTATTATTCTGGCGAAGGTGCGATTCAATGGGCTGGTGAAGCGATCGCCCGTGCAAATGCGGATATTCTCCATTCAGATATATTAAAACGAGATTTTCTCAAAACTTACGCAACTTCATCAGAAAATGCTCGTTCATGGCTTCAAAATCACTGTCCTGAAATTACTCATGAAGAAGTAGAACATCGACTCTCAAGATATGCCCTAAATCCATGTGTTACGGCAGATACTTGGGTTCACACAGGTGAGGGCGCACGACAAGTTAAAGACTTAATTGGCATCCAACACAGCACTTATGTTAATGGTGAACTGTTCAGCACAACTCCTCAAGGATTCTTTTTTACTGGGATTAAGCCAGTAGTCAAACTGCAAACGAAAGAAGGCTATAGTCTGCGATTAACTGAGAATCACCAAGTTCTGAAAATTACAGCTCAAACCCAGCACAAACAATATTCTGAATGGGTTGCTGTTTCCGAATTAGAACCAGGCGATCATGTATTAATTCACAACCACCGAGAATTACTACCTTGGGATGGTAAGGGAACGCAAGCAGAAGGTTGGTTACTAGGTAACTTGGTAGGTGATGGTTGTTTTGCTGTTAACCCGGCAAACTACACGAACCCAGCTAAATTACGGTATTGGGGTGACAACCAAGTAGAAATGAAGGAATATGCTCTTGACTTGGTAAAAAACTATCTTCCCTCCAGTAGCAAGCTAACTGGTATTTATCATCAGCAGAATAAATACTTTGAAGTAAGTTCTGCTAGTCTAGCTAAACTCGCTGGTAATTATGGAATAATTCACGGACACAAAACAATCACATCTGAAGTTGAACAAGCTAGTTATGAATTCTATTGTGGTTTTCTGCGCGGGTTGTTTGATGCTGATGGGAGTGTGCAAGGTACTCAAAATAAAGGTATTAGTATCCGCCTTGCTCAAAGTAATTTACAGTTACTTGAAGCTGTGCAGCGAATGTTACTGCGCTTAGGCGTTGCATCTTGTATTTACAAAAATCGTAGATTAGAAGGCATTAGAATGATGCCAAATTCAAATCGTGAATTAGCAGGATATCTTTGCAAAGCTCAACATGAATTGGTAATAGCTAATAACAACATTACTGTCTTTCAAGAATTAATTAGTTTCCAAGATCCAGCCAAAGCTAGACGGTTAGAAGATTTATTGTCAACCTATAAGCGAAACTTTAACCGCGAACGGTTTGCTGTTACAGTATCTACTATCGAACCTGACGGCGAAACACCTGTTTATGATTGCACTGTTCCTGGCCCAGCAAGATTTGATGCTAATGGATTAGTTGCTCATAATTGTGGTGAAATAATTGGCGCGAATTTCCACTGCAATCTTTCAGAGATTCATATTAATCAAATTGATCCACATAACTATCAAGAACAAAAGGAAGCTTTTACAGCCGGAGCGTTATCTGTTGCAGCTTTACTTAATCATCAATTTGGTGAAAAACGCTATCAAGAGTCGCGGGAATTAGATCCAATTGTTGGTGTATCTTTTACAGGGTTATTTGACTTTTTTGTCAAGGCATTCGGTGTAGATTGGCTGCGGTGGTGGGAAGCAGGACGACCACAAACACCAGAGGGAATACAATTTAAGAAGCAGGAGCAAGAATACCTGAGTGAGTGGAAAGAAATTGTCCATCAAGTTGTTTGGGATTATTGCGATCGCCACAATTTCAAACGTCCCAACCGTTGTACTACTATCCAACCATCAGGTACAAAATCTCTCCTGACTGGGGCATCTCCGGGTTGGCATCCCCCCAAGTCACAACGTTTTATTCGGCGGATCACTTTCCGTAAAAATGACCCCGTAGCCTTAGCTTGTATTGACTACGGCTATAACGTCATTCCATCGCAATCGGATAAAGATGAAAATGGCAATCTTTTGAATAATCCGTTTGACGAGCGTTGTACAGAATGGCTGGTGGAAATTCCTGTTGCTGTATGTTGGGCAGATTTACCAGGTGCGGATGAAATTGACATTAGCAAGTTTAATGCGATCGCTCAAATGGATTTTTATATGCAGGTGCAGAAATTTTATGTAGCACATAACACAAGCGCCACAATTGAACTCCGCGAAAACGAAATCGAAACTTTAGGAACTCGCATCTATGAAGCTATCCGAGATGATGAGGGATATATATCAGCAGCGCTACTGGCTAGGTTCGACGCTCATCAAACATTCCCGCGCTTGCCATTTGAACCAGTAACCAAAGACAAATATGAACAGTTAATGCAGGAAGTCAAAACCCGACGGCAAACAAATGATTTTTATCCTAGCTTAATTCGTTACGATTCCAACCAATTTACAGAGTCAGGTCCTGCTGGTTGTGATTCGGATAAATGTCTATTCTCTGAACAAAAACAAGGGTAGAAATAAAGAGTTAGAAGATAAGGAGGCTCTAATCTTACCTTCTCTTCTACTCTCTTCTATGCGGTCATTACCACGTAAGGACACGCTACAATCCCAGAAGAAGTAAAGAAAAGTAGACTAAGTAGGAATTTTATGTTTGTAACTGAACTAGAGCCGCTCTTCAAACAACTCACCCAGCACCCAGTTTCTTTTTTGGGCGGTTTTTTCTCTGGTATGCTTCGACTCAACCTGTCTGATGAGCCAGTAAAAAGCTGGCTCGAAGAACACCTTGGTTCTACTACCTATACTTCTTCAACGAACGGAGAGCAAAATGGTAAAACCAGTGGTCCTCAGTCAATTTCAATTGACTAATATACTTCCACACCGATGAAGCGCGGTACTGTGTGAGGCTTCTCAAGGACAATTGCAAGTGAAGGTAAGAAATGGTTAAAGCGGATTTATGCTTTGACTTGATTGCTTAACAAAGTAAGTATATTGTAGGGCTTGCAAGTAATAAGCCCTGTCTTACTTACAATCCCTTTTTAAACTTGTGAATTTGAAGCATAGGTTAAAAACAAAGTTGCTCAAAAAAGCATCATTCTTTGTAATCCAGATGACCTTTGACAAACCAATGGATAGGATATGATAAGACGGTATGTGTAAGTTCAGTCCTATCACTGGTTGAGTTATAGACGGTGGTCCTACTTTTGTGGTTGTCAACCTTTAAACTTAATCATTGGTAAATCAGATTAAATATTGCTTTCGTGGCAATTTTTGATGCTGTCTTTAGGCTTGAACTTTAGCTTCTGTTCAGACTTACGTGATCGATATGACTATTTACGTTGGAAACCTATCCTACCGTGCTACTGAAGAAGATTTAACAGCAGTATTTGCAGAGTACGGTGCAGTTAAACGGGTTGTTCTACCCACAGACCGCGAAACGGGTCGGATGCGCGGTTTTGCCTTTGTTGATATGAATGAAGATGCCCAAGAAGATGCGGCTATCACTGAATTAGATGGTGCAGAGTGGATGGGCCGTCAGCTAAGAGTTAATAAAGCCAAGCCGCGAGAAGAAACCAATCGCCGCGGTGGTGGCGGCGGGATGAGGAGAAATGAATATTAAGCGGATTATCATTTAGCAGGAAGCGTCCCTTGGTTTTAGCAAGCATAAGTAGCTGAAACTTAAACCAAGGGTCAGAAAAATCAAAAAATTTGAAGCCTAGTGCCGATAAGTTGTGGAAACGTTAAAAAACGCCACAGTTTGTCGGTATTTTATTGACAACGCTTACTTTAAGAGGGGTCAGGGGCTAGGGATCAGGGATTAGGGAATCCCCATACTTAAAAGCAGGGGATAAAACTGCGGACGCTTGGTGCGTCGGGCTGCCTTGCAATCCGCACAATTCTTTCTTATCTTCTCCACGCGCTGTATCGGGGGCGCTACTACCAATTAAGGGGGCGTGATTCCTCTTCCCCTGACCCCTGACCCCTGACTTCTAGCCCCTTCTTGGTAATTTTTTGCTAAGAAATTACCCCACCCGAACGCAAGCGTTTGAATGGGGTTTATGCTCAAATTATCTTAACTTTGCAGATTGGCAATCATTAGCTAGAACTTGTAAGAAACAGGCATTTCTGAGAAATCCTGAGCTTCTGTACCATTTGTTAAGTCAAGTGCGGTTCACTTACGCACAGCGACGGTTTCTTTCTCTTGCGGGCTTTCTAAAATCCGCAAACTGGGAAACAAAAAATGATTTTCTTCCACATATTGAGCGCCAAACAGCCCTTTTTCTGCCCAGAAATAACGGTCTGTTGTATGTTCATTCCGTTTAACGAGTAGCAGTGCAGGTGGTAAAATCCCCTCCGCCTGAATGAATTTTCGAGCAGCTGTCACAGGTTTATCTTCGCCACTTTCGATGCTATATTGAGCCACGTGCTCGAGGATACGGCGTCCTTCTTGGCGACGACGACTTTTACGCTTCCGTCTCCTTGCCACCCTCTTGTCCTCCTAATTTTAAGCTGACGATTGTAGTCAGAGTTACAAAAGCCGTCGCCAGTATATGAGATTGAGTTTTAAAAATCAACTCTTGTTAAGCTTTTGATACAAATACGACTTGCTGTTAGGAATAAAGGCGTGGTTCCAGTCAGGTTTCAAGCTTGAATAAGCTGTTAAGCATTTGAGCAAGCCTGTTGAGGCAGGAACGATCGCATAAGAGAGAATTTTTCTATTTTTAAAATATCCAGCAAGCGATCGCTTGAACTAAAAAGTTTATAATTTTTAACAGGAAATAAAACTAGAGCTAAAAAATGATGCTAGGAAAGTCTGCCGAGAGGTGCTTTTCCTGACAAGACTTCCTAGAGAAAATAGAATTGCAGGTAAGTATTGTGCTCCTGTTAATCATTCAAAGTTGACTTCATGTTAATGTCTGCTAGTTCTGAGTTTGTTACTCTATGCCGCTCGCAAGTAGCTCTGTTAACCCAAGGGTTGGGAGCAGCTTTGAGTATTGTTTACTTGACAGAAGAACTGGTAGAGGGAGGAAAAGAGCAAACTAAGCTGATTCCCCTAGTAAGTTACCCAGAGACAGCCGCCGCGTGGGAAGGATTGAACGTAGCTGTCCTACCAGAAAAAACAAGCAGCAACTTCCCTAGACTACTGTCAGAAACAGCGCTAGAAAATAAATCTGCAAAAGAGCTTGATGAATCGGAGCATTGTTTATTGCCAAGCAGACAAATCGTTTTGCCGCTAATGCACGAGGGTGTGTTAATGGGGTTGCTAGTGACTGCTAGGGAAGACAGAGCGTGGAATGAACAGGAGCATAGTGAAATTGAACGGATTGCGCAAACATTGGCACTTGCTAGGCTATTAGATCAGCGTCGAGAGTGGTTTGAGCAGCAGCTAAGTCAACAACAGCGCTTGCAGGCAAAGCAACGTGATTTACTGGATAATCTACTACATCAGTTTCGCAATCCCTTAACGGCTCTAAGAACGTTTGGTAAACTGCTTTTTAAGCGCCTTACTCCAGGAGATGCTAACCGGGCAGTAGCAGATAATATTGTGCGGGAAAGCGATCGCTTGAGTGAGTTATTACAACAGTTTGATCGTGTAATTGACTTAACAACAGACGATTTAGAACTCCAAAAACCACTACTTCCAACAGCACTGTTTAGAGAACCAATCCAAGTAGCAACCGCTCAGTTGCCATTATTGCCAGCAGTGGAGACAGAATTATGCTCTGTAGCTGATGTTTTAGAACCGTTGTTAATGTCAGCTAGGGCAATTGCCCAAGAGCGTAATCTGAACTTACAGGCAGATATTCCCCCTAACTTGCCGCCAATCCGCGCTAATGCTAAGGTGTTACGCGAGGTGTTGAGCAATTTGATCGACAACGCTTTAAAGTACACCCCAACTGGGGGACAGATTTATATTCAAGCCGGGAGACAACAAGATTCTTTTCAGGGGGTTGCTCTTAGCGACAATGGGCCTGGCATTCCATCTGGAGATTTAGAGCATATTTTTGAGCGGCATTACAGAGGTGTACAGAGCAAGTCCGAGATTCCAGGAACAGGACTAGGATTAGCGATCGCGAAAGAATTGATTGAGCAAATGCAAGGTAAAATTGAAGCGAGCAGCCCTGCTCAGTTAAATACAGGATCAATTGCTGGCGGACCAGGAACTACATTTATCGTCTGGTTGCCGATCTAGATAACTGCTCATTTAGCAAATTCAGGACAGTAGAACTTGGTTGCCAATGAGTCGATGATTTCTGCTTCAATAAGTGCAAATTTTTGATTTCTTGGGTCTTCGGTTTCTATAATTCTTTGATATTGGTCTGTCTCTATTTGAGCTAGCGGCACTTGGCTCTTGAGAGCGCTGCATACATTCTGTGCGAGCTTGATTGGAGATTCGGGGCTTTTCTCTGTATCAGGTGTTACCAGAGTCTGCATATTTTGGTAAGCACTCAGCGAATTATTATAGCTAGCAAGAAATTTTTGATCAGTTTCCGATAATTGTGTTGTAATTTCCTGTTCACCGCATAACTGACTTAAATCCAAAGTTGAGCCATTTGATTCCTGGATATAGCAAATTGGATTGTCAGTATCCAAGCTTGAAACTACGGGATATTTATTAGATGCTTTATCCACTGGAGGGCCAAGAGTTACTTCAGCAGTTATAAATGGATTTAAGACAATACAAAGCGCTAAAGCACCTAGACGAAATACTTTTGCAATAGCAGTGTTCACAGTTGTTAAACCTCTACAATTCTCATAGCGCATCCCCACTTATTGGTTCCTTAAGCGTACATTGCTACTATTTAAATGTTATAAGTGATGCACTAAGTAGCGATTTAGGCTCATAAACCACCATGCAAAAATTTGTAATAGAAGTTGGTTGAGATTGTTTCAATTTTTTATATACACACTATTTACAGCGTATTCCATGTTTATGAGATACAGTAGCAGCAGTTAGCGAACCAGTTTCGTAAGTGAGTCGGATTGACTAAATCGAGCGCAGTCGCCAGCAAGATGTCCACTTTATGAGCGGTCGTCGGCG
>JAHHHE010000003.1 GCA_019359535.1 Gloeocapsa sp. UFS-A4-WI-NPMV-4B04
GATACGACTGGGTTTCATCAAAACCTCGTTTGACCACAGATTTTGAATCACATTTGTGACAAGTCACCCCTTCTGGCCATCGTAGTTGGCGCACAGTCGCATAGCATTTTTGTTCATCAATCAAGGTCTGGAGATTAATCAGCACAGGGGTGGTCACGGTAGGAAAAGTTCTCGAAGCTAGTCAGGATAGGTATTATACCCTTTTCATTACCTCCTTTCCTCCAACAAATCCCTGGAATCCATAAAGAGCCTGCTGGGTTTATTCAGCTAGGTGATTGAAATTCCTAAGATTGTCTTAGTAATACATAAGCACTAGGTTTTTGCAACACCGCCCAAACTGATAGTCACCACAATCAAGCTTGGATGATGAAGTCTGTTGCCGCTAAAGAAGGAACGCCCAGTGTAGCAAACAAAGCACCTGTACCTAAGCCCGCTGCCGACCCATTTTGGTTGTAGAACAAGTTATCGGTGGCAACACTATAAACAATGCGTGCACTGCTGGTAGTAGCAGCGGCATCATTAATAACACTGGTAAAGTCTCCAGCTACACTAAAACCATTACCCGCGCTACTCCTAAGAGCTGTGAATGTTGTTTTGTCTAAAACGATTTTGTCAGTACCGCTAAGGAAGTCACTAATGGTATCTCTACCGATTGCAGCAGCAGTAAAGGCGGCATTGGTGTTATAAAAGAATTGATCAGTACCCAAACCACCTTTTAACAGGTCATTATCGGCTCCACCAATTAGGGTATCATTACCATCATTGCCTACTAGGGTGTCAACCCCTGCTCCACCATCAAGATTGTCGTTCCCAGTTCCACCGCTAAGGATATTGATGCCAACACTACCTTTAATCCTGTTATTAAGGGCGTTGCCTGTCCCCTCAGTATTTCCAGTTCCTGTCAGCGTCAGATTTTCCAGGTTATCACCTAGCGTAAAGTTGAAGTTAGACTGAACAGTATCTATACCTGAATTGGCATCCTCGATAACCGCGTCATTGAAAACAATGTAGGTGTCATTACCAGTGCCACCATATAGTCCGTTGCCTGCCGTACCTCCATGTAGAGTATCGTCCCCGTCGCCCCCATACAGCACGTCGCTTCCAGCGTAGTAAGAGCCGCTATAGCGCGATACAAGGTAATTATCGGCAAATAAAACGTCGTTTCCATTGCCACCATACAGAATATCGTAGTCTGCACCGTAGGCGGAACCAAAGTAGGTGCTTGCCCTAAGGGTATCATTTCCGTCTCCACCATAAAGAGTGTCGCTGTCGTCGCTGTAGAAAATATCGTATGAGTCTCCTGCGTAGAGGTCATCATTCCCGTCTCCGCCATACAGAATGTCGCTGCCTCTTCCTCCGTCGAGTGAGTTGTTGGCAGCATTACCAGTAATTGTGTTGTAGAGGCTGTTGCCTATACCACTGATTGCCCCTCCTGTCAGCGTCAGGTTTTCTAAGTCACCATCCAGCGCATAACTGATTGAAGACTGGACGGTATCTATACCTGAATCCACAGCCTCAATAATCGTGTCAGTAGTGCTGTTAATAATGTAGGTGTCATTGCCTGCTGCCCCGTTGAGGGTATCAATGCCATTTCCACCGTTGAGCGTATCGTTGCCTAATCCACCATCAAGGCTATCATTGCTACCTAACCCAAGTAAGCTGTCGTTGCCGCCTAACCCAAATATTGAGTCAGCAAGTGCAGTCCCTGTTAGAATGTCGTTTCCAGCGCTACCGTTGATTATTGCCATTTCTTTTCCTTCCTATCTCGTTGATAAAAAACTTTGGACTTGTTACTGTCGCTATGCATTGCTTTCACTACCTCAGCTTGAAGTTCCTAAGTATGTTCCTTGGGTGAGGCTTGAAGTTTGATTGTCAAGATGAAAGTAATGCACCTCTTAACTTGTCAGGTTCAAAGCTAGAAATTATGCAGAATGAAAAAAAAACTTTATAAAAACTCGTAAACAGTGATTTAACTCACATCTTGCACAATCACAAAAAAATCAACTTTTCAAGCTCTCCTAATTTTTTCAAGCGATGCACCTGCCGTAGGATACCCAAAGGACTGTAAGGCGACTTACCTGTTCCGGGAGCGCTCGCCTTGAGACTTAGAAAGCTTAATCAAAGCTTGCTACAGCCTGAAAGCAATTTAACTAAAAAATCCGCCCTATCAGGCTTTGAGATTGGTGCAAGATGTGAGTTAAGCAAGATAGCTGTAAACTAGAGATCGCCCAAACAAAAAATAATTAAACTTACTAATAACTTGGCAACAGTTTCAATAAAAAAGCGATCGCTAATATTATGTTTAAGTAGAGATCGCCTAAACAAAAAATAATTAACCTTGCTAATAACTTGGCAATAGTTTCAATAAAAAAGCGATCGCTAACTTTGCATTAAATAGCGATCGCTCAAATTAAAAATAATTAAACTTGCTGATAACTTGGTGACAGAGTTTCTTGTAAAGGCATCCACCGAAAAGCGCGATCGCCTCCTCTTTCTAATGCCACTTTCACTCGTGGTTCTATACTAGGCAAAGTTGTTAAAAACTCCACTTCCTGATTAGAAAGCATATGTCCTTCTATGATCCACAACACTAGCCCTTTTGATTGTGGCGATAGCTGTTCTAGGTGGTAGCTTACCAGAGGTGGGAGATAATAAACCCTAATATCTTTCTTACCCAAGTGAGCGGGACGCACGCCATGCACGCCAGTTAGATACGCAGCCAAGTCACCTAACCCTCGTGCTGAAATATGCAACGTGACATACCCAGCAGCGCGGAGTCGGCGTTGGTATCGACCTTCATAGCCTCCTTCAAGGGGGACATAGAGGCCGAGAGCGCCAAATTTTTCTAAGTCTTTAATCAGTTGTCTGCCAGTGGTAAGGAGTGCCATAGATTTTCTTTGCTAACGCACTTAAATATACTAATGATTGGCTACTAACCATTTAAAGCGATATTTACACCAATGCTGCGATCGCAGCATCAGCAAGTTGGGTATCGCGCACCATAACTGTCGCCCACCTAAGCTTCTTCCTTAGATATTGCCACATTAGCAATACGGAACTGCCTGCCCATTTTACTTTAACTTAGGTAACTATGCTTATTTAGGCTTGACTTCCTAAAATTCAGGTCAACGATTACTGAACCAAATTTATTTAGCTGCTAAAAATTAATCACTGGGTAGACAATCTTCAAAAGATGGTCTAAAGTGTTAGATCGTGACCAAAAATTAGGATAACTTAGCTCAATTAATCGCTTTTACATCTTGTTTTAACTGGCGTGGCTAATAAATTTATGCCATACCGAAAGAGAGTTGTATAGTAGTTTAAGAGTACTCCTAATCTTGCAAGCCCCAAAAAGAAAAACGTAGAACGTTTTGGTTAATAGCCAATGCTAAACATAATGTGTGAGGCACGTTCGGTCAAATTATCTGTAGAGATTCAGGTAATGGCTTGGATTGGGGTTGAAAGAGTCAGTGAAGCAGGAAGTATATTAACTCTCATGTGTTGGATACTGGGTAGAATGCTGCTTAAGTCCTAGTGAGAACGGGTATTGCCAGAGCGATCGCGCTTGGATGAAAATTATTGCTTCACAATAGAGGCGGGTTGAATAGTAATTTTGCTTTGTAATAGCTCAATTGCCGTAAATTTGCCTCTATTACAACCTGACATTACTTTCTTGCAGAAGCGTTTTTCTGCCACAAAGGAAGTCAGAGGTCACGCGGATTCAGCGAATGGTTGTAATCCGATTTCAATGTAACCCTTGAAAAAAAGGAGAAACCAGTTACTGTGTCTGTAGGTATCCTTGGCACCAAATTGGGTATGACCCAAGTATTTGACGAAGCAGGAAGAGCAATTCCTGTCACTGTCGTTCAGGCAGGTCCATGCACCGTTACTCAAGTTAAGACAACACAAACCGATGGCTACCAAGCTATCCAAGTTGGATTTAAAGAAGTAAAGCAAAAAGCCGTGACCAAGCCGGAGCTGGGTCACTTAGCCAAATCGTCTGCCCCACCGTTGCGTCATCTGCGTGAGTATCAATTAGATAACACGAGTGAATATAGTATAGGTCAGCAAATTAAGGCAGATATTTTTACTCCAGGACAGACTGTAGATGTAGTTGGTACAAGTATCGGTCGTGGCTTCGCTGGCAACCAGAAGCGGAATAACTTTGGTCGGGGTCCGATGTCTCACGGTTCCAAAAACCACCGCGCGCCTGGTTCAATTGGTCCTGGGACAACTCCTGGTCGTGTTTATCCAGGTAAACGGATGGCAGGGCGCTTAGGTGGCAAGCGAATTACAATTCGTAAGTTGACCGTAGTGCGGGTAGACCCAGAACGTAACTTGTTGCTAATTAAAGGAGCAGTTCCCGGAAAGCCAGGAGCCTTGCTAAGTATTGTGCCAACAAAGCGTGTAGGGAGATAAAAGCCAACATGGTTGAGTGTGTAGTACGAAACTGGCAAGGAGAAGAAGTCGGGCAAACAACGCTGGACTTAAAAGTTGCCAGTGAAAAAAGCGCGGCTCATATTGTGCATCGAGCATTAGTGCGACAACTGGCCAATGCCCGTCAGGGAAATGCCAGCACAAAAACGAGGGCAGAAGTTAGAGGTGGAGGTCGTAAACCTTGGCGGCAAAAAGGAACAGGTCGCGCGAGGGCGGGTTCAATTCGTTCACCTTTGTGGCGTGGCGGTGGTGTAATTTTTGGTCCGAAGCCGAGAGATTACGAAACCAAGATGAACCGCAAAGAGCGACGTTTAGCACTGCGAACAGTGCTGTTTAGTCGCAGCGAAGATTTGATTGTAGTAGAAGATTTTGCTTCTCAGTTAGAGCGACCTAAAACAAAAGAATTAATTGCAGCGATCGCCCGTTGGGGAGTAGAACCACGAGCAAAAGTTCTGTTGATATTGCCTGAGCAAGCAGAAACAATTTATCTGTCAGCTCGCAATGTTGCCAATCTCAAGCTGCTTCCAGCTAATCAGTTAAATATTTACGATTTGCTGAACGCTGACAAGATTGTGACTACACCAGCAGCGCTGGATAAAATTCAGGAGGTCTACAAAAATGCCTAACTTTGACCCCCGCAAGCTTCCAGATTTGGTGCGTCGCCCGATTGTGACTGAAAAAGCTACTCTCCTGATGGAGCAGAATAAATACACTTTTGAAGTAACTCCCCAAGCGACTAAGCCAGAAATCAAAGCAGCAATTGAAGATTTGTTTCAGGTAAAAGTCGTGCAGGTGAATACCCAACACTTACCGCGTAAAAAGCGTCGCGTTGGTAAATTTATTGGGTTTAAACCCCACTATAAAAGAGCAATCGTCACGTTGGCTCCTGGGGACGAAGACAAGATTAGACAGGTTCTATTCCCAGAAGTGTAGGTAGGATGGGCGAGGCCCATCAGTTGTCCATACTCATTTTCAAAACTACTAATTATGGGTACCCGTTCTTATCGACCATATACCCCCAGTACACGCCAAGTTACTGTTTCCGACTTCGCTGAAATTACCAAAGGCGAACCAGAGCGATCTCTAACTTCATCAGTGCATCGCCCCAAAGGTCGGAACAATCGCGGTGTGATTACCAGTCGTCGTCGGGGTGGAGGCCACAAGCGTCTTTACCGAGTAATTGACTTTAAGCGCGACAAGCACAATATCCCCGCCAAAGTAGCAGCGATCGAGTACGATCCCAACCGCAACGCTCGGATTGCCCTACTGTATTACCAGGATGGCGAGAAAAGGTATATTCTCCATCCAAATGGATTACAAGTAGGGACAATGATTATCGCAGGTCCTGAGTCTCCCATCGAAGATGGTAATGCTTTACCACTTGTGCGTATTCCCTTAGGAACTACAGTTCATAACGTAGAACTTACTCCAGGTAAAGGCGCTCAGATTGTCCGGGCTGCTGGTGCTGGCGCTCAGGTAGTGGCAAAAGAAGGCAACTACGTTACCCTCAAGCTGCCTTCAGGAGAAGTCCGGCTGGTGCGTCGTGATTGCTACGCCACCATTGGGCAAGTTGGCAACCTTGATGCGAGAAACTTGAGTGCAGGTAAAGCTGGTAGAAATCGCTGGAAAGGTCGCCGCCCGAAAGTTAGAGGTAGTGTGATGAACCCAGTTGATCACCCACATGGCGGTGGTGAAGGTAAAGCGCCAATTGGGAGAGCAGGCCCTGTAACACCTTGGGGTAAGCCCACTTTAGGTGCAAAGACACGAAAACCGAAAAAACTAAGTAATGCCTTAATTGTGCGTCGTCGCCGTAAATCTTCTAAACGTGGCCGAGGCGGTCGTGAGTCTTAAATGATTTTGAAAATGAGTAATGATGAGGCAACTTTTCAATGATACTCAAAACTCTCATTTAAGACTTACACCAAGTTATTCAACACTTAGAAATTAGAACTCAAAAGTATTTAACTATGGGTCGTTCTCTTAAAAAAGGTCCGTTCATTGCTGACAGTTTGCTCATAAAAATTGAGAAACTAAACGCCAGAGGCGAAAAGCAAGTCATTAAAACTTGGTCGCGAGCCTCAACAATTTTGCCGCTAATGGTTGGTCATACGATCGCTGTTCATAACGGTCGTCAGCACGTGCCAGTCTACCTTACCGAGCAGATGGTTGGACACAAACTGGGTGAATTTGCCCCTACACGCACGTTTCGAGGTCACGCTAAAAGTGACAAAAAAGCAGGGAGATAAAAGCAGACAGTGGGCGGTCAGAAGTTAGCCAAAGTTATTCTGAAGGGAGCTTAGATTACAAAGCTTACAAGGAAAACTGCGGCGATTGCTGATCCGCGACAAGCTGATAGCTAAAGGAGAAATTTATGGCTACTGATACTGATACTGATACTACTGAAGTAAAGGCGATCGCGCGTTATATCCGAATGTCTCCTTTTAAGGTACGGCGTGTTTTGGATCAAATTCGTGGGCGATCGTACCGAGAAGCGCTAATTATTCTTGAGTTCATGCCCTATCGAGCTTGCGATCCAGTCCTCAAAGTGCTACGTTCTGCTGTTGCTAACGCCGAACATAACGCTGGACTAAATCCGGCTGATTTGAAAATTAGTCAAGCTTTTGCAGATCATGGGCCAGTGCTAAAGCGTTTCCAGCCGAGGGCGCAAGGGCGGGCATACCAAATTCGCAAGCCGACGTGCCACATTACAGTGGCTGTTTCTCCAGGCGCAACACAAAAATAGTTAAGTAGCGGCGATCGCTTCATCACCGCCAGTATAATCAACTGCACTTTTCAAGGACGCATTTGTGGGACAAAAGATTAATCCAAACGGTTTTCGCCTGGGTATAACCCAAGAACACCAATCCCGCTGGTTTGCCTCTCCTGAGCGCTATCCAGAAACTCTCCAAGAAGATTACAAACTTCGTCAATATGTAGAACAAAAACTGGGTCGGCTAGCCTCTAATAATGCCGGAATTTCCGAAGTCAGGATTGATCGTAAAGCCGATCAGATTGAATTAGAGGTACGTACCGCTCGTCCGGGTGTTGTCGTGGGTCGCGGTGGTACAGGCATCGAATCCTTGCGAACCGGACTTCAGGAAGTGCTAGGAGGCAATCGCCAAATTCGGATTAACGTTGTGGAAGTTGCCCAAGTTGATGCCGATGCTTACCTAATTGCTGAATACATTGCTCAACAGCTAGAGCGCCGCGTTTCATTCCGGCGAGTTGTGCGTCAAGCAATTCAACGCGCCCAGAAAGCAGGTGTCCAAGGCATCCGAATTCAAGTAAGTGGTCGGCTGAATGGAGCCGAGATTGCCCGTACAGAATGGACTAGAGAAGGAAGAGTACCTTTACATACCTTACGGGCTGATATTGATTACTCTTACACTACCGCTAAAACGGTATATGGCATTCTTGGTGTCAAGGTGTGGATTTTCAAGGGGGAAATTATACCTGGACAAGAACCACAGCAAGCCCCTGGAGCCGCTCAACCACGTCGCCGCCAACAGCAACAACGCCGAAAGCAGCAATTTGAAGATCGCTCAAATGAAGAATAAGTGGGTGTTAGGTGTTAGGTGCTAGGTGTTAGAGAGAATCCCTCTACCCAATACCCAATACTCAATACTCAATACCTAAAACCCTATTAAGTTATGCTAAGTCCCAGAAGAACTAAATTCCGCAAACAACAACGCGGACGGATGGCCGGTCTAGCTACCAGAGGTAACAACCTTAATTTTGGCGATTTTGGTCTCCAAGCTCAAGAACCATCTTGGATTACTTCGCGTCAAATAGAAGCCAGTCGTCGGGCAATGACTCGTTATATCCGTCGTGGTGGCAAAATATGGATTCGGATTTTCCCTGATAAACCCGTGACCATGCGTCCAGCTGAAACTCGGATGGGTTCCGGTAAAGGTTCGCCGGAATTTTGGGTAGCTGTAGTTAAACCAGGGCGGATTCTGTTTGAAATCGCTGGTGTTCCCGAAGCAACCGCAAGAGAAGCAATGCGTTTGGCTTCCCACAAGTTGCCAATTCAAACGAAGTTCATTATGCGCTCTGAAGAAGAGCAGGGGTAGATTTATGGCTCTGCCTAAAATTTCAGAAGCTAGAGATTTAAGCGATGCAGAATTGTCTGAGCAAATTCTTGCGATTAAAAAGCAACTATTTCAACTGCGGTTGCAACAAGCAACTCGGCAGTTAGACAAGCCGCATCAGTTTAAACACGCTAAACATCGACTCGCACAATTGCTAACCGTAGAATACGAGCGACAAGCAGTAGCGAATTCAGCCGCAGCGCCAGAGTCGGTTGCAGACGTGATTCCGGAAGGCTTGAGCGAACCGGAAACTCCCTTACAAGAATAGGTAGATTATGGCAGTTAAAGAAAGAGTCGGCTTGGTAGTGAGCGACAAAATGGACAAAACGGTAGTGGTAGCCATCGAAAACCGCGCTCCTCATCCTAAATACGGAAAAATTGTAGTACGTACCCAGAGGTATAAAGCTCACGATGAGGAAAATAAGTGTCAAGTGGGCGATCGCGTCCGCATTCAAGAAACTAGACCACTTAGTCGCACCAAGCACTGGATTGTGGCAGACATACTTAGTAGTAATACTACTAGCTAGACAATAGGGAGACCAATTGTGATTCAAACTCAGTCTTACCTCAATGTCGCAGATAATAGCGGCGCTCGAAAATTAATGTGTATCCGCGTTATGGGCGCAGGCAATCGGCGTTATGGCAATGTGGGCGATGTAATTATTGGCGTTGTCAAAGATGCCATCCCCAACATGGCTGTAAAAAAATCTGATGTAGTACGGGCCGTTATTGTCCGCACTCGCAAAGGATTAAGTCGAGATAGCGGCATGAGTATTCGCTTTGATGACAACGCCGCTGTGATTATTAACGCAGACGGGAACCCACGAGGAACACGGGTTTTTGGACCAGTAGCACGGGAACTGCGCGACAAAAACTTTACTAAAATTGTCTCTTTGGCCCCGGAGGTTCTCTAGTGGCAATTAAGCAGCGCAATAAAACAAATCAAGTTCAAAGATACAAGATGCACGTCAAAACCGGGGACACTGTACAAGTGATCAGCGGCAAAGATAAAGGCAAAGTTGGCGAAATTGTGCGGACTTTCTCCAAAGTAAGTAAGGTTATTGTCAAAGGCGTAAACATCAAAACTAAGCACGTCAAACCTCAACAAGAAGGGGAATCGGGGCGCGTTGTGACAATGGAATTCCCAATTCATAGTTCCAATGTTATGCACTATTCCAATAAACAAAATGTTGCTAGTCGCATCTGCTACACCTTTGATGAACAAGGCCGCAAGCTACGCAAGCTGATAAAAACAGGTGAAGTCATTGACAAATAACAGTCACAATTCAGCTTTATTGATCTTTCAAAATCTAGAAAACAAAAATTTCTGATTTTCGGGCAACAACTCAAAAAGCTGAAAGCTAAATGCCCTGACCAAGTCCAGGGAAGATAAGGAAAAAACTATGGCAACACAACTCAAAACTTTATACCAAGAAACGATTGTCCCCCAGTTAATGGATCAATTTCAGTACGCCAATATTCATCAGGTGCCTAAATTGATCAAAGTCACAGTTAACAGGGGTTTGGGGGAGGGAGCCCAAAACGCTAAATTGCTAGAAGGGTCTTTAAATGAAGTGGCTGTGATTACAGGTCAAAAACCTGTAGTGACACGCGCCAAAAAGGCGATCGCAGGCTTCAAAATTCGTCAAGGTATGCCTGTTGGTCTGATGGTTACCCTCAGAAGCGATCGGATGTACGCATTTGTTGATCGCTTGATCAACTTAGCTTTACCCCGAATTAGAGACTTTCGCGGTGTGAGTCCTAAAAGCTTTGACGGTCGCGGTAACTATACCCTCGGCGTTAGAGAGCAGTTGATTTTTCCAGAAGTCGAATACGACAGTATTGACCAAATTCGCGGCATGGATATTTCAATCATCACTACGGCTAAAACCGACCAAGAGGGCCGCGCCTTACTTAAAGCAATGGGAATGCCCTTCCGGGATCAATAAAATATTAAAGAGGAAACATGGCGGCTAACGACACAATTGCAGATATGCTGACGCGCATCCGCAATGCCAACATGGCGCGGCATCAGACTACGCAAATTCCAGCAACTAAGATGACCCGCAGCATTGCAAAAGTTCTTCAAAATGAAGGCTTTATCGGTGAATTTCAAGAATCAGAAGAAGGAATAAAGCGAAACTTGGTGGTTTCCTTGAAATATAAGGGGAATCGCCAGCCGCTAATTACTGCTTTGAAGCGCATTAGTAAGCCCGGTTTGCGAGTTTACTCGAATCGCAAAGAATTGCCACGAGTGCTTGGTGGTATCGGCATTGCTATTATTTCTACCTCAAGCGGGATCATGACCGACCGGGAAGCACGCCGTCAAGGTTTGGGTGGAGAAGTGCTTTGCTATATATGGTAGGACGGGAGAAACGCGGAGCTACAAAAGCATCGATTTTGTTGCCTCCTATCTCTGGTCTTTTGCATCTCGCCTCTAATCAAGGAGTAAATACAAGTTATGTCTCGAATCGGTAAGCGCCCAATTACTATTCCCGCTAAAGTACAAGTGACAATTGATGGGTCACATATTGCTGTTAAAGGCCCCAAAGGCGAACTTTCGCGCTCACTACCAGCTGCCGTTAATGTGCAGCAGGAAGGAGAAACATTGTTGGTGAATAGGCAGGATGAATCCCGCACATCTCGCCAGCTACACGGTCTTTCTCGTACTTTGGTTGCCAACATGGTAGAGGGAGTCTCTCAGGGATTTCAGCGTCGCTTGGAAATTCAAGGAGTTGGCTATCGCGCCCAAGTTCAAGGTCGCAACTTGACTTTGAACGTAGGATATAGTCATCCGGTACAGATTGAGCCGCCTGAAGGAGTTGAGTTAGTAGTTGAAAATAATACTAACGTAATTGTCAGTGGCTTTAATAAAGAATTGGTAGGCAACACAGCCGCTAAAATTCGCTCTGTTCGTCCACCAGAACCCTACAAAGGCAAAGGTATTCGCTATGCCGGTGAAGTGGTCAGACGTAAAGCTGGTAAGGCAGGTAAGAAGTAAAAATGAAGCTTAGTCGTAGAGAATCAAAGATAAATAGACATCGTCGCATTCGCGGTAGAGTCAATGGGTCTTCAGAACGTCCCCGATTGGCGGTCTTTCGGTCACATCAGCATATTTACGCTCAGGTAATTGATGATACTAGCCATAGCACCCTAGTTGCAGCCTCAACTTTAGATCCAGATTTAAAATCGCTAGATTCAAAGAGTAACTGTGATGCTTCAGTTGAAGTTGGCAAGTTAATTGCACAGCGATCGCTCGAAAAAGGTATATCAAAGGTCGTCTTTGATCGTGGAGGCAACCTGTATCATGGTCGTGTAAAAGCACTAGCCGAAGCCGCCCGCGAAGCAGGATTAGATTTTTAATTGTTAGTTTTTAGATATCTAGTAACAAACAATTAACAACCATTACTAAAACATTTCTATGGCAACTAATCGTCGCAAAAGCAACCGCGCTAAAGAAAAAGAAACTACTTTTCAAGAGCGAGTCATTCAAATAAGACGGGTAAGCAAGGTCGTCAAAGGAGGTAAAAAGCTCAGTTTCCGTGCGATCGTTGCGATCGGTAACGAGCGTGGACAAGTTGGGATTGGAGTCGGTAAAGCTGGAGATGTTATCGGTGCTGTTAAAAAAGGCGTAGCCGACGGCAAAAAACATTTAATCGAAGTTCCACTTACCAAGGCAAACTCGATTCCCCATCCAATTAATGGTGTCGGTGGCGGTGCAAAAGTAATGATGCGACCAGCAGCACCAGGAACTGGCGTTATTGCTGGTGGCGCTGTGCGAACTGTTTTAGAGTTAGCAGGCGTTCGGAATATTTTAGCCAAGCAGCTTGGTTCAAATAACCCGCTTAATAATGCTAGAGCCGCTGTTGATGCCTTATCTACGCTACGCACGTTTGCCGAAGTCGCTGAAGAACGCGGCATTCCAATCGAGAATCTCTACGTATAGTTTTAAAAACCTGGTATTTTTCTCAGACTTGTACAAATTGTCACTCGGTCAAAAGTAAATGAGACTAAATGATGCTCGGCCTCAAAAAGGCTCAAAAAAACGCCCCCGCCGTGTAGGACGAGGAATTGCTGCTGGTCAAGGTGCTAGTGCTGGTAGAGGTATGCGTGGACAAAATTCGCGCTCTGGTGGCGGCACAAGACCAGGTTTTGAAGGTGGTCAACAGCCGTTGTATCGCCGAGTGCCAAAGTTAAAAGGCTTTCCACTTATTAATCGAAAACAGTACACTACGATTAATGTTGAGAAGCTTGCTGCCCTGCCTGCAAATACAGAAGTTAATCTAGCTTCCTTAAAAGAAGCAGGCATTCTTACTGCTAGTCGAGGAGCGCTGAAAATTTTGGGCAATGGAGAATTAAATGTACCACTAAAGGTACAAGCAGCAGCTTTTACAGGAACGGCTCGTAGCAAGATTGAGGCAGCTGGCGGGAGTTGTGAAGTAACAACTGCAAAGGGAGCAGGAGCTAAAAATTAGGGGTTAGGGTAAATGTATCACCCTAGTGAGCTATAGCTTCTTTTCAGATGGCACAAGTTGATCTGAATCCTTTATAAGTTGTTCATATTTTCTGCTCCCCTCTGCCCCCTGACCCCTTTTTATTAAAAAGGTACTCTTTTATGATTAGTCGAGACAAAGCCCCAACGGCTCAAGAAACATTTATGCAGATGGCACAAGCAGCTGGACTAAGAAGTCGGTTGTTTGTGACTATTGGTATTTTGATTTTGGCTCGCGTTGGCGTATTTTTGCCTGTACCAGGAATTAATCGAGAGCAGTTTGCCCAATCGATCCAAGGTAACAATCCTTTATTCGGTTTGTTAAACATTTTTTCTGGAGGCGGACTTTCTACTTTAGGAATTTTTGCCCTCGGAATCTTGCCATACATTAATGCTTCAATCATTATTCAACTGTTAACAGCTGCAATTCCTGCTTTAGAAAATTTACAGAAAAATGAAGGAGAAGCAGGACGCAGAAAAATTTCACAATTAACACGCTATGTATCTTTAGGATGGGCAATCATCCAAAGTGTGTTTATTGCCGCAGTCTGGCTAAAACCGTATGCGCTTAACCCAGGTCCTATATTTGTCGCTGAAACTGCGATCGCTCTTGTAGCTGGCTCTATGTTTGTCATGTGGGCATCAGAGTTAATTACAGAGCGCGGCGTTGGTAATGGAGCATCACTGTTGATTTTTGTCAATATTGTAGCTTCACTTCCCAAAGCTTTGGAAGATACAATTTCTTTGGCTCAAACTGGCGGTAGAGAGGCTGTGGGGCGTGTAGTTATTCTGTTGCTAGTTTTTCTGGTGATGATTGTCGGGATCGTGTTTGTCCAAGAAGGCAGTCGCAGAATTCCAATTATCTCTGCAAAACGCCAAGTAGGACGAAAGCTTTATCAGGAGCAACGCAGCTATCTACCACTGCGCCTAAATCAAGGAGGCGTAATGCCAATCATTTTTGCGTCTTCTGTCTTAATTTTGCCAGCTTCTCTAGCTAATTTTACTCGCAATGAGTCTTTGATTAAGATCGCTAGTTATATTAGCCCAAACGGTTCTGCACCTTGGGCTTACGCACTTACTTACCTCGTCTTAATTGTTTTCTTCAGCTACTTTTATGCAACGCTGATTGTTAACCCAGTCGATTTGTCACAAAACCTGAAAAAGATGGGTTCTAGTATTCCTGGTATTCGCCCTGGTCGGGCAACAAGTGATTATGTAGAGCGAGTTTTAAATAGATTGACTTTTTTGGGTGCAATCTTTTTAGGTTTAGTTGCTATTGTGCCAACAGCAGTTGAAAGCGCTACGCGAGTGCGAACTTTTCAAGGCTTGGGAGCAACTTCTTTGCTGATTTTAGTTGGGGTAGCGATAGACACGGCAAAACAAATCCAAACATACGTTATTTCCCAACGTTATGAAGGAATGGTGAAACAATAGTGACGCGATTGATCTTCTTGGGGCCGCCGGGAGCTGGTAAAGGAACTCAAGCTCAAACATTAGCTCATCACAAAAATATTCCCCATATTTCAACTGGTGATATGTTACGTGGGGCAATGCGAGAGCGATCGCCTTTGGGCATCAAAGCTCAAAGTTATGTAGATAAAGGTGAATTAGTTCCTGATCAACTTATTCAAGACATGGCCGAGGAACGGCTAAGTCAATCAGATACTAGCTCAGGTTGGATTTTAGATGGCTTTCCTCGTACCGTCAGCCAAGCTCAATTTCTGGATGAATTACTCCAAAAACTAGGGCAAAAGACCGTTCAAGTTATCAATCTAGAAGTACCTGACGAAGTTTTGATTGAGCGTCTTTCAGGACGTGGTCGTCCAGATGATACCCAAGAAGTCATTTGCCGTCGCTTAGAAGTCTATCGCCTGCAAACAGCACCCTTGATTAACTTTTACCGCGATCGCCAGCAGCTTTTATCAGTTAATGGTAATCAAGCCTTGGCAGAAGTTACTAATGATTTGGAGAAAATGATTACATAAGTTGTTACATTAACTTGCAGTGCAGTAGGAAGCAAAAAATATTGTTTATGTTTGACTCCTAATTCAGCCAACGCAAGAATAATATGTATTACATCCCTTAACATTTAAATCTCACAAATTCCAGTTAAAATTTGATAAGATATATTAATGGGATGCTGCTTTAGGCTTAAAAATATTAACCACAGTTGCAATTTCGTTCGTAATTGTAATTAATTAAGCAGTTGATTGAGTTGAGGAAAAACCAAATTGTCTAAACAAGATTTAATTGAAATGGAAGGGACTGTAACAGAGTCTCTTCCTAATGCTATGTTTCGCGTGGATCTAGACAACGGCTTTAATGTTCTAGCTCATATCTCCGGTAAGATTCGGCGTAATTACATCAAAATTTTACCTGGCGATCGCGTCAAAGTAGAACTGACTCCTTACGACTTAACAAAAGGCAGAATTACTTATCGCCTGCGTAAAAAGTAAGTATTGGTGCATTTTCAAATTATAGATATCATTTTATATCTTTAAATATAAATATTTGTGCTATAGCCGCAAAAATGGTAAAATATTAAGTTTGGAATGATTTGAAACAGAATGAAAGTTAGAGCCTCTGTACGGAAAATTTGTGAAAAGTGTAGCGTCATTCGCCGTCGTGGTCGCGTCATGGTCATTTGTTCTAACCCAAAACACAAGCAACGCCAAGGTTAGATAGATCAGCACTAATTCAAAATGGATAACTTTAATAACTATGTTATTAAAGCTCTTTGTAAAAAAACGCAACTAGGGAGAAAGAAGCGTGGCACGGATTGCCGGTGTAGACCTTCCACGCGATAAGCGTGTAGAGATTGGTTTAACTTACATATTCGGAATTGGGCTATCACGGTCAAAACAAATTTTGGCTGCTACAGGTGTTAACCCAGATACCCGAATTAAAGATTTAAGCGATGCTGATGTTACGGCTCTACGAGGTGAAGTAGAGGCTAACTATCAAGTCGAAGGAGACTTGAGGCGCTTGGAGGCAATGAACATCAAGCGCTTAATAGACATTGGCACCTATCGAGGCCGTCGTCATCGTATGGGTTTACCACTACGTGGGCAACGAACCCGTACTAATGCACGGACACGGCGTGGTAGACGGCAGACAGTGGCTGGCAAGAAAAAAGCACCCAGTGGCAAATAGTTTTTTCATTTGGAGAAGCGCACTGCCCTGTGTTACTCCGCTCAGAAATTTTAAAGCTTATTCTACAAGACCAATATGGCGCGACAACCAACAAAAAAATCCGGTGCTAAGAAGCAAAAACGTAACGTACCTAACGGGATGGCATACATCCAGTCTACGTTCAACAACAGTATTGTTACCATTGCCGATCAAAATGGTGATGTAATCTCCTGGGCATCAGCTGGTTCCAGCGGCTTTAAGGGTGCTAAAAAGGGAACTCCTTTTGCGGCCCAGACTGCTGCTGAAAGTGCAGCTCGACGAGCAGTTGATCAAGGGATGCGGCAGATTGAAGTAATGGTAAGTGGACCTGGAGCAGGTAGAGAAACTGCGATCAGGGCGCTACAAGGGGCTGGTTTAGAAATTACAGTGATTCGTGACATTACCCCTATTCCTCACAATGGTTGCCGCCCGCCCAAACGTCGTCGAGTATAAACTCAACTATTAGGCATGGGCAGTAAACCTTAACTCGTAGAGCCTAGTTGCGCAAAGTATCCAGCTTTGCGCGTTTGCGCTGTGGCGAAAGGATTAAATTGTCCTGCTGTTGGTAGCGTAATTCGATTTACATCAACAGTGGGAAATTCAATGAAATTAGCAAGGCAATTGCTTTGCCTTTTTTAAAAGCTAAAAATAAGGGAGGATACTCCGTGGCGCAGTTTCAAATTGAATGTGTCGAGTCTAATACTCAGGATAATCGGAGTCAATACAGTAAATTTGTTCTGGAGCCTCTTGATCGCGGTCAAGGAACGACGGTTGGTAACGCTTTAAGGCGGATATTACTGTCTAATTTAGAAGGCACAGCAGTAACAGCTATTCGGATTGCTGGTGTTAGTCACGAGTTTGCCACAATTCCTGGCGTACGTGAAGATGTGCTGGAAATTATGATGCGGATGAAAGAAGTTGTACTCAAAAGCTATTCTTCCCAGCCGCAAATCGGTAGATTACTCATTAATGGGCCAGCAACAGTAACTGCCGCTCACTTTGATTTGCCCTCGGAAGTAGAAGTAGTGGAAGCGAGTCAGTACGTGGCAACCTTGGCCGAGGGTGCAAAGCTGGAAATGGAATTTCGGATTGATAAGGGGAAAGGTTATCGCACCGTTGAACGGGGGCGTGAAGAAGCTACAGCTTTAGACTTTCTTCAGATCGATGCAATTTTTATGCCAGTGCGGAAAGTCAACTACAGCGTCGAGGATGCGCGTGTTGATGGCTCGACACACAAAGATCGCTTGATTCTAGAAATTTGGACAAATGGCAGTTTAACTCCGCAAGAGGCACTTTCTTCCGCCGCTAATATCTTAGTGGATTTATTTAATCCTTTAAAAGATATTTCTTTAGAAGCGCTGAAAGATGAATTGCCAACAGACGAAGATCCAACGAGTCAAATTCCAATTGAAGAGCTACAGCTTTCGGTACGGGCTTACAACTGTCTAAAGCGGGCGCAAGTTAACTCAGTAGCAGACTTGTTGGACTACACCCAAGAAGACTTGCTAGAGATTAAAAACTTCGGTCAAAAGTCCGCCGAAGAAGTTATTGATGCCTTGCAGGATCGATTAGGCATCACTTTACCACATGAAAAATCAGCAAAGCCAACATAGTTATTAGTTTTTGGACTACTCTAAAAACTTAAAACTCAAAACTCAACCCTGAAACCTAACAATGCGTCACCGTTGTCGTGTCAAAAAACTAAACAAGCCAGCTGACCAACGCCGCGCTCTCTTAAGAGCGCTGACTACGGAACTAATCCGGCATGGTCGCATAACTACCACCAAAATACGGGCAAAGGTAGTTCGCTCTGAAGCAGAAAAAATGATTACCTTAGCTAAAGATGGCTCTTTGTCCGCCCGTCGTCAAGCTCTCGGCTATATCTATGATAAACAGCTGGTTCATGCTTTATTTGAGCAAGCCCCCAACCGCTATGGTAGTCGTGCAGGCGGTTATACTCGAATTCTCCAAACTGTGCCTCGCCGGGGTGATAACGCTGAGATGGCAATTATTGAACTTGTATAGGGACTAAAGGCGAGGAATTAGGGGTAAAACACTAAGCACGTTCAATGCCTAGAGTTTTTAGCCTATAAACAATGCCTCTTACCTCTGAAATACATGGCTGTATCCCAATCTGAACCTACAAACCGAGTAGCCCTGGTAATTCAATACTTGGGTACTCATTTTCATGGTTGGCAACGGCAAAAAGGGCAGCGTACAGTACAAGAAGCAATAGAACAAGCACTTAAAAGTGTAGCGGGTTGCCCAGTGACAATACATGGTGCTGGTCGGACTGATGCTGGAGTTCATGCTGCCGCTCAAGTAGCCCATTTTGAAACTAGCAGTCCTATTCCAGCTGAACGTTGGGCGGCAATTCTCAATAGTCGTTTGCCCAATGATATATTGATTCGAGCTTCAGCTAAAGTTAGCGATCGCTGGCACGCGCGCTTTAGTGCCAAGTGGCGGCGATATCGCTACACACTTTACACTGACTCCCGACCAAACTTGTTTGTCAGACCATTTAGTTGGCATTATTATTATCAACCCTTGGATGAAGCGCTGATTCAAGCCGCGATGAATCCTTTAATTGGACACCATCACTTGGCTGCTTTCCATCGAGCTGGATCAAGTAGAGCGCATTCTTGGGTAGAGATACAAGCAGCAGATTGTTATCGGCAAGGACCGTTCATCCATATTGAAATACAGGCAAATGGGTTCTTGTACGGTATGGTGCGGCTGTTAGTTGGGTTATTGGTTCAGGTAGCAAGAGGGATGCTTTCACCCGATAGCTTTACTCAACTTTGGCAACAGCAGCGCCGTGAAGAAGTGAAATATGCTGCTCCTGCTCACGGTTTATGCTTACTGCGAGTTGGCTATCCAGAATTTCCTTTTCCCTTAGAAGTCTGGCATGACACACTACCTCTATTGGTTTTACCTACCGAAATGAATTATCAAGCAGAGGGAGAGGAAAAAATAGCAGAAGGGAAGAAAATTACCCTAACCCCTAGCCCCCATCCCCTAGTAAATAAAAAAGGATACTAAAACTATGATGAACAAAACTTACCTTCCCGCTCAAGATTCGCTTAACCGCGAGTGGTATGTAGTTGATGCCACTGATCAACGCCTTGGTCGACTAGCAACCGAAATAGCCATGATTCTACGCGGTAAAAATAAACCCGAATATACCCCGCACATGGATACTGGTGGCTTCGTGGTTGTCGTCAATGCTGAAAAAGTCACCGTTACAGGGAAAAAACACAGCCAGAAGCTCTACCGTCGTCACTCTGGAAGACCAGGTGGGATGAAGACGGAGACCTTTGCTCAACTGCAAGATCGCATACCAGAACGAATTGTCGAACACGCAGTTAAGGGAATGCTGCCGAAAAATAGCTTAGGTCGCCAACTTTTCACCAAGCTTAAAGTTTACGCTGGAGCCGATCATCCCCATGAAGCTCAAAAACCCCAAGAGCTAAAAATTAATACAATTCCAGGAGAATCTTAATAATGCAAGCAGCAGACACAAACACTGGTCGGGTCGTGTACATGGGTACAGGTCGTCGTAAATCTTCGGTAGCACGAGTACGTCTGGTTCCAGGTAGCGGTCAGCTAACTGTTAATGGTAAACCTGGCGACTTGTACTTCCAATTCAATCCTAATTACCTTTCAGTCGCTAAAGCACCATTAGAAACTTTGGGGCTGGAAAATGAATATGACATCTTGGTTAATGCTCACGGTGGCGGGTTAACAGGACAATCGGACTCGATTCGTCTAGGAGTGGCTCGCGCCCTTTGTCAACTCGACCCAGACAATCGCCCACCTTTGAAAATCGAGGGCTACCTTACCCGCGATCCACGAGCAAAAGAGCGGAAGAAATACGGTTTGCACAAAGCTCGGAAAGCTCCTCAGTTCTCTAAACGTTAAAGGCTATAGACGGGTAGCCATAAGCAGAATGCCTATGACTACCATCTAAAAGCTAAAATAGGTATAAATTAAAAAATCATCAAGAAAATAACAATGGCTAAACCTGATATTCATCCTAAGTGGTACGCAGAAGCTAAGGTTTACTGCAACGGAGAAGTAGTAACGACTGTTGGCTCAACTAAACCAGAACTGCACGTTGATGTTTGGTCTGGGAACCACCCGTTTTACACTGGTACGCAAAAGATTATTGACACTGAAGGTCGAGTCGAGCGTTTCTTACGGAAATACGGGATGATGGAAGAGGAATCGCCAGCAGATAACTCTGAACCAAACAAAGAGTAGCGCGGTCAGCCTTCAGCTTGTGTTGAAAGTGGATTTTGGATTTTTGCAAGCAGGGGTTAGGGAGTAGCGCAAAAAACTTAGATTTAAGTACATACCTAGCCCTTTGTGTTCCAAAATAGTCCTTTTGAAACAAGGAAGATTAATAGCCCATTCCCTGATAGTGGTCTGATTTTCCTAACCCCTGATCCCCGAACCCTGCCCTTTTTTATAAAGCGATCGCTGTCATGGCTGAAACATACCTGTTGAGCAAACTACAATCAGTTGAGCAAACATTCAATGAATTGACCCGCCGCCTTAGTGACCCTGATATTGCTACCGATCCTCCAGAAATGCAACGGGTAGCAAAGGCACGTTCTTCCTTGGAACAAGTGGTAAATACTTATGAAATCTGGAAAACCACTCAAGAAGAACTAGCGGATGTTCGTCAGGTATTAAAAGAGTCAGCCAGTGACCTAGAGTTGGAACAGATGGCAGCCTTGGAAGTTCAAGATTTGGAAGTCAAGCTAGAACAGCTAGAAGCACGCTTAAAACTTTTGCTCTTACCCCGCGATCCGAATGATGATAAAAACATCATGCTAGAAATTCGCGCAGGTACTGGTGGTGATGAAGCGAGTATTTGGGCGGGTGATTTGGTGCGGATGTATTCGCGTTATGCCGAGCCTCAAAAATGGAAAGTGAAGCTAGTAAGCGAATCAGTAGCTGAAATGGGCGGCTTTAAGGAAGCGGTTTTAGAAATTCAGGGCGACCAAGTTTATAGCAAATTAAAGTTTGAAGCCGGAGTTCATCGAGTACAGCGCGTACCACTAACAGAAGCTGGAGGACGAGTTCACACCTCAACAGCAACAGTAGCGGTAATGCCGGAAGTGGATGATGTCGAAATCCACATTGACCCGAAAGATATTGAAATGAGTACGGCTCGTTCTGGCGGTGCTGGTGGGCAAAATGTCAATAAAGTTGAGACAGCAGCTGATTTGTTCCACAAACCGACGGGAATTAGGATTTTCTGTACAGAAGAACGGAGCCAACTGCAAAACAAAGAACGGGCGATGCAGATTCTCCGAGCCAAGCTTTATGAAATGAAGTTACGGGAACAGCAGGCAGAGGTAACTTCGATGCGGCGATCGCAAGTTGGTACAGGTTCGCGCTCAGAAAAAATCCGTACCTACAACTATAAAGATAATCGTGTCACTGACCATCGCTTAAATAAAAACTATGCGCTTAACCCAGTTCTTGAAGGTGACTTGGAACCGATTATTCAAGATTGTATTTCTCAAGATCAGCAGGAGCGCCTAGCGGAGTTGGCTGCTTCTACTTCGTAGATGACTTATTTAGAAATTTGAACGGTAAATAGATATTAAAGGCGATCGCACCAATAACATTGCAAAATCTGGGATTTTCGACAACTTTGTGAAAACCGACAGCATTTTCTATCGTCTGTTTCAAGAATTTCCCAGTATATTTTTTGAAATTATTAGCAATCCGTCTATAGAGGCTAATACTTATAATTTTTCATCTGTTTAAATTAAACAAACTGCCTTTCGCATTGATGGCGTATTTCTGCCTGTCCAAGAAGTAAACAACTATATTTATTTTGTTGAAGTTCAGTTTCAATCAGATTCAGAATTTTACTCTCGATTCTTTGCAGAAATCTTTTTGTACCTTCGTCAGAATAAACCAAGAAACGATTGGCGTGCCGTCGTTCTATACCCAAGTCAGAGTGTAGATATAGGAGATATAAAACATTATTGTGAGTTTTTTGCAAGCCAGCGCGTCAGTCAAGTCTATCTAAATGAATTAAGTGAGGCGGCTGAATACTCAATTGGCATCGGAACCCTTAATTTAGTGATTTCGCCAGCAGCAAGAGCGGTTGGGCAAGCAAGGAGCCTGATAGATAAAGTGAGGCAAGAGATAGCCGATGAACTGCAACAGCAAAAATTCTTACAATTAATAGAGACAATATTATTCTATAAATTGCCAAACACGAGTCGAGAGGAGATACAAGCAATGTTTGAATTGAGCGATTTAAAGCAAACAAGAGTGTATCGGGAAGCCGTACAAGAAGGCGAGCAAAAGGCTAAGTTAGAAGCTTCCCCCAGGTTGTTGGCATTGGGGTTGAGCGTAAAGCAGGTAGCAGAGGCGTTAGGATTGAGCGTAGAAGAAGTAAGGCAGGCGGCACAAAATCAGTCCTCAGAGTGAGGTTAATAGAGAAAAAGTGACAGCGCTTCTTAGTATACCAACTGCTAGCCTGATTAAAGGCGATGTCTCGCGACAAGCCGCTATGCGCCTACACACTTCACGCCGCGCAGTTGGTTAAGGTTGATTGCGATCGCACATTGTTAATTCCCAAGACGCGATCGCAATCCTAGTAATTAGCTGAGTCTACCTAACCGTTTGCACAGGTTTCCAACTATTCAGGGAATCTCGCATTGAAGCCAACTCACTTAAATATTCATTTAGTTGTGCCTTTTTCTCCTCAAGTATTGCACGAATCTGATCTGTTTCTGCTTCTCGCGTTTCCCGTTCTTTTAGCAAACTATCAAACTCATCTTGAAACCTTTTTATATAGTCATTAATTTGTTTCTCTGCATTTTTGAAATCATCTGAAACTTGTTTTTCAATGACTCGCTGTAAAAGTTCTTTGTTTCTAGATATTTGCTTATCTATATTAAGTTTGATTGCCTCTGATGTTTTGCGTAAATCAACTTCGTAGATGGAACGCTGCTCCTGAACTGGCACATCAACATAATAGACTTGATCAGAATCACAGCAACGACTTCTTGTTCTTTTACCTTTGTGTGACCTTGTAAACACTTGTTGTTGATATTGAATTCGGGCATCAATTCCTGGAAAATCAAAACTAGGAAACTGAATTGGGTTAATATTCAGTTCAACTTGCAAAGCTTCTCCAAGATAGTTAGACAATTCGTCTGATATTTGTTGGATATCTTCTTGAATTTTTTGGACTAACTCTTCTCGAATGCGTGTACCCTCTCTTACCAGACTATCTTGTGTGTCTATCCACCAACTTTGAATGTGAGGAGCGCAAAAATCATTTATGGTGCGTCCAATTTTTTCAGCCTCTTTCCGAGTCTTAACCCTAATTATGTATGGATCTAAGTTTTCATCTTGCTCAGGCTCAGGGTTGCTAAATGGTTCTGGTGTAGCACTAAGTAAAGCATCCATCAGAGATGATGCTATTTTGAAAGATTCTGCTAAAGCTTTGCCTACAATAGGAATAAGCTCCAACAAATTTGCGCCTATACCCCCAAACATTGTCCATAGATTAAATTCATTATTGTTATTACTGACAACTTCTATAGGTTTTTGCTTAACTTTAGGCTTCCGATGCTTAGAAGCTCTTGATTCTGCAATTTGAGTAATTTCATCCTCTATTTTAGTTTTAGCACCTTCAGCAAAAGCACTAATTCCTCCGCTAAATCCTTTAATAAGTGTTTGTTTTTGTTCCTCTACAGAAGTTTTTAGATTGTTAACTTTCTTTTGGGCAGACTCAGAACGTATTTTATACTCATCTACTTTCTGTTTGAGTGTTTCGATTTCTATTTCCCACCCGCTTAATCGTGTGTTGAGGGTATCCTCAATCGCTTTTGCCGCCTTACTCATTTTTGCCAAAACATCACTTAAAAGATTCCAGCCGGAATTATGAATAATGGCTTGAATCACTGTATTTTCAATAGTGATAGTCCCGCTATCTTCTAAAGCTTGTGGTGCAATTATTTTAGGTGCAGGTGTTATTTGATTGCCTTGCTCATCTTCCTTAGCATATTTAGCACTAAAGAACCTTTTAAAGTCTTTAATTTGGCTTTCATCTGCTATACCTTGCTTGATTAGTTTTGCCAAAAGTCCTTGTCTAGCACTTGCTGGATAGATAATTGGATTCACAAAACCGAAATTAACTAACTCTTGTTGCAGACTTTTTATTACGTCATCAATATCTTGATCTTTGTCTGCTTTCTGATCTACTTTATTAAGAATAAAGTAAATTTTTCCTGTATTTTGCTTCAGAAAGTCACCACGATTTTCGGTCAATTCTCTAATAAAAACGGAAAAAACGTTATCTCTGTAAGAAACATAATTTAGAACGAATACAATTGCATTGCAGGTTCGTAGCGCCTCTAGTGCAGTTCTCTTTAAAGCTGTTGTGTCAAAATTGGCAGACTCCCACTCGTTTGGGCCGGGGGTATCAACTAATGTGAAGCCATTTAGAGATGAGAGCGTGCTGATAGCTTCAATAGGATGTTCTAACTCAAAGCGTATAGTATTGTCAGGATTGGCGTTAGCCCGAATATAATGAGTATGGTCTAGAAATTTTTGGCGAATCTCTCCAGCGTCACCCTCAGCAACTACAACGGCTCGTCTTTGCCCCTCTCGATACTCCAAAAGCCGGGGTTTTTGCCCAGCTTCAATGTGTCGGACATCGGTACGGCAGACTGTACAAGATTTTACTTCACTCGGTAAAATATCTGCACCAATTAGAGCATTGAGGAAGGTGCTTTTACCTGCTTTCATAGCTGCAATGACAGCAACTTGATACTTTTGCTCCTGCAATGCTTTAAGAGCGTTGTTTAGATCGTCCTCAATACTGTGTAGTCCTTGGCTGTCGTTTCCTTCACTACGGCGACCTTCTCCAATTTCATGAAGATACTGTACAAGTCGTATGCCAGTGCTGTAGATGCTATCGTGTGCTGCTTGGAACTGTTCGGATGACATACTGATTTTAGAGCTAGGCTGGCTAAGTCGCCTACAGACTAACCAAATAGAAAAGTAACTGAGAACAGTAATTGCACTGATTAAAAAAAGTAATCACGCCATAACAAACCGAGACCAAATGTGCGATCGCCACAAACAGGTTAGTCAGTCACTAATTTATAATTAAATTTTTTAAGATTGACTCGATCAAGCACGATGTTCACAGCGTAGCTGATGGGTCGTCGGTCGCTACGCGCTGACATCGCACTCTTAGTAAAAAACGCGATCGCCTGCTCTTAACTTGACAAACCTAAAATCGCACCCAGAGATTACACGCTGACATCGCACTCTTAGTAAAAAAGGCGATCGCTTGCGACGGGCTTTGCCTACGCCTGAATGCCATGCTAAGGTAGATGTACATTTAAATGTACACTTACTACTATGCCCAAGTATCTAACTATTACCGAAGCTCGGTAACAGATGTTAGGGTTGCCCGATCAGTTGGCAGATGAACCTATGATTATTACCAAGCGAGGGAAGCCCGTGATGGTTGCACTCAGCTATGAGCATTTTGCCTCTCTGCTAGAGACGCTAGACATCCTTTCAGATTCCAAGTTTGCCAATCGGCTACAGGAGAGCATTGCTCAAGCTGATCAAGGCAAGACAATTAGCTGGGAAGAAGCCAAAGCACAATTAGGGCTGTGACTGAGCCAGAAGCTCCGATAGAGTACCGCATTGAACTGACTCTCCTGGCTTTAGAGATGCTGGCTGAAGTTAACGATCAGCGCCACAGGGAAGGCTTGACTAATCGTATTGAAAAACTTAAGTCTGAGCCGGAGAAACAGGGCAAGCCTTTGGGAGATATACTTAAGGGCTATCGTAGTGTGCGGGCTGTTGGTGAGCGATACCGAATTATTTACAAAGTAGACCGTAATCTTATAGTAGTTCTGATTGTGGTGTTGGACTCCGCCGACAAGGCAACAGAAGTGATATTTATGCCACGATTGAGCGCTTACTCCAGGAGTAGTTAGTAGGCTATGTTGGAAGCTATAAACATGATCACTTACTCAATCTTCTAGCTGCCTCCAATTACTTGTCAGCGCTAATTTGTAGTTAAATTTTGTTAAGATTAATTCGACAAAGCGCGATCGCCCTTGGAGACACTTGATGCTGCGACTAGAACATATTAGTAAAATCTACCCCACAGGCGAAGTTCTGAAAGATGTCAACTGGGAAGTCAAACCAGGCGATCGCATTGGCTTAGTTGGGGTTAATGGTGCAGGCAAATCTACCCAACTGAAAATCATTGCGGGCGAAATTGAACCCACCGCCGGAGAAGTGATCCGTCCTGCGAGTTTACACATCGCTTACCTTACCCAAGAATTTGAAGTAGATCCCACACGCACTGTAAAAGAAGAGTTGTGGCACGCCTTCGGCGAAGTAAACACAGTACATGAATCGCTAACACAGGTTCATCGAGATCTGGAAAGTGCCAATCCAGAACAATTAGACAAATTGATCCATAAAATGGATCGCTTGCAACGGCAATTTGAAGCCCTCAACGGCTATGGATTAGAGGCACAGATTGAGAAAATATTACCAGAAATGGGTTTTGAGCAATCAGATGGCGATCGCCTTGTCAGCGCTTTTAGTGGTGGCTGGCAAATGCGGATGAGTTTGGGCAAAATTTTACTCCAAAAGCCCGATTTATTGCTACTAGACGAGCCAACAAACCACCTTGATCTAGAAACGATAGAATGGTTGGAAATTTACCTTAAAGGGCTAACAACCCCAATGGTAATTGTCTCCCATGACCGAGAGTTCCTTGATCGCCTCTGCACCCAAATTGTCGAAACTGAGCGCGGTGTTTCCAATACTTACCTTGGCAATTATTCTGCTTATTTATTACAAAAAGCAGAGGCGCAAACAGTACAACTAAGTGCCTACGAACGCCAGCAAAAAGAACTAGAAAAACAACAAGCCTTTGTTGATCGCTTCCGTGCTAGTGCCACTCGTAGCACCCAAGCTAAAAGCCGTGAAAAGCAATTAGATAAAATTGAGCGGGTTGAAGCACCGACAGGTGGGTTAAGAACTTTGCACTTCCGCTTTCCCCCAGCACCGCGTAGTGGGCGAGAAGTGGTACTGATTGAAGACTTGGTGCATACCTACGACGAGAAAATTTTATTTTTAGAAGCGAATTTGCTGATTGAAAGAGGCGATCGCATTGCTTTCCTTGGCCCCAACGGTGCTGGTAAATCTACTCTACTGCGCCTGATTACGGGCATGGAAAAACCCACAGAAGGCACAGTTAAATTAGGGGATCATAATGTGATCCCCGGCTACTTTGAGCAAAATCAAGCCGAAGCGCTAGAACTTACCAAAACTGTGATGGAAACGATCCATGACGAAGTACCTGACTGGGACAATCAAGAAGTCCGCACCTTATTAGGACGCTTTCTATTTAGTGGTGACACAGTATATAAAAAAGTAGCAGCCTTGAGTGGAGGCGAAAAAGCCCGCCTTGCTTTGGCAAAAATGCTGTTGCGTCCAGCTAATTTACTTATATTAGATGAGCCGACTAACCACCTAGATATTCCAGCAAAAGAAATGCTAGAAGAATCAATTCAGCACTATGATGGTACGGTGATTGTTGTTTCCCACGATCGCTATTTCATTTCCCAAGTTGCCAACAAAATTGTTGAGCTCCGCGACGGCGAGTTTCGCATCTATCGCGGGGATTATCATTACTACCTAGACAAAATTGCGGCAGAAAAAGAGCAGGCAAGGTTAGAGGCGATCGCTGCTGAGAAAGCTGCTAAGAAAGCGGCTAAGGCTACTGCTAAACGTAAATGAACAGAATCAGGACCTAAGAAACCCTTGGATAAGTTTTGCGAAAATTGCCACAACGATTATTGTTTGGTTTTGTCATAGTTTCCCAACAATTTTTCGCAACTTGAAATTGAGAACTAAGTTTATTTTTTCTAAGCTTTTAATTGCTGCTTACTTTTTGGTACTTACTTTAGAAGCAAAGAGCGATCCCCGCGTTAAAAGTAATAAAAGAAGTAGAAAAACTTTTAAAAACAACAAAAATTTCCCTTGCAGGTACAAATAGCAGTGGTATTATTGCGATGAGTTATCCAAAAAATAAAGGGCAATATTCTATGACCCAAGCACCTGTCGCTCCCGTGGTGCTAGTCATTTTAGACGGGTGGGGCTACCGTGAGGAAACAGAAGGAAATGCTATTGCAGGCGCTAATATTCCTGTAATGAGAAGCCTTTGGGCTGCTTATCCTAAAACACTAATCAAAACTTCCGGTAAAGCAGTTGGGTTGCCAGAAGGTCAGATGGGGAATTCGGAAGTAGGACATATAAATATTGGCGCTGGGCGAGTAGTACCGCAAGAATTAGTGCGGATCTCAGATGCCGTTGAAGATGGTTCTATTTTGAGCAACCCAGCCTTGGTACAAATTTGTACTGAAGTTCGGAAGCGCAATAGTAAGTTGCACTTAATTGGGCTAACATCTTTGGGTGGAGTTCATTCCCATCTAAGTCATTTGTTAGGATTACTTGACTTAGCCAAGGCACAACAAATTTCAGAAGTTTGCATTCATGCGATTACAGATGGTCGTGATACTCTGCCGACAGACGGGGTAGAAACAATCCAAAAAGTCCAAGATTACATAGATTTGTGTGGTGTTGGGCGCATTGTTACTGTTAGCGGTCGCTATTACGCAATGGATCGCGATCGCCGATGGGATAGAGTTAAACGCGCCTATGATGTGATGACACAAGACGAAATCACAGATAGTCGTTCTGCAATTGAAATTATCAAAGCATCCTACGCAACAGGAGTAACAGACGAGTTTATTAACCCCACACGGCTGGCATCTGGATCTGTAGAACCAGGGGATGGAGTGATATTCTATAACTTCCGTCCAGATAGAGCAAGACAATTAACCCACGCTTTCGTCGCCAGCGATTTTAATGGTTTTGAACGGCAGCAAATTAGCCCTTTATCTTTTGTGACGTTTACTCAGTACGAGCCAGATTTGCCAGTTTCAGTTGCCTTTGAACCGCAGAACTTGAATAATATCTTGGGAGAAGTGATTGCCCAGCATGGGCTAAAGCAGTTTCGGACTGCTGAGACAGAGAAATATGCCCATGTCACGTACTTTTTTAATGGTGGACTTGAGGAGCCTTTTGAAGGTGAAGATCGGGAACTGGTAATGAGTCCAATGGTGGCGACTTATGATAGCGCTCCCGCAATGTCAGCTGACGCTGTTACCGATGTCGCGATCGCAGCCGTTAAAAAACGTATTTACTCATTGATTGTGATTAACTACGCTAACCCCGATATGGTGGGACACACCGGACAGATACCAGCTACAATTACAGCAGTTGAAACAGTTGATCGATGTTTGGGGCGCTTGCTAGAAAGTATCAGCAAAGTCGGGGGTACAGCAATTATCACTGCCGATCATGGTAACGCTGAATATATGCGGGATGAGCATGGCAATGCCTGGACAGCGCATACTACCAATCCAGTCCCGTTGATCCTTGTTGAAGGAGAAACAGCAAAAATTTCGGGACATGGTAATGATGTTACCCTGCGAACGAATGGCAGTCTTGCCGATATTGCGCCGACAATTCTAAATATTTTACAGCTACCGCAACCTGTTGAAATGAAAGGTTCTTCTCTAATAAAACAAGCTGAATATGAGGTAAGTGCTACTCGTACTGCTGTACAAGCTGTTTGAATAGTTAGTAATTTTAAGTTAAAAGAGGTAAAAATTAGGAGTGGACTAAGTTTAGTCTAGTTGTTGACAGGTTACTTCTTTAACTCAACACTTAAAACTACTATTAGTAATAAGCTAATAAAATTATCACCATGACTATTAATAACATCGTAGAAGCAATTTGGGTATTCTCTGCTGTAGGGTTGACTATTTTAGTGCTACTGCATAGTCCCAAAGGAGATGGAGTTGGAGCTATTGGTGGACAAGCTCAGTTATTCAGTAGCACTAAGAGTGCAGAAACTACACTGAACCGAGTCACTTGGGCGCTAACGGTGATATTTTTGGGTCTAACTGTAGTTTTGAGCGCAAATTGGCTAGGGCGATAACAACAAAAGACAAGGAGACAAGGAAAGAATATTAGTGCCAACTCCTTACTTTCTTTGTCGATGGCGATCCAAGCGTGTTAAGCGGTTATTGGGAATTTTAGGATTAGCGATTAACGTTGGGTTATTCGTAGTTCTGCTCCAGGGGCAAGTAAGTGTTAATGCTAGGCTGGGATCAGAGGTTTTGGCGGCAGAACCAGGAATATCTATAGCTGCGATCGCTGATTTAAAACTCCATCCTTTGCCGCCAACACTGGGACAGTGGCAAGATCCCCAAAATAGTGGTGACTACTTCTCTTCAGTGAAACCAACTGAAGTAGGTTATTTGGTATGGTCAAAGTTTCCGATCAAGGTTTATATAGACTCTAGAAGTAGCAGCACTAAGCAAGCTCAAGCATGGTTTAACAGTGTTTTCCAGGCAGTGCAGGAGTGGAACGTTTACTTACCTCTAGTGGTAGTAGAACAACCAGAAGCTGCTGATATTACAATTTTGCGATCGCATCCACCACTAAATCGTAAAATCCCGCGTGCGCGATCGGCAGAAACCCGCTATGAGTTATACATTAGCAAAGCCATCCCAGGTGTTTTATCGCATCGCTGTACAATTCTACTTAGTCCCAGCCAAACAAATAATTACCTCCAAGCAGCCGCTCGTCACGAACTCGGTCATGCACTAGGAATTTGGGCCCATAGTCCAGTAAAAACCGATGCTTTGTACTTTGCTCAAGTTCGCAACCCACCCCCGATTTCTCCTAGAGACATCAATACCCTCAAGCGAGTTTATGAACAACCAACGCGCTTGGGGTGGCCAGTGCAATAGACTTCGTGGCCTTAGTCGGGACAAGGGGAGCGGGGGAGCATTCTTAGCAGGGGAGCAGGGGACACAAGGTTAAAGGAATTCCCCAAAGCCTTTCTAGGAGCGCCCCTGAGCTTGTAAAAGTACCTTTTGCAAGAGATCTAATGATTTTAAGTTTTGGAATTTAAATAAGTTAAACCCGTTTTATGGCGCTGTTGCGCTAAAACTTGGCTATAGAGTTGTTCTAGCTGCGTGATATTGTCCTTGAGTGTATAACGCTCTAACACCCGTTGTCTTGCTTTTTGCCCTAATAGGGTTGTTAACTCAGGATGGTCTTGGCAAAGCGGCAGTAAAGTTCGCAATTCTGCCATTACTCGTTGCGTACTGAGAACCACACCTGCTCCGCCTTCTAAGACTTCAGCATCTGCTCCTGCGTCCGTTGCGAGACACGCCAGACCACAAGCCATTGCTTCTAATAGAGATATCGACAGTCCTTCCACTAGAGAAGGCAGAATAAAAACGTCTGCTCCTCGGAGAATTTCAATGCGGCGATTTTCATCCGCAACAAATCCTAGCCATTCGATGCCGTACTCGGAGCCATAAAACGGCTTTAAAGAGGATGTAAGTGGGCCATCGCCAACAATGAGCAGCTTGCTATCTGATTTCATTTCTGCCTGCTTCCAGGCTCGTAGAAGTGCCTCTACGTTCTTTTCTGTTGCCAGCCGCCCCTGATACACAAATAGGCGCTGGGCTTCAAATTCCTTTTTTAACTGCGAAGGGCCGGGAGAATACTTTTGTCCATCTACCCCGTTAGGAATTACGGCAACGTTTTCTGCTAGTAAACCTAGTCGTTCTAACAAGTCGCGTTGAACTTGAGAAAAAACAATCACGCGATCGTAATTAACTAAAAAAGGTGCGTAGAGTTGATACGCCAAAAGTTGTGTCCCCGATTTCAGTTTTGCTCCTTTACCAGCAAAAGGCGTGTGGAAAGTTGCAATCAAGGGCAAATTCAACTCAGCACAGATTTCTGGTAGCAGGAAGTCGAGAGGAGACAAAGTTAGGGAAGCATGAACCAAATCTGGCTTGAGTCGCCGTAGTGACTGGGTTAATACTTTAGTTGCTCTCAACGTAGGGATTGTATAAACCTGAGACTTGTAAATAAACGGTAGGGAAACTTCTAGGCAGTCTGGCCAGTTAGCCGGATCAACTTCTTGTTGGGCGAAGTGGAGGAAGCTAACCTGATGTCCTCGGTCTAATAAAGCATTCGTGACTTCTCGGCTATAAGTAACATTGCCACAAAACGGTGATTTTTTTCCAATCCAGGCAATACGCATTCAGGGTGAAACTCGATTTTCTGATTTAGGTGAGAGACAGCAGGAGGAAGGAGGCAGAGGTTTCCCCTCGCCTATGAACATCTTTTTAGAGTGTTAGTTAACAGTTTGTGTCTCTGTACGGCAAATATACCAGGTTAAGACACCTCCTGCGATCGCGATCGCCGCTAAACTCAGAAAAACTGCTTGTAAACCAATGAGAGTTTCTGCGAAGCCTGCTAAAGCTAGAGGCAAAGTTAGGGCAATGTTAATCACGTTATTTTGAAGACCAAAAACTTTACCGCGCATTTCCGGCGGGGTTTCTTTTTGGATAGTTGTCTGCATGGGAATAGCTACTAGAGAGGCGAAGCTGCCTAAAAGGGCGATTAATAGCAGTACAAGCCACAATTGTTTGGTAAACACGGATAGACCAATTAGCGAAGCTGCAATTCCCGCCGAACCATAGAGACTTAGAACAGTATGAGAAAAACGCTGACCAAAATTTCCTAGAAGCGTTGCACCGAGAGCGATCCCCACACCTCCAGATGCAAGTAAAAAGCCAAATTGGGAAGATTTCATCCCTGGAATCACTTCCGCCATTCGCACCGCCAGAACTGCCAAAGCAGCAAAAACGGAAAATAAAATTACGAGTTGAACCAAGGCATTGCGGATACGATGATTTTTGCCTAAATATTGCAATCCATCGCGCAAGTCTTGGAAAACGTGGGGTACTTCTTGTGTGGGATCTGGGTGTTTTTCACCAGTTTTAAGCAGTAACAGCAGTCCTCCAGCGATCGCATAACTGCCACCTACAACTAATTCTTTGCCAAGTCCATTGGCAATTCCCAACTGATTTGTCACGGTATCTGCGATCGCCAGCAGTGGTTCACCTACCGCAAATCCCACGACAACCAAAGCCATCATCGTAGTTGTGTACAGCGAGTTAGCCGATAGCAAATGACGATTTTCGACTACTAGAGGAATTGTTGCTTGTTCGGCTGGTGCAAAAAACTGTGTGAGTGTGGAAATCAAGAAAGAAAGTCCAAGTAGAATACCAAAACCTACTGGTAATCCCCCTAGAGGTTGCCAATCCTGAGTTAGCCACAGCAAAACGGGAATTGCCAAAACTAAGCCGCCACGTAGGACATTTGTTGCTACTAAAACTGCCTTTTTAGACCACCGATCTACAAACACGCCTGCAACAGAACCAAACAAAACGGCTGGTATTGTAAAAGCCATCATAATTGCCGATACCCAGCCGCTAATACTTTGGTTGCCCGTTTGAAAGCGACTAGAGATGATCGCAATCATCAACACCAGATATACCTTGTCTGCTAGCTGCGAGAAAACTTGACCACTCCACAAAGCTAGGAAATTGCGATTTCTTAAGACAGGCAAAAAGCCAATTTCTTTAGCTTCCTCACCATCATCAGTAACAATATTCGACTGATTGCCAAAACCGCTTCCCCCCGATTCCGCTTTAATATCCTCGCTTTGATGGGGTGTTAGTGGTGTAGCGTCTGCTATTTCGTTTAGTTGTTCTACTATTGGGGTATTGCTTTCTTCCACGCCATTATTACTTTCAGGTTTTTCGCTAGCGATAGGGGACAAGCCCCCGCCATGGGCTAACGCAGCATCGGCTAAAGAAGCTTCCTCTTGCTCACCATTAAGGTTCTGCCGGAATGTCTCTATTGCAGAAGTTTTACTGGCTGTAGACTTAGAAACAGGCAAGTAGGGATGGGAACCTTGTGCCGCCTCATTGTTGTGCGGACTTGTCCGATTAGAGGACGGTGTAAACATTTCTGTATCCAAATCAGACGGTTGCATCATCTTTATGCGAAGAATTCGGCAAGGAAGCAAAATAACTATCGAGTAAGGCAGCAGAGCGAATTGGACGACCCAAGTGATATTGGGTATATTGACGTAAAATTTGCTCAACAAATTGCCAGCTTGTATCTGGGGAAACAGACTTATCTAGTAATGATGTATTTAATTGATTTAGTTCTGCTCCTGCTAGCTGTTGGAGTAGAGCTAGTTCTGTTGCATTAATATAAGTGTTCATAACGGGTGTTTCTTGGCGATGAACAACCGTTTGGTAGCCCGTACTTGTTGCCTCAGCTACGCTTCCTGCTTTAGAGGAATTTGTGTTTTGCGCCGCGATACCAGATGAAATAGCATAATTAACTGATTGCTTGGCTAAGGTAGGTGATTGTAGGCGTTTGTTTCCTTCTGCTTGTAAGCGTTCCAAGGCAGGCAAGCTAACCGTTCCACCTGCTGGCACACTAAATCCTACCCGCCAATTGGGAGCAGTAAAATCTGGCGTTAGCGATCGCTGTGTTAGGCAACAAACTTGAACTTGAGGTGTTATTCCTGCCAAGGCTAATAAGTGAAAGATAGCATGGGTTAAATGAGATAATACTAAAGAAGCAGGAGTGCTAGGCAACTGCTCTAAGCGGCTAAGATGTTCATTTAATAAGCAAAATAGTTCTGCTTGGGGTTGTTCGCTTAAAGCTTGACAAAGTACCATTTCTGCTAGGTACTGACTAGCTGCTAGTTTGCCCAAGTGTTGACTAAGACCGGGATAAGATTCGAGGGTTTCGGCTTGAGTAATTTTATCAAGCGATCGCCCTTTAGCAAGCAATAATTCATTAACTACAAATAAGCCACTTCTACCGCCCAGTTTGGAGTTTTGTTTACGCGCCCCTGGTGCTACGACGCGAATCAAACCAAATTCTGGTGTCAAAATCGTTAGCAGCCGATCTGACTCGCCCAGTGGCATACTTTTAAGATTAATTCCAGTGGCTTTATAAGTTCGACTCATATATTAGGGGCTAGGAACTAAAAGCTAAGAGCTGTTTGTGTTAGCGTCTTGCTTCTTTATCCAGGGTATCGCGTTGACGGATCAAATCGACACCGCGAGACGTTCCTAACCTAGTTGCACCCGCCATAACTAAATCTAGTGCATGGTCAACAGTGTGAATCCCTCCCGATGCTTTAATACCTACTCGTTCCTTTGTCACTTCTTTTAAAAGTTGCACATCTGCCACTGTTGCACCCCCATTCCAGCCTGTACTGGTTTTCAAAAACGCTACTCCCGCTTCCATACATATTTCAGCTGCGAGTCGTTTTTCTGCATCCGTCAGCAGGTTAGTTTCCAAAATTGCCTTTACTGTCTTTCCGGTTTCCTCGCAAATTTCCGCAATTTCTCGGTGCAGTTCCTCGGTTTTGCCAGCTTTCAGCCAGCTTAAATTGATTACAACATCTAGCTCCGTTGCTCCATTTTCTACCGCTTCTTGAGCTTCGTACAACTTAGTTGCTGATGTTGTTGCACCGCTTGGAAATCCAATTACAGTACAGACTTTAGGATCTTTTCCGCGCAAGAGTTCAGCCGCTTGTCGCACGTATGCAGGATAGACACAAACAGCTGCAAACTGAAATCTATCCGCTTCGTTACACCACTGTTCAACTTGTTCTGGGGTTGCAGTAGGGATCAGCAGAGTGTGATCAATTAAGGGAGCAATATCATCGGAATAGTCTGCCGCCATGATTTCTGTTCCCAGTAATCTATTTTTAAGTTTGATCAGATTAAGACAAGTTTAATTTTAGTTGGTTTGGGTAGTGATTTAACGGTCTTGGAGTGGGGAAAGTGCGATCCAATCGCGCGTTTTATCTACGCATAGGTTCTAATTTGTTGCAAGCAGTGGCTGTCATCATCTTTATCTACGGTTATTGGCATTTATGTATCAACAGGTATTGTTGGAGGTGTGGAACCAACTTCTTCTATACTCCAATCTGATTCAGAGATACCCACTGCTGTTAAAAGACGACGACAAAAACTTACGTGACCTTTTGCCGAATTATTTTGAAGAACCCAAATACCATTTGATAATTGATACCAGTGTTTAGGATACCTTTTACCCTCAATATTATCGTATAAATAAGTTCCTAATATCTGTCGTGCTTTTTCAAAATATTGTGGACGATTTTTTATTACCCACTCCGTTGTTAATTTCATTAATTGCAGCCATGTTTTGTCTGGTACAACAATTGTTTCGCCACAAATTGTAACTACCTTTGGTATTCCATATGATTTGGTGTCTATTAGTGGAGGTTCTCCAATAGCAGACCAAATCTCTAAAAACTTTTCGGTTAGAAAATTAGCACGTTCTATAATAGACTCTTCATTCCATTGCTCAATATTTTGAGAAAAATATTCATTGTTGAGCTTTAAAGCATGATTCGCTAAAATCTCCTTTTTTGTTAAAAATGGTGCATTAGAAAGAGCTGAGTTCCACTCTTGGGTAACTAAAGTTAAATTTCCAAGAGTATGTAAATAACTTTGATATGTTTGTTCTAGTTTGTCTCCTAGTAAAGTTTTCCAATCTTCACTAGGTGTTTGCGGTAATATATGCTCAATAGTTGGCTCATTATCAAGAACACCAAATCCACCTGTACCTTTTGAAATATGACGATTAATCGTTTCTAAAATTAAACATAGTTTTTGCCTACTAGGATTACCATATAATTTAGCTGTTTGAATAGCTTGTTTAATGCTGCGGTCTGGTGGATAACCTTTAGTCAATAAAACTTTTGTCAGCGCTTCCTTAAAAGGTAGCTCATTGGTCATTTCAGTAGTAATGTCATGCCAAAAAGTTGGAAATATCTTATTTAAGTAATTAGTAGGCTCACTGCAAACAAAACGTCGCACTATGTAGTTTTCTAATACCTTAAATAAATGTAGTAAATCATCAAAACTTATTTGTTTAGATTCATAAGCATCGTAAGCCATAAGTAAGAAAGGATAAGTTGTTTGAATATCTAATGTATTGAGGCGTTTAAGAGCTTCTTTGATATCCTTGTTTTGCTCATTTTCTGGTCGCAGCAACTTGTCTTAATACTCAGCAAAACGACGCAAATTCGCTATTTCTTCAATAAATGCCTGAGTAGTAAACTCTTTCTCAAGGCGATCGCGAAAACGAGCATATATATGTTCTTCACTGCAAAGCACCCTCGAACACATAGCCAAGTAATGGCGAATAAAAGCTGTTAATTCACCAAGACGTGACTTGCCAACTGTACGTTTTTCCTGAAGTAAATTTTCAATCTTTTCCCATTGAGTTGTAAAGACACTTGCTTGTTGTGCTACGGGTAGCTTCATCGCAATGTAATTACGTACTAAATCTGCCTGCGATAAGCTTTTACCTTTAGCATTCAAACTTTCAAATATTTTATAAGGACTCTCATCATGGCTAAGATTGATAAATACAACTTGAAAACAGTTGGACAATACAATGAAAAATTGCTCAGGTATTACCTCAGAAATATCAATTTTTCGTTTTAGCTCTTTACTAGAATAAGCATGGGCGCTAGGTATATTAGATTCAGTAGTAGTGATAACTTCTCCTAAAATAACTTTGGTGTATAAATCGCGATCGCCATATTTAGTAGTTGGTAAGAGCTTAAAATGTACGTTTCCATCCTCATCAGCATTAACGAGCATTCGTTGAATTCTTCTTGCCAGACCTGGATGAGTCTCTTGTACAATGTCACGTAATGCACAAAATAAAAGCGAAATAGTTGTCAAACGCTGCTGACCATCTACAACTTTAAAAGCAGGAATTACACCATTAATTGTTCCGTCATTGATAACAACTAATGAACCTAGAAAATGCTCTGGCTCTTTTTCTGGTTGATATTCTTCATAAATGGCAAGTGCATCATTGAGCAGCGTTTCCCAGTTACTTTTTCCCCAACTATATTCGCGTTGAAAGTGGGGCAAGACATAATGAATATCTCCACCACCACTAAAAACAGTTGATATTTTGAGACTATCTGCTTTCATTTCATCCAACTCCTAGCTAGGGGCGTTCAAGTGCATCTGCACAATGCTATCCTTCAATTGTTGGATTTGGCATCTGGCTAAAATAGTGTGTACGCAGGTTAAAAATTACTATCTTGATGTAGAAAGCTCAATTACTATTAGATGCGCTGATAGAGTCAGAGTAGAGCGATCGCACTCCTAATCCAAGAAATTCTTATCAGTAAGCTTTAGCATAGTATTAACATCAAAGATATTCACGAGTTAGTGCTTTATTCCAAAAGCCTATTGTTACCTGTATCAAAAAGTTAATTGGATTTAGAATCAAGTTATGTCTGAAAATTTAAATCATCACAAAAGCTGGACTAGCCTAAAAAAGCGTCGGGATTTTTGCAAGTATATGGTTGGCGGTGCGATCGCTTCCACTGGCATAGGATACCTATTTCCCCAACGTAGCCAAAGTCAGGAAAACCTAGAAAATTTCTGCTCTTCGTACCCCTTAAATTCGCGCTGTGAGAATTATCTACCAGGCGTAAGCGCAACAGATGAAAATGAACAACTCATTCAAGTTAATAAACTCCTAGCTAGTGCAACTCTAGGAGATCGGATTCCTGTCAGGGGATTGACACGCCCGAAAGTTACTTACCTCGTGATTAACGAAGGGCCTGAAATTGCTCAATATGCCATTAGTTCTATCTGTACTCACTTCGGATGTACAGTTAATTGGGATGCCGAAAGTAATAAGTTTAATTGCCCTTGTCATGGCTCACAATATGATTCTCAAGGGCAGGTAGTTCGTGGCCCTGCTAAACGCTCTTTAGCACTGCTACCAGTAGTAGTTAAGCAAAATCAAGTGCGGTTGGTTAATCGTAAGCTTGAGCGCGAACCTCGCTAGCTTTAGGCATTAAGTACCAGATGGTTGAAAGGGCGTGTACTTTCCGCCCAGTGCTTCGACTATTGTGCGCGTATTGGAAACTACCATTTTGATGTAAGAATCTCCGTCACTACCAGGTGCGCCGATTGAGTCGGAATAAAGCGATCGCGGTGCTAACTTTGCCCCTGATTCCCCAGCCACTGTTTTAATTAGTGCGGGATTAATCGTAGTTTCTGCAAAAATCGCTGGAACTTTAGTTGATTTGATTGAATCCGACAGTTTTTTCACTGTTTGAGCGCTTGGTTGCTCTTCGGTGCTAATGCCAATTAAAGTTCCAAAAACGTCCAGTCCATAAGCGTTAGCATAATATTGAAATGCGTCGTGTGTAGTCACAAGTTTGCGCTTGTCCGCCGGAATAGTTTGAATCTGTTGAGCAGTCCAAGTGTCTAGCTGCTTTAATTGTTGGTTGAATTTGGCTGCATTTTGTGTAAATTCCTCGGTGTCTGCTGGCGATAATTCAATTAAGGCATCTCGAATCGCATTTACCATTGCGATCGCATTTTCCACATCGCCCCAAACGTGCGGATCTGGTACTATTTCCCCTGCTTTATCTAACTGCAAAGGCTTCACCACTTCCCCCACAGGCACTTTCCGCGCCTTAATTCCAGCAGCGTTCATCAGCTTAATCAGCCCTGGTTCTAGGTTATAGCCGTTGTACAAGATTAAATCTGCTTTCTCGAAGGCAATACTATCTTTTGGCACTGGTTCGTAAACGTGCGGATCTGCTCCTGGTTGCAAAATTCCTGTTAGTTCAATTTCATCCCCGGCTATCTGTACTGTCCAATCATTAATTACCGTACTGGTTGAAACTACGTTTGGTTTGGTATCAACTCCAGAATTAGCACTATTGTCTAGGGTGCTACACGCACTTAGCCACAATCCGAGTAATATTCCAACTACCGCTTGTAAGTTGTAGTTTCTGCCTTGCGACGGAGCGATCGCTTTCATACGCTTGATACATTTGTTTTCATATTGTTCTCATTTTTGAGCTTATACTGTTTTCATATTTCTTTCATTTTTAGAACAATAATCCTTACCCTAGAGATTAAAGGTGAGGAAGAATACCGTATCCTTCGCCGCTAATACAGATCAACCCGCTTAAGTGTTAAAGAAAAATTCTATGGACTCCAACACGGCAATTACAGTTAGTCATCTGGAAGTACAGTATCGCAATGTAGTCGCCCTAGAGGATGTAAATTTAGTTATGCGATCGGGCGGGATAACAGGCATTATTGGCCCCAACGGTGCTGGCAAAAGCACTTTAATTAAAGCAATGCTGGGGCTAACTCCTGTGACGAATGGCATTGTTTTATATCAAGGCAAACCGCTAATGAACCAACTTGATAAAGTTGCCTATGTGCCACAGCGATCGCAAATTGATTGGAGTTACCCAGCAACGGTGTGGGATGTAGTGCTAATGGGAAGAGTGAGAAAGTCAGGCTGGTTTCGCCGCTTTTCCAGTGTAAGTCGTCAAATGGCTGCTGCTGCACTAGAGCGGGTGGGAATGAGCGATTATCGCGATCGCTCGATTGGGCAATTGTCAGGAGGACAACAACAGCGAGTATTTATCGCTCGTGCTTTAGCCGAAGAAGCCGAGATTTTTTGCTTTGATGAACCTCTGGCTGGAATTGATAAAAAAACCGAAGCTGTAATTTTTGATATTTTTCACGAACTAGCAAACGCTGGCAAAATTGTATTAGTCGTTAACCACGATCTCGGCAAAGCGATTACCCACTTTAATGACTTAATTTTGCTAAATACCGAGTTAATTGCCAGTGGTTCTCGCGCCTCGGTCTTGAAGCCAGAAAACATGAATCGTGCATATCGAGGACAGGTAGTCTTCTTTGAGGGAGAAGCTGCCTAATGCTACAAGCCTTGATTGAACCGTTGCAATACAGTTTTATGCAGCGATCCTTAGTAATTGCAGTTTTAGTAGGTATTGTATGTGCGATCGTTGGTAGCTATTTGATGGTGCAGCGATTGGCTTTACTGGGAGATGCGATCAGTCATTCTGTATTGCCGGGACTTGCGATCGCATTTATGATCGGGGCAGATATTTTTGTCGGTGCGTTTATTGCTGGCGTTCTCAGTACAGTTGTAATTACTTTCATTCGGACGCGATCGCCAATTAAAGAAGATGCGGCAATGGGTATTGTTTTTTCTGCCTTTTTTGCCTTAGGTATTACCTTAATTACAATTATTCAAAAAGACAATAAAATTGACCTTAATCACTTTCTATTCGGCAACATTCTCGGTGTCACTGCTGAAGAAGTCCGAAACACAGCAATTATTTCAATTGTTGTTGTAACTGTAGTTGTGCTGTTGTATAAAGAACTGCTATTTTACACCTTTGATCCATTAGGCGCTCAGGCTGCGGGATTACCAGTAAATCTGCTTAACTTTGGTTTGATGGTATTGATTGCGCTAACGATTGTGGCTAGTCTTACGGCAGTCGGTGTAATTCTAGTTTTAGCTTTATTGATCACGCCAGGGGCAACGGCATATTTACTCGTAAAGCGACTTAACCAAATGATGATTTTAGGGGCAGCGATTGGTATTGTAGCTAGCATTAGCGGTATGTACATTAGCTACTTTTTTAATTTACCATCTGGTCCAGCCATTGTATTAGTCACGTCAGGTTTTTTTACATTGGCGCTATTATTTAGCCCCAGTCAAGGAATACTCACTTATCCACAGTCAAGTTCTGGTGTTTTCCCCGTGTGGAGAGAGTTAAAAAGCCTCATGCGAATAAAAAATTAATAATTTAATCCGCATTTTTCTCTAGTTGAAATACTTATTAAAATTCCCGTTTGTGAATTAGTAGCAGTCTCTTTATCTGTTGCATAAAGTAGGATTCCAATTATTACTTCCTTTAATAAAAGTTAAAATAGAGAAAAAAACGTAACTGTGGAACTATGAAACTCCAAATTTTAGCAACAGCTGTTCTATTATCGACTTTTAACTTAATTGCGCCTGTCAAAGCTCAAGAACCAGGAGCAGTATCGCCATCAGCACCTAGTATTCAAACTCAACCAACACGCGATCAAGTTGCTAATGCCTGTATCCAAAACCAGGCAGAAACATTACCATTGCCCTTTAGCGATGTATCACCAAACCACTGGGCTTTTAAAGCAGTAATGACAATGCATTATTGCGGGGCTTTCCGCGAGGCAGCACCACCAACTCTGTTTCAACAAGTTGAACCAACACAGAGCCAGCAGCAATCCCCAACAGAAAGCCAACCGCAAGTTTTCTCACCTTCCTAAACTAAATTTAGGATCTAGGAGTCTAGGCAGCAACTAAATCAGGCTCAGGGGTTTGTGTACCTTCCTCAGACATTTCGGCTGGAACACCATCCTGCACTAGCGAGGGCGGTTTGCCACTACGCTGCATTAGACCTCCAACCATTGCCAGCATTGCGTTTACCTTTCGGGTGCGCCACTCATCAACGAGTTTCTGCACTTCGGTAGCAGACATACGCCGGGTCATTGCTTCATAAAGATAGCCAGCATGACCCGTTTCATCACTAGCGATGCTCAACATTCCTTTTTTGAGGTTGCGGCTGGTTGGCTCATCCTCTGGTAGTACGTTCGCCATCCGCGCAAAGTCTTTGCTGGCATCTAGCTCCAAAATATAGGTGCTAGCCATAAACATAGTCCAGTCAATGGCATCAGGTTTAAGTTGCTCTGGCGAATAGCCCTCGAAGTAAGCGTCAAAGAAAGGGCTACGCTGCCGTTCATCTGGCTTATCGTCCTTTTTAGGTTTGGGCAGACTCTTGAAGTCAATTACTTGTTTGTTCAGCTGTTTGAGGGCGTGAGCAAAGATTTGACCATGCCGATTTTCATCTGCTGCGTGTTTTGCGAGTTTCTCGGCAAGCCAAGTATCGCCTTCTGCGGCTGCGCGTTGACTGAGTGCTGACAAAAAAGGAACAGAACCAGATTCTGCTAGCTGGAAGCCAGCAAGGATATTAGGGCGCGTGAGGGGATCGCGGATTTGAGTGGCGGTGAAGTATGCCACAGCACTTGAGCCGACTAAATGCAGAACGTGAGTAAAAAAGTTCATTGTGCAGTGTGTGAGAAGTTTACACAACTTAATCCTAGACTTTTATTTTGGATGATGGCTGCTGAATTATCTGGTAGAGTGCGGAATAGATTTATGGTGCTAATACTCAAGGAGTTGCAGTGGTGTGATAATTAAGCGATCGCTGATCTGCCTTACTACAGCCGTACTCATTTTTGGTTTGATTGGCTGTCAAATATTTAGACCTGCTCAATACACGGTAAAACGAGTTAGTGACGGCGACACCTTGACGGTAAGCGATCCCCAAGGGACAGATATTAAAGTGCGCTTCGCTTGTGTTGATGCGCCGGAAGTGCCGCATACGGCTAAGGAAAGAGCAAGTAAAAGAGCAGTTGTGCGCGCTCAGTTTCAGTGGGGTATGCAAGCTCAAAATCGCGTTCAGCAGCTAGTTAAGCAAGGAGGCGAGCGCGTGAATTTAATCATTACTGATAGCGATCGCTATGGTCGTAAAGTTAGTGAGGTACGCCTGAGCGATGGTACTTTGATTCAAGAAGTGTTGGTACGTGAGGGACTGGCGCTGGTTTACCGCCCTTATCTAAAAGATTGTCCCAGTGCTGCGATCGTCGAGCAAGCAGAAGCTGAAGCTAAACAACAACAGCGAGGTGTGTGGAGTTATCCTAAATTTCTCCAGCCTTGGGAGTATCGCAAGCGCAATAAGTAGACCTAAGCTTGTATTTAATAGTTGCTTTAAAATTACTTTTTAATTGCCAAGCGGTGCGAATTTTAGGTTTCTTGCACTATACGCTTGCGTCAATTAATGATATTATTAGATAATAGGAATCTGTGCTTTTTTAAAATTTAAGTCAATATTTCCATTATCCAGTAAATTATCTCATAATCAACCGTCAAATGCAAGTCTAAGTAATTAAAAATCTTAATTAATAAAAATTAGTTCTCTTTGACTTAGATAATGGTATTATTAGATAATAGAAACCTGTGGTTTTTTAAAATTTGAGTCAGTGTCTCGATTATAAAATAGATTATTCCATAAATAAGAATAAAGTGCAAGGGCTACAAAAAAATTGCTGATTTTTAATAGCATGAGTATTAAAAAAGAACAATACTAATAAGATTTACGTTTGCGTTTGATAGGATTGAACCACTGTTCTAAGCGACTAAACACTTGTGAAGAAAGTAGAGTTAGGCATAAGTAGATTACAGCAACAGCAAAGTAAAGTTCAAACGCCCGATAGTTTTCAGCAACAATTAATTGTGCTTCACGGAACAACTCTTCAAAGCCAATTACAGCAACTAAACTGGTATCTTTCAGCAGGCTAATAAACTCATTACCCAAAGGTGGCAGCATTCGTCGCAATGCTTGTGGGAAAATAACATAGCGCATTGTTGCTACTGAACTTAAGCCTAGTGATTGGGCAGCTTCAGATTGTCCTGAATCTATTGATTCAATCCCTGCACGGACAATTTCAGCAATGTAGGCGGCGCTATTAAGACTTAATGCGATTACTGCTGCTGTCAGACGATTTAGGTTAAAAGGAAAACCTAATTCTTGGAAAAGTGCAGGTAATCCGAAATAAATCATGAAAATCTGCACTAATAAAGGTGTTCCCCGGAAAAAGTCTATATACGCTCTAGCAGCCCAGCGTAGAGGTAAAGCACGAGAAAGGCGAACAATGCCAATGAGTGAACCTCCAATCATGCCTAGTACGACGGAAAATGCTGTTAGTTGCAGTGTTACTAAAGCCCCACTTAACAGCAAAGGCAGAGATTTTAAAATTGTGTTCAGTGAATTAAATAACGGAAATCCACTAGATGTAGTTTGGTTTTCAATTGGGGATTTTTCTGGTAATTGTGGCGGTTGGGCATTAAACCATTTTTGATAAATTTGGGTGTAAGTACCGTTGTTTAGGATTGTTGCCAACCCTTGATTAATCAATGGTAAGTTTGGCGAACCTTTGGGTGTGGGAATACCAAAATACTCTTCTGTTAATAAATTACTAACAACTTTGATTCCCTGGACATTGCCTGTTTTAATTGCATATAAAATTACAGGCTGATCGTGAACAATGGCATCTACATTGCCATTAATTAATTCTTGTAAAGCTGTAGGGGCATCATCAAAAGAGCGAATTTTAGCCCCAGGAATACTAGAGGCTTGTTTAGCGCCCGTTGTACCAATTTGAACGGCAATATTTTTATTTTTAAGACTGTCTAAGTTAGAAATATTTTGATTTTCTGTACGAGTAGCTATAGCTAGTCCTGATTTAAAATAAGGTCTAGAAAACGAAATAGTCTTCGCTCGTTCTGCTGTAATTGTCATCGCCGCAACTGCCGCATCTACAGTTTGCGCTTGTAAAGCGGGAATCATCCCCGCAAAAGGCATCTGTTGAAACTTGACTTGGAAGCCTGAAGCAGCACCAATCGCCTTAATCAAGTCAATGTCAAAACCCACCAACTCGCCCTGATCTGTTTGAAACTCGAAAGGCGGATATGTCGCTTCTGCTGCAACTGTAAGCGTTTTACCAGCACCGCTAGAGACAGAATTGAAACTACAACCCGCTAGTAAAAGCAGACAGCTTAAACTCAGTACAAGACTAAGACGCAGCCAACGGATAACAGTTAATCTAGCCATATTCGTTCTCTCATCTTCCCTTTCAAAGTCTGGGCGATTTATCAAAGACGCTAAAATTTCTATAACTCACCTAGATGTACACCAGACTACAATCAACTGTAATGCAGCCCAAGCAAAACTCCTTGATTGGAATAAAATAAGCTGTCCTACATCTAACCAAGCTTACAGGAAACAGCCTTCAGACGAAGCTGACACTAAATTTTATTATTGTTGAGTTTTGACTTTTAGCTACTTATGGACACTTCTACCCCTGCGATCACTTTTGAAAATATTGAAAAAAACTTTGGTTCTCTCAAGGTACTAAAAGGAATCAGTGGTGAAATTAATAGAGGAGAAGTAGTTGCAGTTATTGGTTCTTCAGGGTGTGGCAAAAGTACCCTGTTGCGCTGCTTCAACCGCTTAGAAGCAATTGATGGTGGGCGTTTGGTAGTTAATAATATCAACTTATCAAAGCAAACCCTTAACTATAAACAACTGCGGGAACTACGGACACAAGTAGGCATGGTTTTCCAGCAGTTTAATCTGTTTCCGCATCTGAGTGTGTTGGAAAACCTCACACTTGCTCAGTGTAAAGTGTTGGGCAAAACTCGTAAAGAAGGTGCGCTCCTAGCGGGTTTTTATCTCGAAAAAGTCGGCGTGTTTGATAAAGCTTCTGCTTATCCAGAACAACTTTCTGGAGGACAAAAACAACGAGTAGCGATCGCCCGTAGTTTATGTATGAATCCCCAGATTATGCTATTTGATGAACCAACCAGCGCTTTAGATCCCGAACTCGTAGGCGAAGTCTTGGCGGTAATGCAGCAGCTAGCAGCCGACGACGGGATGACGATGGTAGTTGTCACCCATGAAATGCAGTTTGCCCGTGAAGTAGCCCATCGGGTAATGTTTATGGATCAAGGGCAAGTAGTAGAACAAGGTTCAGCGCGTGAAGTTCTCACGCATCCGCAAAGCGATCGCCTGCAAACATTCCTCCGTCGCTTGAATGCTAGAGATTTGTAAGTATTAGGCAAAAAAAGCGATCGCACTCCTTTTTAAATTAATTTTCTTATCCTTCAAGTAGTTGAATTTGCTGCGAACCGTGTATAACTGCAAGGATGTCTATTTGATCAGGTTTAATGAGCGTAAATAATGCGGTAAGAACCTTCAATTACTTCACGAATTTGCTTAGTCTCAAACTCTGGCACAGTTCTAGCTGATAAGGGAAACTTGGCAATTTGTTCAGAACGTTTGGTAAGTCTGTCAATCAGCCTTTGAGCATATCCAGGAGAATTTTGAGCTATGTAAGTGTAAATTGCTGATAGGTGCTGTACTGCTGTATCCGTCCAAAAAACTTTCACTTCCTTAATCCGAACTTTGCACGTACCTGATCAACAGAAATAACTTTACCCGCTTTACTGTCAGTAAGCCCAGCTTCAATAACTTGCCTAACATATATTTCATCCATTAAGTCATCCCAAGTTGAAGCTTCTGGCAACTTGTCAATCAAACGTCGAGCTTCTTCTTTGATACTTCTAGTTTCCATGAAACTTCTAGAAAATGACTGTAAAAATCATTCTACTAAATCAACGTCGAACACAGAGGCAAAGGCTAAAGCTACTTTAGAACGAACGTCGTCTATATTAATTTCTGGAATCCACTGAGCTAAACTGCCAACGGTTTTATCAGAAATTCCACAAGGTACAATTTGTTCAAAGCCTGTCAAATCGGGACACACATTCAAGGCGAAGCCGTGCATCGTAATCCAACGACTAACCTTGATTCCAATAGCGGCAACTTTTCGCCCTTCTAGCCACACCCCAGTTAGCCCTGGTAAGCGATCGCCTTTTAACCCATAAACCGCCAAAACCCTGATTAACACTTCTTCGAGTTGCCGCAAATACCAGTGCAAGTCTTTGAAGTAATATTGCAGATTTAAAATTGGATAGCCAACCAATTGACCAGGGCAATGATACGTTACCTCGCCGCCTCGCTCTACTCTATGCACATTAAATGTAGTTTTGTCAATATCAAATTTGAGAAATTCTAGACTCGCTCCTTGTCCAAGTGTATAGACGGGCGAATGCTCTAGCAAAATTAAGACATCATCTAGACTAGGATTTTTGACACGCTCTTGCAAAAGTACTCGCTGCCAATCTAAAGCAGATTGATAAGATACGAGTCCTTGGTTATATAGCAAGAGGCGACGTTGTTGCGGCTGAGTTAAGTCGGAGAATGTTTGCTTACTCGCAATCATGGCAAAAATCAAGGGTAGTTTAGGCAAGTTTTATTTCAGTTTTTAAGATAGAAATCAAGAAATGTCACAAGATGCAAAGGTTCTTAAAGAGAACTCAAACGTTTTTGTTTTCCAAAATACAAAGTGTTAGGGTTGAATGTAATAACCTCAAATTGGTAGGGAGGAAGCTTCTTCTAACTTAACCACACACTCGGAATTTAGGAGTTTCAATGTGAAATACGAGCATCTGCACAGCTAGTTGAACACATAAGAAAAAACTCCTAATCACACCTGCATCGCTAAATACTTGATGGAAGCAAATACAGAAAGCTCTTTTCACAATGAAGACAAAATCTGCAAAATTCTCACAGGTATGGGTGTAATTAAAAGTTTGTGTGGTAGCAGTTGAGCAAACAAAAGTTAAATTTTAAGTGCTAAAGGCACAACTAAAACTTTGCGATCGCAGAGCTATATTGAAGACATTTTTGGGAAAGCAGTAATTTAACCCGCGCTTTCCGTTTCACCTAAAACAGTGGATCATAATCCAACGGGAGAATTGAATATGAAGCTTGTTATTCACGGCAAAAATATTGAGATCACTGATGCTATTCGTGAGTATGTGCATCAGAAGATTGAAAAGGCAGTGAATCACTTTCAGAATTTGACAACTGAAGTAGACGTGCATTTGTCAGTAGCCCGCAATCCCAGAATAAATACTAAGCAAGCGGCTGAAGTGACAATTTACGCCAACGGAAGCGTGATCCGCGCTGAAGAAAGTAGCGAAAGCTTATATGCCAGCATAGATTTGGTAGCTGATAAAATTGCTCGGCAATTACGTAAGTACAAAGAAAAACGTCAAGATCAGAAAACTCATAGCCAGCCCAAATTAATTCCCGTAGAAGGACAACCAGTGGTAGCGGATTTAATTGGCGATCGCACTCCAGAACTACCCAGCGAAGTTGTCCGCACCAAGTATTTTGCCATGCCACCAATGACAATTGAAGCAGCCTTAGAGCAGTTGCAACTGGTGGATCATGACTTTTATATGTTCCGCAATGCCGAAACAGGAGAAATTAATGTAGTTTACGAGCGCAATCACGGCGGCTTTGGCGTAATTCAACCCCGCAACGGTAATAGCCACAGTAACAGTAAAAACGGGAAAACTGCTGATAACATTACAGAGGCAGAAAAACCTCGCTCCAGTAAGGTATAAGCTGGGGTAGGGGTGTAGAGGAGAATATATTTGATCGCCTCTTGCCTCTTACCTGCTTAACTTTTTGCCTCTAATTGTTGGATGATTTTGAGTGACTCTTCAATGTGTCCTTTAAAGTTAAACTGAGAGTTGAAGACATTTTGAACAATTCCCTGCTGATCAATAACATACGTGACACGCCCTGGTAATAGTCCAAAGCTTGAAGGTACGCCATAAAGCTTCCGTACTTGATTGCCATTATCGCTCAAGAGAGAAAAAGGTAGTTGGTACTTGGTAGCAAATCGCTGATGGGATTCTGGTGAGTCAGCGCTAATGCCTATGACTTCTGCTCCAGCAGAGTTAAAAACCTCATATTGATCACGAAAGGCGCAGGATTCTTTAGTGCATCCGGGTGTGTCATCCTTGGGATAAAAATAGACGACGACACATTTTTTGCCGAGAAAATCTTTGAGGCTGACAGGTGTTCCAGACTGGGAAGAAAGTGTAAAATCTGGTGCAGTATCTCCAACTTTGACTGGCATAATGGGTGAGGAGTTGTTAACTTTTGTATCCTATCGTGATTGTTCAGAGTAATGCCATCTTTAAGCAATATCTGACGATAAGCCGATGCAGCGTCTACGCTTTTTTACAAAGTGTTACTGTAAATTGTTGCAGTAGGATAAGCTTAGAACAGATTCTACTTAAGCTGGGGTGAAATGCTGCTAAAAACAGAACTTGTCTCAGAAAAAAAGAATGAAATTCTAACTCAGCAGCGATATGTAGTTACTTGGCAAAGATGATCATGAAAAAGCCTCACGTCCTTACAAGGCTTAGTTTTACGGCTAGTACGCTCTTGCTGATAACTGGATTGGCTCAACCGAGTTTCTCTTTTCCAGCATTGCCTACTGTGTTGGGGAACAATAACCACTCTGCCATCAGTAGTATTAAGCAGGCAGAAGCGCATAACAATTCGGGAGTTGAGCTAGCTCAACAGGGCAAATTAGCGCAGGCGATCGCAGCGTTTAACAAGGCGATTAAAATTTATCCTAGCTTTGAAAATGCCTACAATAATCTAGGACTTGCTCTCGGTAGTCAGAACAAGTTTGCAGAAGCAGTTGCCGCCTTCAAGCGAGCTTTGGCAATTAATCCCCAGAATTTTGAAACTTATAACAATTTAGGTATTGCGCTCGGTAGTCAAGGAAAGTTGGCAGAAGCGATCGCAGTATTTAATCAAGCAATTCAAATCAATCCTAAAGATCCTACTTCTCGACAAAATTTAGGGGTTGCTTTTTGGAGTCAAGGTAAGTTGCCGGAAGCAGTCGCATCTCTGCAAAAAGCTCAAGATTTATACTCAGCGCAAAACAACACCGAGGGCGTTGCTCATGTAGGAGAAATATTACAGCAAATAAAATTACCTTAGAAAACTCCGTGCAGAAGGGACGAAGTTCAACTCAATTTTGCAATTTTAGTTGTATGTGGGTAAGTTTTAGCAGTTATAGAGTTTAAATTAATAAAAAAATTATTAATAATTGGAATTTAGTAGAAAAACTGCAATGCTTATTGAGAAGTTACGGTTTCAATCCCTAAAAGGGATTATTGATAATTAAACTTGCTAACAATAGGGATTATTGATAATTAAAACTTTACGCCATTCAACAAAGTGTTTTTTGAATGCAGTTTCAATCCCTAAAAGGGATTATTGATAATTAAAACGGTTTGTTAGCCAATTTCGCAGGTCAGCAGGACTAAGTTTCAATCCCTAAAAGGGATTATTGATAATTAAAACGTTAAGAATTTTAGAATTGTTCTTGGCAGTCTGCAAATCAACTGGGTTTCAATCCCTAAAAGGGATTATTGATAATTAAAACCTAGCTCAATTTGCTTTACCTGAGACGAAACTTGTTTCAATCCTTAAAAGGGATTATTAATAATTAAAACTTAAAACGCACTTGCACTGTTTTGCTCATTGCTTTGCTTAGTTTCAATCCCTAAAAGGGATTATTGATAATTGGAATTCCAGATATTTATAAGAGGCTTATCTTCTAACCCGTTAGTTTCAATCCCTAAAAGGGATTATTGATAATTGGAATTTCTAGGAGCATCAGTGATAGCTGATCCTGTTTTCGTTTCAATCCCTAAAAGGGATTATTGATAATTGGAATATCTTCTATTTTGGCTGGCTTGCCTACCCACATATCAGTTTCAATCCTAAAAGGGATTATTGATAATTGGAATCAAAATCTGATACTTCAATGTCAACAGACCAATTTGTTTCAATCCCTAAAAGGGATTATTGATAATTAGAATTAGACACTGCTTGTCCTTGAAAGCCCATATAATCGTTTCAATCCCTAAAAGGGATTATTGATAATTGGAATATGTCTCAGCCATCATTGAAGGACTTTGAGCTGCAAGGTTTCAATCCCTAAAAGGGATTATTGATAATTGGAATTGGAACTGGAGCTACAAGTAAGCCGTTCTGATCAGTTTCAATCCCTAAAAGGGATTATTGATAATTGGAATGGGTTGGTTCCAAACTATGACCGCGCCACAGACTGTTTCAATCCCTAAAAGGGATTATTGATAATTGGAATCATTTTTTGGGTACGTTCCCGCAAAAATCGCTCTGTTTCAATCCCTAAAAGGGATTATTGATAATTGGAATTCGAGCGGAATATATTGAGGCTAGCTTATGAGCTTGTTTCAATCCCTAAAAGGGATTATTGATAATTGGAATCTGGTTACTACGATGCAAAATTCAAGACTAATACGATTCTTGTTTCAATCCCTAAAAGGGATTATTGATAATTGGCATATGGTGCTGGTTCTGTTCCGGTTGACTGGTTACGTTTCAATCCCTAAAAGGGATTATTGATAATTGGAATTTGGAGAAGGCAATTTCATCACATCCCGAACTAATTAAGTTTCAATCCCTAAAAGGGATTATTGATAATTGGAATCCAATACTGAGATTTCCTAAATCGGGCATTACCTTGTTTCAATCCCTAAAAGGGATTATTGATAATTGGAATTCTGAGAATTAGGGCGTTGTACCATCGCCAGTAACTTGTTTCAATCCCTAAAAGGGATTATTGATAATTGGAATATTAGTAGCTAAAATGGAAAAATTTATCATTCAATTTGTTTCAATCCCTAAAAGGGATTATTGATAATTGGAATCCAATACTGCTAAACATATTGCCAACGTTGCTTAAGTTTCAATCCCTAAAAGGGATTATTGATAATTGGAATTGCCACAGGTTTATTGCAAAGTTCAGAAGGCGATGTTTCAATCCCTAAAAGGGATTATTGATAATTGGAATCTTCATGAGCGAACGAGGAGCGCCAATCACTTCGATAGTTTCAATCCCTAAAAGGGATTATTGATAATTGGAATCTGATTTTGCAAGCTCATCAATAGAAGATATTTGTTTCAATCCCTAAAAGGGATTATTGATAATTGGAATTTGGAATCTATGCGGTAGCTTTTGATACTTACATAGCGCTTTGTTTCAATCCCTAAAAGGGATTATTGATAATTGGAATCCGTATGCCCTGCGTATACACTCCCATCGACTTTTGTTTCAATCCCTAAAAGGGATTATTGATAATTGGAATTGATTTAGCTCCTGGTCTAATTCGTCTCTGTGTTTGTTTCAATCCCTAAAAGGGATTATTGATAATTGGAATTTAAATAAGATGTACTTATTAGCCGCGCCCACAAATCGGTTTCAATCCCTAAAAGGGATTATTGATAATTGGAATTCAACAACAGCGCCAGGGGGTTGCAGTTCAAATATGTTTCAATCCCTAAAAGGGATTATTGATAATTGGAATAATATGTCCGAGTCCATGCCGACCTGGGAATAAATAGTTTCAATCCCTAAAAGGGATTATTCATAATTGGAATCTTAATCGCCTCTAGAGACGCTTGCATATTCGGGTTTCAATCCCTAAAAGGGATTATTGATAATTGGAATTTTGATTTGCAGTCCGATAAAGATTGTTTTTCCAGTTTCAATCCCTAAAAGGGATTATTGATAATTGGAATCCTGATTTGATCAGCCAGTTAGAACCTGTATCTGTGTTTCAATCCCTAAAAGGGATTATTGATAATTGGAATTAGTCACACTAGAGAAAAAAACCGCAGTGTAATGTTTCAATCCCTAAAAGGGATTATTGATAATTGGAATTTTGTTCACTTAATATTAATGACCCTGTTTGTGGGTTTCAATCCCTAAAAGGGATTATTGATAATTGGAATTGAAAACTCCTGAAGAAAAAGCAGCCGAGCTTCGGCGTTTCAATCCCTAAAAGGGATTATTGATAATTGGAATAGCTGGAGAGCAAAAGACTTGTCATATTGAGTTTTCAAGGTACGTTTGCGCGGATTTGTAAAATTATAGCATTGTAGCCATTTGGCGCAGCAATAGAACATTTGTTTTTTAGCTGAAAGTAAGTCTTAGTAAGGTTTTCAAAAGTTGCGCGATCGCCTATTCAGGACTAACAGCAGCTAAACCCTTATCCCACAAGGAACACAAGTTAAAATAAAGGTCTGCTGTAACAAACACCCACCTATCCGCGCCATCTTTCAAAGTAACTCAAAACAAGCGTTAAAAAACTTAGAAAACCTAATTGTAATTTTAGGCAAAAAAGATAGTGTTATCTACAAGTTCTTCACCGCCGATACGTTCTACTTTATCTTTACAGCAAGCACACAGGAAGTAAAAGCGAATACTGTCTTGCTCGGGTTTGATAATTTTACTCAAACGCGATCGCAACTTAGCATACTGAGTAGCTGTTAACTCGCATTCAAATAAACTGTACTGCATCCATTGATCATAAGATTTCAGAATTTTGTGTATTTTATTACGGCGGTTATCTTCTGGAATGTCGTAAGAAATGACAACGTTCATATAATTGAGTTAATACTAATAAATACTGTCCTTACTTCAAAACCAGTGGTGGATATTTATCAGTTTCACCCATCAGATATTTCGCTAGCAATCGCGCTTGAATCTCAAATGCTTCTTGGTAAGTGCATTGTCTCCCCATAACTGGATGCTTGAACTTAGACTGCTTCTTTTGCTCATATAGTCTCAACAATATTTTTAGTGCTTCCTGAGTCAATGAAACTGCTCTGCTGACTGGTTCTGTAGTAAAATCAGCTGGTGTGAGCGATCGCTTGTTAATTGCACTCAGTACCATCGCATCCACCACCAACGGTCGAAACTCCTCCATCAAGTCAAGTGCTAACCCTGGACGACCGTAACGCTGTAAATGCAGATATCCTAAATACGGGTCAAAACCGACAATATTAACTGCTCCCTGGACATCATGACGCAGTAGCGCATAGCCAAAACTCAACAGCGCATTTACTGGATCTGTTGGTGGACGGCGGTTTCTAGCTTTAAACTCAAAACCTTCCGCTCGAATCATCTGCTCAAATACACTAAAGGAACCCGCACTACCCGCACCTTCTAAGCCTCGCAGTGAATCAATTGTGGTAGTTTTGTCTAACGGTGCGATCGCCTGTTCAATTCACGCGATTGCGGCTTGCAAATCAAGTTCTGAACTTTCTCGTTCTCGACGTAATAAAGAATTGCGGTAGTTTTTTAATTTACCCCTAATAAAACCCCTAACTACGTGCAAAGCTTGTGCAGATTCTCCAGCTGCTTGCCATTGAGCAGAACGTACAAATATATTCTTAGTTAATTCTGGTTCTAATCTGCCTAAATATCGCCCAGTACCTGTAAGAAAACTTAGGGGAATATTGCGTTGTAAAAGTTCTGTGCTCGCACTTGGTGAAACAGTAGCTCGTCCTAATACTACAACGCCATCAATTTTAATCAAAGGTACATCTAAAAGTGTTTCCTTTTGCGCTTTTACTTGCAAACGTTCATCTGCTTTCCCGATATACGCATCTTCCTGAGTAATATAAACTGTTCCCATAATCATGACCAAAAATTATTTTATTTCCTGATAACGTTTAACTTTATCTACTGCTTGGGGTAAACACTGTTGATAAAGACTGCATCCCCGACAGCGTTGTGTATAGATTGCTGGCGGTATTTTTCCACTTTGCTGTATATTTTGGATAGCTTGAATAGTTGCGATCGCTGTTACTCTCAGTTCAGCAGATATATTAACTAATTGACGTTGATGAGATTGAGCATAATAAACATAGCCTTGAGTTATTTTTTGCCCTATCATTTCCTCTAAACAAAGAGCTTGAGCGCAGACTTGTAACTCATCATTATCCCATTCTCTTTTATGACCGCGTTTGTATTCAATTGGATACCAATTACCATCAACTTCTTCAATTAAATCAGCTTTGCCGATTAATTTGTATTGCTCTGATTTCAACCAAACGGCTCTAACTTGCCAGGTATCTTCTCGGTGTCCTTCTCCTAAAGTGTGAACGCGATCGTGCAAGCTTGTACCTTCAATCGTGTACTGGTTATCTAGAAACTCGCCAGCACAAAACATCCGCCAGTAGCGATGTGAACAATAAGCATATTGATTCAATGCTGCAATAGGAATATAATCATGGTTATTCATATTGTTTTAATTAATAAATTTAATCAAATTTTTAATAGCTAATTTTAAGACAAAACTACTTAAATGTATTCGTTGCTTTTATTTTGCAGAACTTTTTAAACGTCGTACTATACCCATACCCATAGGCGTTTTTCGCCCTATACCACTAAATAAAGCAAAGTTTGATAAAGCATTAATTTGTTTAATTGTCAATGGTTGAGCATCTCCTAAAATGCGATAACTAATATTACCAACACAACCAATAAATTTACTACGTGAATCAGCAATTATTTCTGTACGAATATCAAAATAACTAGGAAAGATTACTTGTATTAAGTCTGAAGATAATTCAATATTGCTGTATTTATTCCAACGATTAATCAGACTATTAAAAACACAGTCTCTAGTTGGTAAAGCTGAGTCATACTCTTGTTGACGGAATGCAGTCGGAGTACAAAAACTTAAATTAATTTGGCGTTCAGTCTCTGAGGCTTGCTCATACAATTATTTATAAGTACAAAAATTTGCCCAAGGCTGAGTTGATTGCGGAGTACCTAAAATGCTGATAATTTTTAAATTCGCAGGGCCAAGATGCCAAGGATGGGAGGGATTTAGGTTAAGCCAAAGTTGAGTAAGGTTGCTGAATAAGGCATCATCTAACAGGGAAATTCGCAACCAACAAGGTGTACCCGCTTCAATTACTTGTTTGTGTTCCCATTGTAGCCTGTAGTTACTTGTTGCAGATACTTGTAGAGGACTGAGGGTAAAGGCTTTTTCTGTTTTTTGTGCGTGGAGGCGATCGCCTAATGTTTTATCAACAGAACTGACTAAAGTTAGAAACAGTGCGTGTATATGTTTACCGCTCAGGTAGCCAGATGGAATTGGGGACTGGGGGAGGAGGTTGAGGACTAAGCTATGAGGCATATTTAAGGTTAATAAATTTTGTTTATTAACAAACTTTTATTCTAGAGAAGAAGGTGTTTTGGCTAATGACTTAGTGTAGGTAATAATTGCTTTGCGATTGCCTTCTGAATACAGCAGTTTTTCATCAGCGCTATTAGTTGTTAGCTTGGTAAAAATTTTGGGAAGGTTGACAAAACCTAAGCTTTCTTCATATTGATATTCTTCAAGTTCAGCATCATAAATTACATTTTCGTTAGCTGGGTAAATTTTTACAATAATTTCCTTGTTATATGCGGAACCCCATTCTAATGAAGGTTGCATATTCCATCTAGTATTCTCTTGGCCGTATTTTCTTTGATAGACATGGGTATTAGCATACTTTATCCCACTACAAAGCCTATCTATAGGAACCGAAATACTATGGACTTGCTCACCATGAAACTCTAACTTAACTGAAGGAGTCCAACTTCTAGTAGGAATTAAACCTTGCTTATGCAAATGATGACAAGTTCTATTAGCTTGATATACATATTCATGCAGCATAGAGAAAAGTTCAACTACTCGATAATCATCTACCTGTTGAGAACGAGAGATCCATTGTTGAATCTTTTGAGTTTTGAATTGTTTTAAATTTCGTAGCGTGTTTTTATATTTCTCCCATCCTGTGCTATCCAGACTATTAGCAAAATCTGGAATTTCATTGCCGACTAAAATAACTTTAGCATTAGGAAAATTACCTTTGCGATTGCAACGTCCTACCCTTTGAATTAAGTTTTCTGGTGAACAAATTTGAGAAATAAATGTTTCACAGTTTAAGTCACAGCCTACTTCAATAGCACTAGTAGTTATTAAAATGTATGGTTGATTACCAGCATCCCTTTGTTGCAATCGTTTGTAGAGGTCAGTCCTAACTTGCTCGGCAATTCGACCATGATAAAGAAATATCTTTTCTAGTTTATCTTTAATATTTAAACCAAGTTGTTTTATTAGTTCTTCGTAGATAGCTGCTGCATCCGTGACTGTTTCAACTACACAAATAATCTTAGAATTTTGTTTTGCTTGCCACTCTTTGAGAATTATATTAGTAAACTCACTTTGGAAATAATTATGATTTTCTCGATCACATTTTACTTCGCTAATCCATTCAAAGCTTCTTTGATTAAGACAATCTTGCTTGAGGGTTTGCGCTTGAAATTCTTTAAGTTTGTCTGCTTTCTCAGGAATATCAACATAATCTATCAGTTCAAGATAGTTAAAACGATCGCTTAAATATTCTGGTGGCATTGTAGCAGTCATAAGAATGAGCGATCGCCCTGCTTCGTAAAGTGCTTTAACTAAGCTATGAAAATTGGTAAATGATATTTCATCGTATGTATGTGCTTCATCAAAACAAATTAAAGTTTTCTCTTGATTAATTCTTAAAGGAAAAATGAAAGATTTTTGTTTGTCACCGAAAGCAAAATATCGGTATAAAAATTTATCTATAGTCGTTAAAATTACATCTCCTTTGTACAGATGACGACGGGGATTAATATTAAGCTTAGAAGTGATATCTTCACCGTCCCAATAAACCCATCGGTACATCTGCGCTCCTGTATCAACAACTAGCGATATTTCACGGCTTGGTTGTATTTTTGAGAGGGTTTTAAGATACTTTTCAATTCTTTCTTTTTGGTCTTCTAATAAACTACGAGCAGGTAAAGGTAGAATTAAACGATACCCTTGTGCTAGTGCTGGAAATAAAACAGCTTCCAGTTTTCCCGAACCCGTCGGAGATTTCAGTAGAATTGCAGGATCATTTTTGACTATAGCCTCAAACATTTCTTGTTGCATGGGATTAGGAATAAATTGCTCTCCTCCTAATGCTTTGTATAAAGATTTGCAATCCAAATATTTAAACTTGTTATCTGATTGATATGCTTTTAAGGTAATTGATTTAGGCTCTGATTTTTCTGGATTACCTTGCTGAGATTGCCACCAATCTTTAGCAATTTTATCAATTAAATTACCTAATTTAGACTCTTGTTCTTTATCTATACAACCTTGCAACCTATCTTTATCAGCTTGACTAAGCTCCATTGACCAATATTGAAAAGTTAGGGGAAGGGGAATAATATCTTCTTTAAGCACCATAGGCAATACAAGCAAGCACGTCTTCTCGCCCTATGCTTGGATAAGCCTCAAGCACTTCCTTAATTGTTGTTCCACCAGATAAGTAATCAAGACTTAGGGAAACCCAGATGCGATGTCCGCGAATACAAGGTTTGCCAAAACAAATATTCGGATCGATAGAAATTCTAGAAAGCAGATCGTCTCTAGCCATAGTGGTTGACCTCGTGGTAAGTTATCGTTTCTAATCTGGCTTTTTTAGTAGCTGCCCGACAAGTACAATTAAATTTTAGGGTTTCACGCTCCTGCTAATCTCTGATGTAGCTACACTAACTGTAAAAAACAGATTATGTCAATAGTATAATTATAAAATTGTAATGTCACGGAAAAAGGAGACAATTACACTTTCAATTCCGCCAGGAACTAAGGAGCAATTAGAGGCGATCGCCCGTAGCCTAAACATCCTATGGGGTAAAGAACCCAGTATTTCAGGGTTAATAGTAGCGATCGCTCAACAAACCCTAGAAGTCGGAAAGCCTTTTACCCTTGATTCCAACCAAGTTAATGCCTTACAACAGGCTATAAAAGCTTTAAATGATGCAGGTCGCATAGGAGAAGCGCAAAGTATACTTGCACTTTTAGTAGGAAGGGGAAACTTGGCGGCTCCCCTGCGTCAATCCCTTCTGAAACAAGCCAGTCAAATAACCCAAGGAGGGCGAATTCAGATTGAAGACCTAATTCAAAAACAACAGCCTTTCTATCTTCTCTACCAAAATTCCCAAGGTCAGGAACTAGAATACACTGTGCGTCATGCCGAAGTTCGCTTCTTCGAGAGACGTTTCTACCTACTAATTTGGTGTGAAGAAACTCAAGATGTGGAAAATGACATTCCTGATTTGCCAGAACTTTGGCACAATCGCTGTTTGAGTTTTGACCGGATTAGATCGGTTCTACCGATGAGTGGGGATTGGCGGGGTCAACTAGATTCCATTAAAGTACAATTACACTTTAAAAAATGGATGACAAAATCCTATGAACCTAAAAATGATGATCTAGAAGACGAAATCGTTGGAGACGTGCGACAGGTAGTACGGCAAGTCGTAGATCCCTTCTGGTTAATTCGAGAAGTGTTGCGGTATGAAGAAAATTGTGTAGTTGTGTCACCAGACAGTGTACGCGATCGCATCAAACAAAAACTGCGATCGCTTTGCGGTGCATACGATATGACCATAGACGAATAACCAAAACACCCAAATTACAGGCGAAAATGGAAAAACATCAATTTCTAAAGGAATGCAACCATTTACAACTCAGATTCGGGTGCGACATTATGAAATGGATGCTCTAGGTCATGTTAATAATGCCATTTATCAAAACTACCTAGAACAAGCAGCCGTTGAACACTCAGAACATCTTGGCTTAACCTTAGAGTTATACCGGAAACTAGGTGGCATATTTGTAATGCGGCGGATCGAGATTGACTACCTACGTCCAGCCGTCGCAGGTGATCGCCTGCAAGTTACCACATGGTTAGAAGAAATGCGGGGTTCCCGTGCGGTTCGCCGCTACGAAATCCGTAAACCTGACAATGACCATTTATTAGTAACAGCCGAGGCATTGTGGGTGTGGGTAGATGCTACTACAATGCGACCAAAAGCAATTCCTAGTGTACTACTACAAGCCTTTCTCCAAAACGAGCAAACAGATATTGCTACCTAAACAAATTATTGTCTTTGTTGCTACACAGCATTAAAAGTTTTACCACGATAGGAGATTTTGCTGTCAAGAACTTTATTGGATAAATAGCTGATTAAATTCCTTGGCGTTCTTGGCGGCTAAACGCTACGCTACACTTCGTGAAGGCGGTTCAAACTCTATCTCAAAACTCCTCTGCCTTTTCGCTTCATACAACATCAAAGCAGCCGCGATCGCCACATTTAATGACTCTACCCCTAAACTCAACGGAATCCGCACTTGCACATCAGTCAACGCCGTCAACTCCGGCGATAACCCAGCCCCCTCATTCCCCAACAAAATCAAACTTGGACACCGCCAGTCTACCTCCCAGTAAGTCAACTGAGCAGTTGGCAAAGTTGCTACCACCTGCATTCCCGCCTGCTGACACTCGCGCACAGTCGCACTTAAATCCTGACTCACCGCCATAGGTAGCCGGAACCATTGCCCAGCAGATGCCCGTAATACCTTCGGGTTGTCCAAATCTACACTATCAGCACTCAACCACAACCCAGAAGCACCAGCCGCCGCCGCAGTACGAATCATCGTACCCAAGTTACCAGGATCTTGCACAGTTTCCAGCGCGATCGCCAAACCAGATAACGGCACTTGACTTTGACTCACACTGCGTTTTGCCGTCGCCACAACACCATCAGGTTGCACCGTAGTAGCGATCGCCTTGACAATTTCTGCGCTAACAATTTCTGTTCTTTCCGCCCTTTGACACGCTTGCTGCCAAAGTTCCTGATGTAACGACAACCACTCTGGAGTACAACACAGAGTTACCAAAGGATAATCCACCGCACAAGCCTCTTCTAACAAGTGCGTTCCTTCCAACAAAAACACACCTTGTTCTCTTCGCTCTTTAGAAGAGTGCAATTTGCGAATTTGCTTTACCAGAGGATTCTGTAAACTGGTCAGCATCAGCTTATATGCGGAACCCGGGACTTGAACCCGGAAGCCTTGCGGCACTAGAACCTGAATCTAGCGCGTCTGCCAATTCCGCCAGTTCCGCGTATGTCCCTATTTTAGCCACAGTTTCCTACTATTACTTAATTATCTGCTAATGTCAACTATGGCTCCTTACCCCAGCTTAAACGCTAGCTTTGGACGCTTGACAATATCAAGTGTTTAACCTTATAAATTGGCAGCGACTCCTCCTAGACAGTAGCAAAAATATTGAATAGTTGGTAATTCTGGAGCAATAACAACCGTATAAATACAGATTTCTTGAAAATTCATTGAAGCTAAGACCGAGAATTTACTGATTTTACCTGTGGCAACTGTCAATGTAGAATCAAAACCAACTTCCAACCTGTAAAATTACTTATTAATCTTGGAGGATAGAGCTATTACTACCTCTCACGGCTTCTCAGAACCCCACGCATCGCCTGATGCAGATCCGTCAGTCCTGCAAATTTGGGGCGGGAACTCTTTGCATGGTCATGTGAAAATTAGCGGCGCGAAAAATTCAGCGTTAGCAATTATAGCCGCAGCCTTACTTTGTCCCGAAGATTGTCGCATCCGCAACGTTCCCTTGCTTGTTGATGTCAAACGGATGGGTCAAATTCTCACGGCATTAGGCGTAAAGCTAAAGCAGCATGACGATATTTTAGACATCAATGCCAGCGTTATCGGACAATCAAAGGCTCCCTACGAACTTGTTAGTCAACTGAGAGCGAGTTTTTTCGTCATTGGTCCTTTGCTAGCGCGGCAAGGAGTTGCCAAAGTTCCCCTTCCAGGTGGTTGTACAATTGGAGCCAGACCAGTTGATCTTCATGTCCGGGGTCTGCAAGCGATGGGCGCTGATGTTCAAATTGAGCATGGCATAGTTCAGGCTCATATCACAGGCAGCAACCGCAGGTTAAAAGGGGCAAAAATTTACCTAGACTACCCTAGTGTTGGTGCAACAGAAACGTTGATGATGGCGGCTGCATTGGCTGACGGGGAAACAACAATAGAAAACGCCGCGCAAGAACCAGAGGTGATCGATCTTGCGAATTTCTGTAATTCGATGGGTGCAAGAATTCGGGGTGCGGGAACCAATACGATCGCGATTTCTGGTGTTCCTAAATTACATTCTACAGATTACTCAATTAATCCAGATCGCATTGAAGCAGGAACCTTTTTAGTAGCTGGGGCGATTACGCATTCAGAGATTAGTATGTCGCCAGTTGTGCCAGATCATCTCACAGCCGTCATTGCCAAACTAAAGCATATCGGGGCGCAAGTAATCGCCGATGCACCTGATTGTTTACGCATTATTCCAGGGGATAGCTTGAAGGCAACCGATATCGAAACCTTACCCTATCCTGGCTTTCCCACAGATATGCAAGCCCAATTTATGGCTTTACTAACACTAAGTGAAGGTAACAGTTTGATTACCGAAACAGTGTTTGAGAATCGCTTGCGTCATGTAGCAGAGTTGAATCGCATGGGGGCAGACATTCGTGTTAAGGGGAATAATGCGATCGTGCGCGGCGTATCAATATTATCAGGCGCACCAGTAGTAGCGACAGACTTACGTGCCTCGGCTGCATTGGTGCTAGCAGGATTAGCGGCAAAAGGAAAAACTACAATTCAAGGATTACACCACTTGGATCGAGGTTATGATCGACTAGAGGTGAAGTTGCTGAAACTAGGAGCCTCGCTACAGCGTGTATCAGAATCAGCAGATGTAGATAGTAGAGCTAAAATTAGTAGTCCTGCTTCCAATGTCTAAAAAAGATTAATTTACTTACTGTTTTCTTACCAGAAATCACAGCTACTTAAGCTGTGATTTCTAACTTTGATGTGAAATTTTAGGGAAAAATTAGCAGCGCTGGCTCATTATTGTTAACAGAAACTACGGTAAGAAAAATAAAGATATTGCTTTAGTTAAGCTTTTTCAATTAATAACTAAGCTTCTCTTAACAAAATCCAATCACTCGTCTTACAATCAATTTTGGTTTTTTATTGCAATTAATAACAAAAATCGTCTTAAAGAAACAGTAGAGAATTTCGTTATACTGACTGTGTATGGCAAGATAACTTCCCCGCTTCAAAAAAGCATAATTTAGTTATAGCCCTCTTTCCTTATTTCTAGCTTTATCCGTTATGCTTTCATCAAAGACACCTTTAACTGGTTTAAAAGCAGATTTTTTTCGTCATCCGCTAGACTTAGAAGCGACAAAAGCTCTCAAACAGATACCTGGCATCGACGTGATGGTGCGTAATCTGTTAGGGCCTTTAGGAGAACAGTTTTTTTACATAGAAAACATTGCAGCAAGTGTTTTAGTAGGTGAAAAACAATTACCCCAGTTCCACCAGCTGTTGTTAGAAGCATGTGATACTTTGGATTTGGAGCCACCGCAACTGTATGTGCGTCAGCATCCGGTTCCTAATGCCTATACGTTTGCCATGCGGGGTAAACAACCCTTTGTTGTTTTGCACACTTCGCTGATTGAGTTGCTGACACCAGAGGAAATTCAGGCGGTGATTGCTCATGAATTAGGCCATCTTAAATGCGATCATGGGGTTTACCTAACAATGGTAAATTTGCTGGTGTTAGCAGCAGGACAAGTGCCGAATTTAGGAGGTTTTGTTGCTCAAGCGCTGCAAGCACAACTTTTAGAATGGGTACGCTGTGCTGAGTTTACTTGCGATCGCGCTGCACTATTAGCAACCCAAGATCCCAAAGCCGTAATGTCTCTGTTGATGAAGCTAGCTGGTGGTTCACCAACTCTTGCACCCCAACTCAACTTAGATGCTTTTGTTGCCCAAGCTCGTGCTTACGACGATATTAGTAAAACCGAGATTGGTGAATTGCTCAAATCCGCCCAAACTTCTCAACTAACTCATCCAGTACCAGTATTACGAGCGCGAGAAATTGACCGTTGGTCTAGTAGTCAAGATTATCAATCATTGCTACAAGGTGACAAAATGGGTTATAATGGCAAAGCTGCACCCAAGGGCGGGTGGCGGAATTGGTAGACGCACTGCACTCAAAATGCAGCGACCTTACGGTCATAGGAGTTCGATTCTCCTCCTGCCCACTAAGATAGTTAGCTTGTGAAAAGTAATTATTATGAACCAACGGCTGAAGCGGTGGGAGTCTCCTCGTCGAGAAGGCAGGAACGATAAAGGAAGAGGCGGATCTGCAAGAGCGCGACAACTCAAGAAGCAAACGCAGATGTTACGGCAAAGACTCAAGGAAAGCGAGAGTAACGAAAATAATAGAAAACAGGGGGAAGAAAAATTAGTTCTTCCCTCTATTTTTTTAGCTTTGGCATTAGCTGATGTCTGATATTATTGATGATTAAAGTTATGAAATACGCTGTTGATTCAGAGTCTATCCAAGCTTACAGAACACGGGTATTTGTTTTTTCCCAAGAACTGCACCGAGAAAAAGACCCCTCAATCCGCGCTATAACTGCTATGTATTTGGCGGAAGCTGCTACGACTCTGGCACGATTAGAAGTGGAGGAAGCCGAAAAAGCTAGGAAGGCGGCAGCTAATAAGTCGTAGTTCAAATATTTTACTAATAGCGATCGCGGTAAGTATCTAGAATGCTATTAAAGATAAATTTTTATATATAAGCATTGCATACCTGACCGCCATACTATTTTTTTTGTTGATAGCAACTTCAATTGCATAATTCTAAAATATTGCACAGCCAATCTAAAGATTCTGGATATTCTTCGCAATTAAGAACGAACTCTTGACCCCGGCTGACAGTGTTGAGTAGAACATAATCATCTTCTAACTTCCAGCGAGTCAAATTTTGATGATAACTCAGGCTAGAATTCTCACTTTTAGGGTGAAACCAACTCGGTAGTTGCCAAATACTTGTTTTTGAGGCGCTAGGAGACGTTAAGCATAAAGCTAGGTCAAATTTTTTAAATGTTCCTGCACCCGGCTTATCAATATTGAGTAATTTTATCCGCTCAGATGAAATATAGATAGAATCTCTATTGCCATATTTCTCACTCTTACAATGTGGATGATTCAATGCCCATGAGGGTATTTCTGATAAACTGTCTACAGGAATGCGTTGCTCAATTTGAAGCCAACCAAATATTATGTGTAGAGGAGGCGCACCTCTTACATAGCTGTATTTTCCGGCAACTTGTTCGACTTGCCTAAACAATCCAAAGAAAACAAAAATATCGCCTTCTTTCACTCCCTGGTTTTGCAGATGGGTTTCTGCGGCTCCCGCCTGTCCAAAAATTGGTTTCCAGTTTTCTGCTCTGGCAATACTATCAAAGTTTAGATCCGGATCAAGATGTGCTGGTTTCTCTGGTGTGATCTTGCCCTGTGTCAAGTCATTGACAAGACTTCCTAGAGAATGATTGCCAATTCTTATTTCTTCATAGCGCTGAGAGCGGATATCAGAAATGGGTTCAGGAATAGGCAGCGAACATAGCTCACCTGACGGCAAAATTGGACTAGGGTATCCGCCACTTCCAGAGTCAAAACCCTTTCTGCTGAGAATTATCTTCATTAAAGGAAGTTAGAGCGACATCGTAGCACTTTAGTGTTAGTAAAAAAACACAGATAATTTGTTTCTACGGCTGTTCGGCGATCGCAGGTGATTCTTTTTTCAGTACAACTCGTTCGCCGTAACTTAATAACTTTTCTACACTAGCAAGACGATTTAACCAGACTTTGACTTGATAGGGATTCTCTAAAGCTTGTAAACGCATCCAGTCATAAAATTGTGACTGGTAGGTTGTAAGCGATGCTCTTGCCACTGCTAACCGCCGGGGAGAGGGATCGGCGGAAAGCTGATTTAAGGCAGTTTCTAGGGCTTTTGATTGAGTGCGCCAAGACGACAGTGCTGAACCGCGCAGCCAAAGTTGATTGTTACCTAAAAGAAAATTCCATTCCTGTTGTAAGGTAGTGTAACGGGCAGCAGCAGTCTCGAAAGGCTGGCGGTAAGGAATCGGGCCTTGAGGTCTACTTGTAGTGCTTCCTTGAGTACGCTGGAAGAGACTTTGTAGCTCATTGCTAAGGTTTTCTACAGCAAACAAAGAATAGCCACTAACTGGCAAGTCTCTTGCTAGCTGAATTTGATCAACTGCTACTGATACAGGCAAATTTAATAGGCGAATCCCCGGTAAAATCAACGCCGATCCTAATTTAGTTGAAGTGAGCCAGGGTTGGGTGAGGAGTTGGAAGCGATAAGTATCAGTTGCATAAGTCATCGGAACAATTAAATTCACATCACCACGATTTGCCCAGACTTCCCAGTGTTGTTGCAACTTATGGATGCGCTCGTGTTCTGAAAGCGGAAAAACGGCAACCGACATAATCAAGTTCGGGCGCTTTTGCCGTAGCCGTTCAGACGCGATCGCTACAAAGGAATCAATTTGCCCAGTGCGAAATTGCGTCCATTTTTGCCATAAAACGCGAGCGCTTGGGCGAATCTGTGTTGGATCTGCCCCAGTTAATTGCTGAAACTGTTGACGTGCTGCCATTCCATAGCCATAGGTACGTCCAGCACCCGGATCTTGGAAGGGATAACGAATATAGTCTAGTTGCAAGCCATCTACTTGATAGCGGCTGACAATTTCATCAAAAAGCTGGAGTAAGTATCGACGCGCCTCTGGATTAGCTGGATCTAAGAAAGGCTTACCTTGACCGGGTGGAAACAAGCTACCACGATTATCGTAGCTTGCCCAGTCGGGATGGGCGGTAATTACTGGCCCTGGATAATTTGTTGGTAGATTGACTAAAGTATTGTGCCGTTGATTCCCAACAGCAAAAGCCCAAACCCAAGCGTGTAATTCTATACCGCGCTCATGAGCTAACTTAACTCCAGCTGCTAGTGGGTCCCAACCGCGAACTAATGGGTTTTGTTGTGGCGCAACTTGACTAGGGTATATCGGATAACCAGCATTGACTGTTTCAAAAAATACTGTGTTAATTCCTGCTGCCGCCAGTCGATCAAAAATCTTAGCTAGTCCCTGTTCTGAGCCAGCACGAACAATGCTACCGCGATCTAGCCACATTGCCCGAATTTCTGGTTGAGCAAGCTTGTGGTCGCTTGGGTAGTTGTTCCACAGAAGTTGTTGAGCTTTTTGCCACTGCTGTCTTGCTGTAGCGTAGTCTTGTCGTTTAATTAACTGCGGTAAAGCTTTGGCGATTGCTCTGGCTTCGGCTACAGCATTTGTCGCCGATGGCCTTTGAGAGCGTCTTGTACCACTGCTATTTGTAGAGTTAGCAGCTAGTTGGGCGCTCTCAAATCTCCCAATCAGATTATCTAGCTCTTGGCGCAACGCGATCGCTTCTACATTATTAATCGGCTGTTTAACAGTGGGCGCAACTTCCAATCCTCTAGGCGCGAGGCGTTCTAATGGCTCATCTGCCTGCGGCCTAACACTAGGCGCTATCTGTCTAGGCGCAACAGCAACTTGCCGCGTGGGCGGTGCTTGATTTATGGCAGCATTTCTAGGAGGTGTGGTTGGTTTAGGTGTGGGAGCCTTCGCGGTTGCCACTACTGTGCCAGGGCAATTCTTGGCTGAACTAGGACTTGTTGCAGTTGGGGAAAGTTGAATATAACGACCCAGCGCTGCCCGTAACCAGGCACTATCTAGCGCTGCGGGTGCGGCAGTATTTACTCCCCAATTCCAGCCTAAAACTGTTGATCTGTCAGTTGTTACAACTGCTGGAGGGCTATCTTTGGACTGCCAAACGGCGGCGGGTTTACTGGTTAAACTTGCGGGAATTATCACTCCTCCCTGTATAGTACCGCTCAGTCCATTTTGACGTACCCATTCTTGCGTTTTAGTTCGTAATGGTTGTAGGTTAGACGGCGTGGTGAGGTTAAATCCCCAGTAAGCTCCCAAGAGCGATCTCAACAGTTGGCGTACTCCTGGCTGGCTCATGTTACCCACAGGCCCACTAGCAATTACGCGCCCACCTCGGCTCATCCATCCTTCTAGGGCGATCGCTTGTCCTGGGGTTATCGTTTCAATATTTGGTAAAAATAAAACTGTGCGATCGCCTAAATCCGCCGTACTTCTTACACTCGGCAAATCAACGACACAATAAGCGACACCAGCAGCCTGCAAGCGTGTTGTAATTCCCTGCCATTGATTAGCATTTTCGTCGCTCTTGACAACGCCAAACACAGCTTCTTCTGCTAAGGCTGCTGGCACTAACACGAAGTAAGAGGCAAGAGGTAAGAGACAAGAAGCCACAGACAAAAGGTAAAAGAAAGGATTTTTTCTTCTTTCCGATTTGGATTTTGCCTGCAAAGGAGTTGGTACGGAAAAACGAAACTTAATAGCCATTATTTAATACAAGTCTCAATAAGCTCTTCAACTCCTCGCACTGGTAGAACAGGTGTATTAAGTTTATCTGCTAGTTCTGCAAGCGTCATGTCATCTAAAAAGCAAGTATCCCCATTTTTCAGCATAATAGCAGGCAATAGCAGGGCATCGCCTAAGTATTTACCCTGGAGTTCTTGAAGTAAATCACGACCAGTCAACAAACCAGTCACAGTGATACTTTGTCCCCAATAGTGGCTACAAAGCGCTACCATATTCACTTTCAGTCCTTCAACACAATTAAGTTTTTGCAAAATAGGCTGGAAGGCTTTTTCTACAGCATTGCCTACTACCCAAGTAAATTCTCGTGGTGGCGAAATCTGTTTGGGCAACTTTTGAGCTGCTAAAGAAAATTGTTTGAGGAAAGAGCGAATTGAACCTACACCGTTGTCAATTTGGGGATAATCTTCATAATGGGATTCGAGTGGTAATTCTTGACCTGCAATCAAAAACCACTCATCAGCTAGCCAAGCAAAAGTTGACCTGAATTGTTGTTGAAACTTGGATTGCAGAGCCTCAACTTGGCTGATTACTTCAGCTGCTTTTTCTCGACTCACTGGGATTAGCTCATCTGCCGTTGGGCGAAACCGAGTTAATCCTACTGGAACAACAGCCACTGAAGCAACGGTTGGTAATTCTCCAGTGTGAAATTGGGTTAAATCTAGTAAAGTACGTTCTAGATGAACACCGTCGTTAATCCCTGGACAAACAACCACCTGAGCATGAATTTGAAGTCGCCGCTCTTGAAACCATTTGAGTTGTTGTAAGATTTGACCAGCACGAGGATTTTTCAGCAGCCTAATTCGGACTTCTGGCTCTGTAGCATGGACAGAAACGTATAAGGGAGAGAGCCGCAATCGTTCAATTCGCTGCCATTCCGGCGGGGTGAGATTGGTTAGAGTGAGGTAAGAGCCGTATAAAAAGCTTAAGCGGTAGTCATCGTCCTTCAGATACAAGCTTTGCCGCTTACCAGGTGGTTGTTGGTCAATAAAGCAAAAAGGACAGCGATTATTACACTGAATTAAGTTATCAAAAAGGGCGGTGTCAAATTCTAGCCCTAAGTCTTCGTCGTAGTCTTTCTCAATTTCAATTTGATGCGTGTTTCCAGTCGTGTCTAAGACTTCGAGTGCCAACACTTCATCAGCGCACAAAAATTGATAATCAATTAAGTCGCGGGGGCGATTGCCGTTGATCGTCACGATCGCGTCGCCTGCTTCAAATCCAATTTCCGCAGCGATTGAGTCGGGTAAAACTTTAGTAATTAGCGCTGGACGAATTGCAGTGTCACTCATAGATTAGCGATTCAAAGGTCAGCAATTAGCTTTTTAAATTACCCCTTTATATCAAAATTTGGGTTTATTGATATGGTAACAACCTTAGAGTTAGTTAAACTGACGGCTAACGGCTGATAGCTGGCGGTTATTAACTATTTTTCAACAAGTTAGAGGAAATTGCACCCAATATCGCTATCCCAAATACTAGCCTATACCAAACAAATATCCAGGTATTTTTGGTTTGCAAATATCGTAGCAGCCAGGCGATCGCTATATAAGAAAAAATAGCGGCTGAAATCACTCCGACTAATATTGTCAGCAGTTCTCCATTGCCAATTCCGGCATTTAAAGCCCCCCTGAGCTCTACCAATCCCGCTAAAGTAATTGCGGGAATGCCTAATAGAAAAGAAAATCGGGCAGCCGTTGCTCGTTCTAAACCCGTAAATAACCCTGCTGTTAGTGTTGAACCGGAGCGAGAAACACCAGGGATTAATGACAAAGCCTGAGCTAATCCCATCCAAATACCATCTTGAACACCCAGATCGTCAAAGTTGCGTTTGGGTTTTCCTACTTTTTCAGCTAGTCCTAGTAGTAAAGACATCAAAATCGAAGCTATGGCGATCGCTCCCAAACTTCGCACTGGTGAGTTGTCAAAGTCTGGAATTAAAACTTTGATCAGTAGTCCGAAAACAAGGATTGGTATTGTTCCAAGAGCAATTCCCAACGCCAGCTGGAAGTCTTGGGACTTATAGTCGGAGCGGGCGATCGCCCTAATCGCTCCAGTTGTAATTTGCCTCAAGTCACTCCAGAAGTACCACAGCACTGCGGCAATACTTCCTAGCTGAATTACAGCCGTAAACGCAACCCCGGGATCGCCCCACCCTAACATCACTGGTACTACTTTCAAATGAGCCGTGCTGCTGATCGGTAAAAACTCTGTTAATCCTTGCACCATACCGAGAACAACGGCTTGAAACAAATTCAGCTGCGGTGCAGCGTTTAATTCTAGGTTGGGCTGAACACTGAAAACTTTTGTGGGGAAGGCAACAACTGAGACGGCAACGCTTGTACTTAAAAGCGTGAACAATTGACGTTGTGATAAAGCCATCTTATCCCTTTTATCTGTAGTCACTACCGATTAAACATCCACTTGTGATCGCGTTCTTGCTAATATCTGTTCGGCGTTGAGCGGCAATGTTGCTCCAAATCTTTTAACTTTTGTCGCTTGTCTTCCCGTCTTCTGGCTACAGCATAGCCGTAAATATTCATCTTAGTTAATTGCCTAGGCAAGTTTTTTGCCACCTGTGTGAACAAACACCAAGTTAACCAAAATTGAAGTAGTATAAATATGCCCCCAGGGGGTATATTTGTTGTGATATATTGAATAAGATTAAGTTAAGTAATAAAAATTAACAATTCGTTGGTAAATAATACAGTGTCTTCCTATTCCGCTTCTGCACCCTCTATTCATTCAGCGCAGGTTAGTAAAAGCCCTAATATTCCTTTCTCGTGGAGAGTCGGTTCTAGGCAAACCTGGTTAGTCTTCGCGGCAGCTATTTTTTTAGTATCAGTACCAGTATTTATTGAAGCCCCGTTAGTGCGATCGCTACCTTGGGTAAGCTTAGGGCTAACAGGATTATGGGTGTGGCTAAGTTTTGCCTTAATGTCTCGAACATCTACCTATATATGGGGAGACTTATTACTAGGGTTTAGCCTTAGTTGGTTAGCAGGCTCAATTTACTGGGGTTGGCTACGCTGGGAACCGTTGTTACATTTGCCGATAGAAGCGATCGCTCTACCATTTGCTTTAGTGTGTATCAAGCGCAATTGGGGCAAGGTGGGCAACTTTTTTTATCTAGGTTCGCTACTCGGTACGGTGCTGACAGATGTGTATTTCTACATTGTTGATTTAATTCCTCATTGGCGACAGTTGATGCAAGTCGAGCCAGAATTAGCATCACCGATTTTACAAAGTGCGTTAGCCCAAGTGCAAACACCCTGGGGACAAGGTTGGGCGCTAATTCTCGCTACTGCTCTACTTACATTCGGAATTTTACCCCTACGCAATCAGCAGCTACATTGGTGGGCGTTCAGTGGCGCAGTGTTAAGTACAATTTTGGTAGATAGCTTGTTTTGGATAGCTGCTGCGTCAGCTTAAAAAGGCTTGTGAAGGTACTTGCTTTGGATGCGCCTGATGATGGAAGGCGCTTTTTTTATGCGCTAGTATTTCAACCTAGAACTGAACCTTGGGAAATTTATGTTCATCGTGCGTTGAACCTTCTCCTTAAAAATCCAAGAGTCCAGGTTTGATTAGACTGAAAGTTATCACATTCTCCTGTTAAAAAATTCGTTAGGCTGCTATTTTTTAAATATCTTAGCTGAGTTTTGCACTCAACAAAAAAGTTTGTAGGCTTTCTAATCTTCTCGGCGATCGCCTTTTGAGAAGCTTTAACTAAAACACCGCTAGTAGTAAAGATTTAGCTTGATACAAAATATAAAATAGGATTTTAGGCTCATAACTCCTGCTCCTAAAAATCAAGTATTTTTTATACTTATTTTGCATCCTGTAAAGATGTTATTGAAGCTAGGTCAAACTAAATATTGAAAGCGTGTTAATTGGTATAGGTAGCTGGGTAAAAAACAATTAAGCAGCTATTTAATTCTAAGTAGTCAAATAGTTTTATAAATATTTTGGTATAATTAAATACATTGGTATTTGATTTGAGCAAGTTATCGGTTTTTTAGTGTATATGCTGAAAAAAGTAAATGGAAAATGGCAGTTTGCAAGTGAAAATAATCTAGAAGATTTTGTCTGGGGTAAGGTAAATAGCCTATTTGGACTCTCTGCTTTAAAACGACAATATTCAGTATACGGTGATATTTGCGACATTTTAGCGCTAGATGGAAACAGAAGATTAGTAGTAATAGAACTTAAAAATACTGAAGATCGATACGTTGTTCAACAACTCACTCGTTATTACCATAGCTTACAAGAGCAAAAACCTTTCCAACAGCAAGTTAATTATCAACTTCCGATTCGACTCATAGCAGTTGCTCCTAGTTTTCATCGCCATAACTGGATAGATCGCGAGTATCACAAACTAAATTTTGAGCTTATGTCCTTTGCGATTAGTCAACAACAAAATGATGTTGAATTACAGCTAACAGACTTAGATACAAAAAAAGTTTCAAAAGTAAAAATTTTAGATGTATCGTTTTTACAAAAGTTAAAGGTTTCGCAGCCTAACGATATAGTCTCTACTGAGACTGGTGGTGTTACTTATACTAAAGCTGTAAATGATATTTTGTCTTATTATGTTCTTGTTAAGAATGCTCATAAGTTAGGAATTCCTGAGCTAGAGTCTTCCGAGATTGAGAGACTAAATCATCTGGGATATCCTACTAAGGTAAGTAAGCTTTTCAAGATTCAGGTGGAGGAAAAGAGGGCAAAAAGTGGTTTTAAAGAAGTATCAATCAGAGTTCCTTCAAGTATTAGAGTTTGGGAATTCAGGCTGTGGGTGCGCGCTCATGTACCAACCGCAACGAAAATTGTTACTCCAAGGTAATTTTGGCTTTTAGTAGCTCAATTATTATCTTGCCTGGGGTTTCAATACTTAGACGGATGATCTAGCAAGTGCAAGATGTCAGCTAGGCAAAAATATAAATTCCAGTCTAGTATCTGTTACAGCATTATGAGCAATAGTGCTTAAACAATTTGCTAATCCATCAGTAGCAAACTTAATTCCTACTGTAGTACCTCAATGTTGGTACATCTATTTTGAGATAGTGTGTAAGTAGATAGCAACGTCAGTCTAAGGGATAGCATCAGCCTTTCTTATTAGGGATCAATACGCTATATAGTAGTTTCTGAGGTGCTATGTGCTGATTTGAGTTTGATAGAAAGAGGTAGAAAGACTGTGAAAAAATTAATGCGTTTATTAACAATCTTGACTTTAATAGTGGGGTGCATGGGATGGTTGAACGTACCCCAACAGGCGATCGCTGCTAATTTGAGCAGTGTAATCCGCCCAGTCCCAGTATTGGCGGCAGTTGAGGCAGAGACAACCGTACGCCGGAACCGAGCAGATGCGAAACTGGATACTGAATTTGGTAGAAAAATTGATTTGAATAATACCAACGTGCGAGCGTTTCAGAAGTATCCAGGGATGTACCCCAACCTAGCTCGGAAAGTTATTAAGAACGCTCCCTACGAAAATGTAGAGGATGTGTTGAATATTGAGGGACTGAGCGATCGCCAAAAAGAACTTCTGCAAGCCAACCTGGATAAATTCACTGTGACTGATGTAGAATCAGCATTCACCGAGGGCGACGACCGCTATAACAATGGCATCTACAGATAAGTGGCTGCTAAAATAATTTGATTTTTTATCCCATTCTTTCGTTAAGGAGTGGGATATTAATTTATATGGGTGAGTTCTTAATTTCATTACTCAAAACTATTTACCTTGGTTCAGCTAGATAACCTCTGCAAGTTTGATATCTTAGTCGTCGGCGCTGGTGCGGCGGGACTCTACGCGGCTTTGTGTTTGCCAGACAACCTCCGAGTCGGGTTAATTACCAAAGATACGATCTCACTATCTGCTAGCGATTGGGCGCAGGGAGGAATTGCAGCTGCTCTAGCCCCTGAAGATTCTCCGGTGTTGCATATTGAAGACACAATGCGAGCCGGAGCGGGTTTGTGCGACTTTGAAGCTGTAATGTTTCTAGCCAAACTTGCGCCTAGCTGCATTCAATCTTTGGTAAAGATGGGTGTAGCCTTTGATCGTCGTGGTAATGATTTGGCTTTAACCTTAGAGGCTGCCCATTCTCGCCGCCGTGTTCTTCATGCGGCAGATACTACAGGTAGAGAAGTAATCACTACTTTGAAGGCTCAAGTCCTGCAACGCAAAAATATTCAAGTTATCCAGCAAGCATTGGCATTAAGTTTGTGGCTACATCCGCAAACTGGGCGCTGTCAAGGAATTAGCTTAGTTTATCAAGGTCAAGTTATCTGGATACGAGCCAATGCGGTAGTTTTGGCTACTGGTGGTGGTGGTCAAGTTTTCGCTCAAACTACTAACCCAACATTGAGTACAGGAGATGGCTGTGCGATCGCCTGGCGTGCTGGCGCAATGTTGCGGGATTTGGAATTTGTGCAGTTTCATCCTACCGCCTTAACTAAACCAGGTGCTGACCGCTTTTTGATCAGTGAAGCGGTACGTGGCGAAGGAGCGCATTTAGTTGATGATCAAGGGCGGCGCTTCGCCTTCGACTACCATCCAGCAGGTGAACTCGCGCCTAGAGATGTTGTCAGCCGCGCTATTTTCAGCCATTTACAACGCACTACGAATGATTTAGCCTCTGCCCATGTTTGGTTAGATTTACGCCCGATTCCAGATGATAAAATTCGCCACAGATTTCCGAATATTATCCAAGTATGTCAGCATTGGGGTATTGATGTCTTTTCTGAACCAATTCCCGTTGCTCCAGCTGCTCATTATTGGATGGGTGGAATTGTCACGGATTTGATGAACCATACATCTATTCCTGGTTTATATGCGTTAGGGGAAACAGCTAGTACCGGAGTGCATGGCGCAAATCGACTGGCGAGTAATTCTCTGCTGGAATGTGTTGTATTTGGCGCACAAATGGCTGATATTGACCTTGATCCCGATTCATCTGATGTTGATATCCAAGGTCAGCAGTCATCGGAATCAGTGATTTCTTTCGCTGACTGGTCTTTTCAACAAGCCTTGATCGAAAACCTGCGCCAAGAGTTACCACGTCTGATGTGGCAATATGCTGGGATTTGCCGAGAACAAAATGGATTAGAAATTGCGCTCGCACAGGTGAAAGTCTGGCAACAAGAATTTACCGCCTTGCCTTTAACTCAGCACCTAATTAATTTGCCGCCTGCTCAAACAGCTCATTTCAACTTACCAAACAGTGACCTATTACGTTTATGGGCAGAGACGCGCAACTTGCTCGATATTGGCTACTTAATTCTTCAAAGTGCAGCTTTTCGCACTGAAAGTCGCGGTGGACACTATCGCTTAGATTATCCCCAGCCAGATATCAATTGGCAAGTTCATACCCTAGTACAACAAGAAAAATGGTTTAAGTCGGAAATAGAGCAAATTAGTAATACTGAAGGCTAATTAAATATACAGGAGTTACACAGTTGGGGTAAGGGTATAGAGATACGAAATAAGCCCGCACTGCCTTGCGAATGATAAATAGACCTTTGGCAAAAGGGTAGGAGAGATGGCAAAAGTAGGTTGAAGGCTAAAAAATTATGGACTACAACCAAGTAAAAGCTCTTCAGCCCTTAGAGTTCAAACGACTATGCGCGGTGCCTAACCAGAAACGGAAGAAGCGCATGGTAGAGGTAGTCAAGTCCCCCACATCAGCAACTTAACCCAGGCACTGGACAACCTGTGTAAATTGACGACAGCAAACCAAGTGCTTAGATAATTGGCTCTTAGACGACGTGGTTCCGAGAGAAATTTATAAATTTAAGCACATTGTACAACCGACTTAGAAGCGGATTTCTAACGTTTTACTTGGTACTTACTGCTACCGTTTATTACTTATTATTAAGTATTTGCTCAAGACCTTCAATCATAGTTTTTACCCGTGCTACCCAACTATGTTGCGCTAGCACTACCTCACGCGCCTTCTGCCCCATGACGGATAACTGATCCTGCGACTGGTAGGCACGGGTAAGCGCGCGCTTCACATCTTCTTTGTTGCCTGGCTCAAACAAAAATCCTGTTTCCCCGTCCTGAAGCATCCGCAGGACATCCTCAAAGGCTGAAGCGACAATTGGTTTAGCCATTGCCATATATTCGTAAAGTTTTAGAGGAGAGTGATACATCCTGCCTACCTGCTGGATCTCAACTTGTCCTGTGTAACACACATCAAATCCAGCGATGTACTCTGGCACTTCTGCCCAAAGTACCTGACCTACAAACTTTACGTTATCAGCAATACCAAGACTCTCAGCTTGAGTTTGCCACGTTTCGTACATGACACCGTCGCCCACCACGACTACTGATAAATCCATGCCTTCTGCCCGCAGGTCATGTACGGCTTCTAGTAAGAGATCTACCGCTTGCCACATATACAACCCACCCACAAACCCTACAGTAAAACCTGGAAACAGCCGCTTGGGTGTATACTGTTTCGGATCAAAAATATCAGTGTCTACTCCATTAGGTATTACTACGATTTTCTCAGGCGGTACACCCGACTCATGAACTAGGAGTTCTTTAAGGGTTTCGCTGACACAAACTAAAGCATCACATTGTTGGTAAGACCGTATCTCCCGATACCGAGCAACTCCGTCTAGTACAAGGCTTTTTCTCTCAGCTTTAGCCTCCTGAAAGTGTATACCTTCTGTGTGAATTATCCAGGGTATCCCGTGCTGTTTGAACTTCCAGCCCAAGGATTGCATAGTAGCAGCGAACTCAAAAGCCCAGTCCACCTGATTGCCCAATTCCTGCCAACTCTTTTGTGTATTCAAAGTACTCAAAACTAGGCGTGCTAAGTCTGCGGCTAGCGTCGGGAAAAACTTACCATTTGTAGCTTTTTCAGGAACACTTTCGATCAACTTTTGCGGTACTCGATCTCCAATAATAAAGCGTTTAACTTCCCAATCAAGCGCCTCAAAGCCCTTAATTAATCCCAATACTCTAGTTCGAGGTCCAGGAACCTGAGTTTCAGGGCGAGTAGAAATTCGCGGTGCTGCCGAAATAAATCCAAGTTGTTTCTTCATGGGGATTACTCATTCTCTATAAATATTAATTGACTGATTAAGAGCATCTCAGCTCTAGCAATATACCGTTTGAGGGCAATCTGTAATCACTGAAATGCTCTGTGCTATTTTTACAAACTTACTGATTTACTGAATAAATACTTATGGATTTATTCCTTAAAAGCAATTAAAGCTTTAATATCACTTAACAGGTTCAATTTTAAATCTTTAATAACTAAAATAGCTAAATAGTTGCTTGCGCCTAGTTATTATTATTTTTAACTTCACTAAATTTATCAGGGGAATTATATTTTCTTTAAGGTTAAAGGTTCCCAAGAACCTGTTTGTAAATATCTTCCAGTATCCTAGTTTGTTTCTGCAAATTAAATAAATTGTTCACTCGCTGCGGACCAGCCTTGCTAAAGCGATCGCACAGATTATCGTCATTAAGTAGCAATATAATATGCTTCGCTAGTTCTTCCCAATCGCCTTCAGGTGCTAAAAGCCCTACCTCACCATGAGCCACTGATTCAGGGAGTGCACCACTAGCAAAACTAACCACGGGTAGCTCCATTGCTTGTGCCTCAGCAAATACCATCCCAAACCCTTCGGCTTCACCCGACTTAGCAGTAATACTTGGAACACTAAAGATTTTGGCTCTATTCATCCAAGCCTTAACAATTTCTGGTGGTTGCAACCCAAGGAATTGATAACGCCGGAGCTTCTTCTTAGCCAACTGCTCAAGTGAAGGACGGAGTTCCCCGTCCCCAATAATCACTAGCTCTACATCCGGTCTTAGTTCCTGTACCTTACTCATGGCTTGGATCAGGTATTCGCACCCCTTTTTCTCCACTAACCGTGCTACAAAAAGTACTACTGGCTCTCGCTCCACAGTCGGATCGGGCTGAAAAACATCTGTATCTATGCCGATGTAGTGGACGACGATCTTATCTGCTGGAAAACCCTGATTCAGGAGGCTTTGCTTACAGTAATTAGATACGGCAATAAATAGTCTCACCTCCTGCTTCAGCACATCTCTGCGACGAAGATAGACCCTGTGGCTGAAGTGCTGTGCAAATGCATCGGTAATCAATTCGTCAAAACCGTGATAGGTAACTATCAAGGGAATTTTTAACCGACGACTTAGTGGCAACGCTTGTGAGCCACCTGTGCCAAAGTGGGCGTGGATCAGAACAGGATTTATATTCTCTAAATGGTGCAAAAAAGTAGGGGCAAGTCCGGTCAGCTTATAGAAAATTTCGGTTGCCCTCCCCATCAAGCCGCCTTGATTGACTACCAGTGTTCGTTCTGGAGGAGTAATCAAGCCTTCTTTCAGGCATGAACCCACATAGTGTGGGGTAAAGCGCTGTAATGCTTCTGCTTGCCCTAACACAAAAGTCTCGGATGGTGGAAGTAACCAATCTCGGTAAATGGCTACAACGGGTTTGCTAGACATTTTTGCTCCATCTCTTTCGCTTACTACAGTTGCACTCATGGTCTCGTTATTTTAATCTAATTTTGCTTACTGATTTTAAAGTATAAAACTATACTTAAATGCTGCTACACAGAAAATGCTTTTAAAGCATTTAAATCTCATCTTTCTAACAAAATTATTAACAGTTTCTCTTACTTTCAATAATTCATTTAGCTAACAGGTATAATTCTACTGACTTAGATACTTTGCTATTAGCAATTACTTCATCCATCCTGAAAGATCCCGATGGATAAGATCTTGAAGATTCAAAATATCTTCTCGATACACTTCAATTAATTGCTTACGTACATCCATTGATAACTGTGGTTTGACAAGAACTTGTTTTTTGAGATTTTGGCGTAGTCTAGAGGGAAACACTTGCTTAAGGATAGGATTTAAAGGTTTTACACTATTTATTAATGCACCCAAAAAGTTATTTTTAGGTATACCAGATATATTGTGTTTAATAGCTATATCTGGTATAAATGACTGATCTACATTAAGAAATTGAAAGATATCTTGTAGCATGACAATAGGATTTGCATTTAAGTCTTCGTAGAGATAAACTTTGATTTGGTCGGGGTTAAAGGTATCGAAATAGCGTTTTAGCTGCATATAGTAAAACCCTACATTTACATAGTGTCCCCATCCCCAGTTGTTGCGAATCCGCATTTCTTCTTCAAGAAGAGCCTGGGTAAAATCGTTGGTTGTCTCCCAACCTAAACCAAGATGCATCATATAGCCTGAATATGCCCTATCAACCGGATTGCGAAGGATAGCGATCATCTTTGCATCAGGTATATAATTTTTTATCCGACCAGGAGCTTTTGGGCTGTAGAGATACAAAGGAGATGCTTCACCAATTGCTATTTCGTTAGAAACTCCTTGAAATAACTTGCGGTAGGCTTCAATGTCAGTAATTGCAGTTCGGTTTATGTTTTCTTGATCGTGCGGTCCGCGAAAATCTAACTTCTCACCTTCAAGGGCAAAGAACTTTGGTTCCTTTTCATGGCTCATGTAGACTTGCGGATGTTGCTTTAAATATTCATAAAGCGCAGTTGTGCCAGCTTTTGCTGCACCGATAATCAAAAAGTTGGGCATTGTCATAAGTTATTTATCTCCTTATTTCAGCCATATTGATAGATCCCGCTGAAGAAGATCTTGCAGCCTCAAGATATCGTCTCGGTAAACGTCTATTAGTTGTTTGCGAACCTCTGCTGACATCGGCGGCGGCTTGTCCAAACTCCTTCTGTTTTTCAGCCCAACGATTAAGGCTCGTCGCAGGCTGTTAGGAAAGAACGGCTTAAAGATATCTTTAATCGGATGCGGGTTTACAATGAAGTTGCTTAGAACCTTATTTTTGGGAATACCAGATACATTATGCCGCTCTAACACATTTGGAGCAAAGGTATCATCGACACCTAGGAATTGAAAGGTATCTTGCACTATGCTCATGGGATTAGTGCTAAAGTCTTCGTACAGATAAACTTTAATTTGCTCTCGGTTAAAGATATCGAAGTAACGCTTCAGTTGAGTATAGTAAAACCCCATTTGCTGATAGTAGTAAATGGGAACCCAGTTATTTTGGATGCGTGTTTTTTCCTCTTGAAGCGCTTGGGTAAAATCAGTAATCGGTTCAAGACTGTCCCGCATCTGGAATAAAAAGGCTGAGTATGCCCTTTGAGCTGGATTACGAAGGATAGTAATCAGTTTTGCATTGGGTATGTAGTATCGTATACGTTCAGCAGCTTTCGGAATGTAGAGATATAGGGCGGATGCCTCACCAATTGCGATTTGTTGAGAAACTTTTTGGAACTGCTGCTGATAAGTTTTAATGCCAGTAATTGCCGTGCGGTTCAACCATTCGCGATCGCCTGCTGTCCCACCAAAATTTAGCTTTTCACCCTCGAACGCAAAAAAGTGGGGTTCCTTTTCGGGACTCATGTAGATTTGAGGATGCTGTTTTAGATAGCTATATAGTGCGGTTGTTCCAGCTTTGGCTGCACCTATTATGAGAAAATTAGGCATTGTCATACGATTACCTATCTCCTTGCCTGCATTTTTATGGCAATATAAGTCAGGTTAAATAGCAACATAACTGTCAAGTATAATATTGTTCAAAATATTTTTTGTAGACAACTGCCATCATAATGGCAATATTTTAACTTTATATATTTAAGCTACAAAGAAATCAATTATCTAATGCTAGCTTGATATTTTTATAAAATTGAGATGCTCTCCATTAGCGTCTAATTGCTTCATGAGCTCATCTAGTCTTTTTTGCGTAATGAAAAGATAATTCATATTTTTATAATTTAAATCACCTTCAATTTGTTTCTTTTCCACTAAACCTTCACTTGATATCCAAAAATATTTGTAATTTGTATTATCTAAAACAGAGTGTAAAAGGTTTTCTGTTTTTCCTTTCAAAACCTCACAAATTATTATAGGTTCATCTCTCTGTAGAACATTATTCGCACCCTGCAATACAAGATGCTCAGTTGTTTCTGTATCTATTTTGATAAGGTCAACCTTAGATATATTATTCATAGTGACGAAAGAATCTACAGTTAAGGCTCGAACAGAAGTTGCTTCATTAGCTCCTGCTCTTTTAAATTCCTTTGCTGTTGAAGAAGTTTTAGGGATAGCAGCTGAAGTAATATACAATGTAATATCCCCATCATAATTAGTAATAGCACTAGAATTAATTTGTAAATTATCTGCCTTGTTTAGCTCAACGTTCCTCTTCAAATATTTAAAAACTTTGGGTACTGGTTCGAATGCATACACCTTTCTCTGAAAATTATCAGTTGCTGCAATTAAAGCATAAGCTCCTGTATTAGCACCAATATCCAATACCGTGTCTGTAAATTTTAATAATTTCATAAACAGCGAAATCGTTTCTTTTTCAAATCCATCTACTCCTTTCCAATATAAGCGACTCACTATTGTGTCATTTCCGTCTACTTTGAAGTAAACTTTTTTCGAGTTAAGTAGTTGTATACAAATTATTCCGGCAACAGGTATTCTCTCTATAACTGTTTTAGGTATTACCGAATAAATATAATTTAATTTTAATAACTTCCTTAAGCCTATGTTTAGTATTTCAATTTTAATTACTTTCTTTAAAAATGTTTTAACTTCTAAGTTAATTTTCATAGTTGCTGCCTTTTTGATTTAACCTTCAAAGTATTAATAACTATGTAGCGAAGTTAACTAGGTTTTGAGTTAGCTAGTTAAATACCTCAGTTACATGGCTGAACCTAGCATGAAAGTCTAAATTTGGCAACGAAAAAGCAAAAATTAGATAGCTACTATTGCTAGCTTGAATTCTAGCTTGATTAACTGACAAAACTACCAGTAGTTATTAGTAGACTTCTTGCAAAAATACCTGTAACCCCTCAGCGCATCTGAGAAAGGAAGTTCAATCGGACTGAGAGGTTCATTATTTTGAGTTTTACAAGAAACTCTATGTGCAAAGCAGATAAGTAATGTGATTCCCATAAATGAACATAGCAGATTTGTTAAACCTCTTTTAATAATTCATTTTGCTTAAGGCTAGGTTTATGACCAATTCTGCTCTCGGTGACGTAGGAGCGCGGGATCGAAAATGCTAGTGCTACATAGAGCACCCAGAATATATCGTTCTGAGTTAGGAAGTTACTTGAGGCCTGACTATCCATCATCATAGATGTTAAATATGCCAGCAGAAAAATAGGTTCTGGGGTTTTCGTCAAGCGTACCCACCTTACACCTCGGATAAAAGTCATCAAAAATCCAAGCAAGAAGATTGTTAATCCTACTAATCCCAAATCGACGCATACATCTAAAATACCATTATGGGCATTGGGAGCATCCCATTCAACTTGCCATACATACGCAGACTCGCCTTGCCAACCTAACCAGAAAGCACCATACCCGTATCCCAGCCAAGGACGTTCTTGAATCTTATGGATTACAGCTTCCCATAGGGGCGTGCGACTACTAAGTGTAATGTCTTTGCCGATAGAAACCAGCAGTGGTTCTAGATTAGTCACAAGCCACATAATTACAATTGCAGCAACGTTTAGCACAATAATTAAGAATGGCAGCATTAAAGTGTAGTTCCACCGCAATGCTTTGTAGATGGGTAAAAGTATTATAAGGGTTAAAAAAATTACTAAGCCTGTCTTTGTTTGCGAGAGTAAAAGAAGACCTACTGAAAGACAAATACTAGGCCATATAACCCAACGGTATCTAGGGTTGCTAGGAGCCATTAGCAAAAGAGCGATTGCATTGAGAGCCATAAGACGGCCTAGAAGATTTTTATGTCGATAAATACCCCGCCAGGTCATACCGCCGCCATAAGGTTGAATTCCATACTCTGGCAATGCCAAAGCAAATATTACGCTAAGTACTGCTCCTATGCCGAATGTCCAAGCTATTAACCGCAGTAGTTCGCTTGGACTATAGCGTACAACTAGGTACACTCCAAATAAGGTTGTACCTACCAAAGCTATACTACGACGTAGAGTAACTTGGGGAGCAGCAGACCACAAAAACGAAACTAAAGCAATTCCAATCAGCAACACCAGAAGTTTGTTTCTTGAAGCAACACGAATAAATTGTTTCCATTGCCTAAGAATCAATAAAAGGGTAATTAGATATATTCCAGACCATAAAATCTGCATTTTAGGATCGCCGCCGACTTGATCGGCAGCAACTCCGGATGCTTTACTCAAAACCTGAATTATAGCCCCGGAAAAAAGCTGAAGTACTAAAAAAGCAAATATGTACTCTATCGTATCTTTAACCTTGGTTAAGCTAATTTTCAAAACGCATCCTCCTATACGGTTACAGCATAATCATGCTTTTAAAATCAGTGCTTTCTTAGCTAAGTCTCGTACCAATGTTAGTAATTCTAATTTAAACAAGGATTCAAGATAATCCAATACGCGGTCGTTATTTTTTCACAACTGCTTTATAGTTTTAAATTTTAGTTCTAAAAGACTAATCAACTATCCTAATTCTCCCTATATAAGCGTTAGCGCTTTAAGTAAGGTTGTCATTGGTAAAAAAGCTTTACCGCTTAACATTACTATTGTCTCTTAATCAAAACTTGGTTATTTATCCTAAATAAAAAAGCTTTTATGGCTAAAAAAAATTGTTAGTGTTTTAAAACCTTGTGTAGTTGCTTTCAAAAACATATTTATACCTTAAAGCAAGTATAAAAAGCTCTTAAATTAATCTCTAGTCTCTCTAATGGTGAAACAGTAGATATATAACTTTTGATTATTTGCGTAGCCTCAGCTTCAAGTCCTCCAACTTTCCAAGCAATACCAAGACCACGAGAAAATAATTTATGGGCGGATTTAGCTAAAAATGGCCAATTCTTACGTACACAATAAGCAGTTAAGATAGCAACTTTAGCCTTCCCGGATTGATTGTTACCCCTGGCAGTATAATTGTTATTATTATGCAATCTTAGAAAGGATAATTGTTTATCTAAAAAATATCCTTTACTAAGCGCTACAGCTGCAACTTTCAAATAGTTATCACTTGTGATAATAATTATCTCTGGCATCGGAAGTATCATCTGCAACAACGAACGCTTAAAGCAAAGTCCAGAAGTTGCAGGAGCATGAAAGCTCATTTTGCCGTTTTTTATATCCGTTCTAAGATCGCATAACCGCGAACCACTCTCAGAACTGAGCTTAATAAATGTATTTGTTTTAGCATCTACAAATCTAAGGCGATTAAAGCACCAACCAATATCTTGGTATTGCTCAAATATATTCACAACCTCTGCAACTTTTTCAGGCACAAAAATATCATCGGAGTCAAGCATAAAGATAATATCTCCTCTGCTTGCTGCAAATCCGGCATTAAAGGCAGAAGCTTGTCCACCATTTTCTTTTAAAACTGAAATAATCTTCTCTTGGTAGCTAGAAATAATCTCTCGTGAGTTATCAGTAGAACCGTCATCTACAACAACAATCTCAATATTAGGGTAAGTTTGGTTTAATACACTATCAATCGCTTCGCATAAGAAGTGTCCGTAATTATAGTTATTGATAATGACGCTGACTAACGGCAGCTTTTCCTGATCATAAGTCATTTTATATTACTCCTTTTAAACTGGTGGGTATTATGTATTAATATTAACTAGTAAAATTTAATTATTTTACTAAAACTCAGTTAATCTGATTTATATAAATAGTTTGCATAATTCTAAAAAATAACTTAAGGTAACTAGGGATTTAGCCCTAATTCTATTAGCTCGATTAAGCATTATCTAATACATTTGAAAAGGCTCTATAAAGCTGTTCAACAGAGTGAAGGCGCTTGTAACCTTCAAAATCGCGCTTTATATCCTCGTTCTCTAATTTGAACTGGAAACATAATTGAGCTAAAGCATCAATACATTGCAATGTATCGCCCTCATTAATCGTTAATCCTAAACCAAATTTTTTAACTCTTTTTTCCATACAGAAGTTATTACTTACAACAACAGGTCTTTGAAAAGTTGCTGCTTTAGTTAAAATATTACTACTATTAGGAAAGTTATTATATACAGCGAATAAAATATCACATATGTAAACTAAAGAATTGAACTGAGCTTCATCAGGAATTCGCTCAAAGTGAAAAAAGCAATTATGCGGAATTGAATCAACAATATTCTGAATTCTCATCAACTCGTGAGGTAAAAAGGAACTTTCACCTAACTTACCAGCAAAAACAAAAAAACAGTCTTTTTCTACCATTTTTTGAGAAACTTCTAGCAGGGTTAGAAATCCTTTGCGTTTATCTAAGGAGCCTAGTAAACCAATTATTTTTCTACCAGCCGCCTTGTCCTGAATTTGCTTCATAATTGGAAAGCTAAAATCAGGCAATGATTCATCAGTAAAATCAGGAAAAACAATTACAGGTTTCTTTTTGAGTTTAGTTTGTAATGTTTCAGCCGTATCCTCATTAAGAATAGCTACAGCTTTGCAATGGGAGGATTGAAGGACTGTATAAGGATTGAAAAGTTTGCTAAGAACAGACTGCTTTTGCTGGTTGGGTTGGTGATAAGAGCGAAAATAAAGACCAGACCAATTGTAAGGAAAAATTTTATCTACTATATAATGTATTGAATAAGAACTTAAATAACTATCAAGCCAAGCAAGAAATACTAGATCCGGGGAACTACCAATTTTTAATGATGCCTTCTGAATTGCAGTTGCAGTGTGTTTCCAATAGGCTAACGCAGTGAAAGTCTTAGGAGCTAAACTACCAACTAGAGATTTATTTAATAATTCTGGCTCTCCCAACTCAAAAGCATGAAATAAGTCATGTTTTTGACAATTTAAAGTAATCCATTGACTTACTTCAGTCGGTTCTGGACACAAAAGCATTACCTTATGACCAAGTTCAAGTAAGGTTTTGCTAAAAATTTTGATATAAGTTGGATGGTGACCATACCAAAGAGTATCAACAAGAGCAATAGTTTTCAAAGGTTGCAGCCTCACTAATTTTTCATTACAAATGTTAGGCTGTTCATATCATATTAGAAGAAACCAAAAAGAGGTTAGTAAGAAGGCGTATTTTAATTGGCAGTTTTGTATATACTCGTATTTTTAATATAACAAGCTTAACAAATAGTCAATTAGAAAAATTATAATAGCGGGTTGATTATAAGCTGATGATTAATCTATACCGCTACTAACGCTAGCAAATACAAGTATTTAGGAGAAATGACTTGCTTATGCAACTATTCATCTTCATCTACTAATTATTACTTTAGTGGACAATAAGTTTACTAGAATGCTGACTAACAGGTCGTCAACAATTTCTCAATTTACGTAGCGAGGATTTCTACTAACTAGCTTTCCTGCAAAAAACTTAGCTTATTAACTGAAGATGTTAACAGGGAAAACACATTTAGCTAACATTTCTTCCAGCCTTTGATGTAGCCTTTTGACGGGGTGTAATATCCTCCTCACTGTATGCCTTAGCATAGTAGAAGTAGCTGTCAGATTCGTTTTCTAAAATCACACCGTTAACTACCAAACCAAGAACATTTTGACCTGAACGTTCTAATGACTCTTTAGCAGTAGCAGCACTCGTGGAGTCTACCACTCCAGGTCGTGTGATCAATAAAACACCATCCGTCATTTTACCCAAAGTAACAGCATCAGCAGCTAGTACAAGAGGAGGAGCATCAATAATTACAAAATCATACTGTTCAGAAAAATTATCAATCAAAGAAGCCATACGCTTTGAGTCAAGCAGAGCCATTGGGTTCGGCGGGATTACTCCTGCGCTTAACACATCTAGCTTAGGCATTACTTCTTTTACAACTGAATCAAATTCTGCCTGACCGACAATTACATCACTAAGACCTGCTGCATTTGTTAGTTCCCATATATGATGCTGTAAGGGATGGCGCATATCAGCATCCACAAGTAATACCCTACGGCCTAGTTGAGCTATTGCTGCCGCTAAATTTGCTGAAACTGTAGATTTGCCCTCTTTGGGGACGGAGCTTGTTACAAGAATAACCTTTAGGGGTTTATCTGAACTGAGAAACTTCAGATTAGCTTGAAGCATTCGGTATGCTTCACTAATTGGGGAACGGGGAATATTGATAACAGGCAACTCTGGAATACTTAATTCCTGATTTTTACGACGATAACTAACTTTTTTGCCAAAATAAGGAATACTTCCTAGGAGGGTATATCCAAAAAGTTCTCTTGCTTGTTTGAGAGTTTTGATCGAGGTATCGCTTACTTCTAAAAGTAAGATTGTACCTGTAGCAAGTATAAGACCTGCTAAATTTCCTAGAGCTAGAATCAGCATTTTATCGCGAGTTGATGCTTTTTCTGGAACTAGAGCAAACTCAATAATCCGGGCGTTACCAATATTCTGGTTTTCGGCAACTTGTACTTCTTGCAGTTTACTTAATAAAACTTCATAAGTAGATTGGGCTGCTTTCAAGCGCCGATCTAACTCTCGCTGCTGCTGTTCTAATCGAGGTAAAACATTTACTCTCTGTTTATAAGCGGACTGAGCGTTGGACAGGGCACTTAATCGATTAGCTAGTCCTAGACGTTCCACCTCTGTTCGGGCAAAATCTTCAGTTAAGTTTTCTTTAACCTTACCCATTTGCAAACTTTGGTTAGCTACTTGCGTTTGAGTACCAAGAGATTGTTTAACCCGATCTTGTAGTAAAGCTTTTAAAGCATCGCTTCTATCTTTTAGAGCTAGGATTGTAGGATGCGTATCTACAAAGCGAGTCTGCTGAACTGCTAAATCTGCTTCTACTTGCTGAGATTCTGCAAGTAGTTTTTGTACTCCTTCATCTTCAGCAAGGGAATTTGTGGCTATAGCTTCTTTTGAAGTCGTACCCACTTGTCTTTGGAGCATTGCAGAACGAGCATTGGCATCTGCAAGTTCAGCCTGGGTGTCAGTAATTTGACTACCTAATTCCTTAATAACTGAAACTGCTGACTTTGCTTCTTCATCTAGGGCAACAACTTGGTTTTGCTCTTTAAATTGGCGTAGAGCAATTTCTGCTTGCCGAACTGTTGCCTCTGTTCTAGGTAACTGTTTAACAATAAATTCACCCGCCGCAGACGCTTCCGCACGATTAGTAATTACGTTATTTTCTATATAAAGGCTCATTATCTTGTTAACTACTGCTGCCGCCTCCTCAGGATCGTTGCTTTGATAGGAAACTTGCAGCACGTCTGTTAACGGAATAGTTTTTATTTCGATGTCGCCTAGCAGCGCCTGGGGCTTGAGAGGATTGCCGTTTTCAGTTTTTAAATTAAGTGCGGTTATAGTTTTTTGGAGAAATGGGACAGAACGAATAATTTCTATCTCTGTATTGAGAGGGCTACTTTTTCCTCCAGGAAGCGAATCTAACTCTCCTATTTCTTGACCTACTCCTGTTAAAGAGGAACTTTGATCTGTTTTTTTGAATAAAAGCTTCCCTTGCGCACTGTATTCTGGCTCCAGCATAGAAGCAAGCACTGTCGCACCTGCAACAGCACAACTAAACACCGCAGCAGCAGGTAGCCAACGCCGTCTTAAGATTAACCACAGTTTTTTAAGATCTATATCTATATTATTTTCGCTAGATTCCATATAAGATTTACCTATAGTAAAAGTGGATGGGAGCGTTTTGCAAATTAGCCTATCGTAGCTTTTCCAAAATGTCCACTATGTATTTTTAATACTTATTTTCTAGTATAATCAACAACTAAGACAATGGCACCTACATAATTATATAGTCTACTTGCTCAGTAAGCTGAGTAATGGAAATTGACCATAAGTACATAGTCAGTGGTGCATTATTAATACAATCTTTATATTGATTGCCAAGGAGACCCCATATCTATCCTATGGGTGGACGTTGAAGACCCTGGTTAGAAAATTTAAATATTCTTTGTCCAAAAAAGTTTCAAGTACGAAGGAGATTTTAGAGTGCATACTCAAGTCTTTGTTAGCTTAGAAGGGACAAATTTTTAGTGATCACAGTTTGGCAAGTGTTGTGAATAGATACAGCGGTTTGCGTTCGTATAAAACACAGTAAAATGTCAGATAAATGGGATAGCAATGAAGCCATATTCGGGAGACTTACGAGAGAAGATAGTCAGCGCCATTGAAAAAGGCGAAAGCTCTTTCC
>JAHHHE010000174.1 GCA_019359535.1 Gloeocapsa sp. UFS-A4-WI-NPMV-4B04
GAAGTTAGTTCTCAAGAGTTTAATGCAATTGCAATTGAGCGGCACGCTTTTCATGGTGAATGGAACTATCAGATCAAGCCAAGAACAATAACCTAATTGTTCAACTTATTTTTGCCTAGATCCTTAGTGCAGGAATTCCCAAACTACTCATTCCCCCAACCAAGCCACCGGCTGTCGCTCCTACAGCAGTACCAGCGAGGGTTGAAGCTAAAGCTGTTGCAGTAGCACCTCCTATTGCTAGAGGAGCAAAACCAGGAATCGTCAAAGTAGCAATGCCAGCTAATACACCGACAAGGCCTCCTAACGCACCTCCTGTGATCGTACCCGCTCTTGCAGCTTGGTCACCTTGATTTTCAACATGATTGTCATTGTTAGCAATAGCCATGATCTCATCAGAACTTGTATCTGGTCCGACTACGGAAATTTTGTCCATAGGAAAGCCAGCTGCCTTAAGGTCATTGAGTGCCTTTTCCGCAGCAGAATTGTTAGGAAATACACCGATAGAGCGCTTTTGTTCAGGTAAAGACATTGTTTTACACTCCAATAAAAGTTGAGTAGTTTTGTACTAATGTTTTAGGGGTTGATCATGTCACAGTACGCTAGTCTCCTAAACCAAGTTTCTGCCCAAGGTTGCGATGTGACTTTAGAGACAAGCTGACTTACTATTGGCTAACCCGCGAACTTGATAATCCACAGGGCAACACGGATAGTCGCGCACCAGTAGCATTAACGAAGGCAACAAGGCTGTCCTCTATTGCACTACTAACTTGACGTTGGCATTTTGTAGACCAGGGCGCTTGACTTCTGCCAAAGTTTTGTTAACTGCATACTTCTGATTAATAGAGTTAATCAGTTCAGCCTGGTTATGCTTGTTGGCAACGCCCCATAAATCAGCAATGAGGTTAAAAGACCCATCAGCATTGCGAAGCCAGCCCAAATCATATTCGCCTTCGAGAACAGCAACGATTTCAGCAGGAATTCGTTGACCATTGGAACCACGAACAGCAGCATTTGTATTCACGCAGATGCCCAAGCCACGTAGAGAAGCCTTTAAGATTTCGGCATCGGTGAGCTTAGTGCGAAGAGTGCTAAAGTGAGACATTTGATCCTCCGATAAAAATGTGAACAAGGATAAAGCTTTAGATTTGTATAGCTAAAACACAGAATGTGTTATTTGGTAGAATCTTTGCCCCTTTCCCTTTTATGATTGAGAAAGTCAAACTTCGTTATCTAAACGACTTTTCTTAGATAACTCACAGCTTAGTTTGGGGATAATAATCACGGCAGTAAACTGCTTGTTCAGTTAAAGCAATATTAGGATGTACCGTACATTTGAGACGATAGTCGTCTGTAAAGTATTGACAGTTTGCACATGGAATTTGATGCAACCGCTTTATAGTTGTAATTCCATTACTTGTAGCTGCATAAATATCCGATAATAAAAGAACAAGTAGGAACCAAGCAGCTACAAAGCAAATAGGTACTAAAACAGGTTGTAAAGCATGAATTAGAAAATACAGTATTTGAAACATAGGAAGTTAATTTATCACTTCCTGAGTATCTTCTTCATGCAGCATAAGTCTCGTTTCAATGCCTACCTTACCCATAATCTCTTTCGATCCCATTTCCATTTCAAGAATATAATTCCAGGTACTTGAATATAATTTGCAGCCTAGAATTATCCCTACACCGCCAATAAAGTACACTTGCTGATTTTTAGTAAACTTGGGTGCTGTCATTACATCCATAAATTACACTTGTCCACATTGCGATTGCCTCTTCCCTAATACAATTATTTCTCAGTTATCTACGGAAATTGTTTTCCATTAATGCTGCTATTGCTAAGGTTTTGCTCTGGCTTTAAATAAAGCCAACTCATAAAGAAGAAAGCAGCTGTAAACAACTGAATTATGTTTAATGCAGATAAATACCCATCCGAGAATAAAGCAATACTTCTATCTGTAATTCCAAATAGCCAAGATGCGATACCAAAGAGCCAAATACCATTTTTCAAGCTTGCTATCAAAATAGAACTTTCTGATGTTTGCATATTATTTCTGATTTCAAATCCTTTTAAAAAGGTACTTAATTATTAACCAAAAATAATTTAAGTTTAAAACGCAGTTTTAAACCATTACAGTCCATTTAGTAGAAAAAACTACCTAAATAGCTAATATTTACCTATTGCTTTAAGTAAAATTAGTAGTAATTACGATGCAGACATACCTACAACACTCATCTCTAGATAATGATATCGACAAAGTGTATGATTAAGAAATTAAGTATTTTAAACCGCTTAATCTCGGCTAACTTACAAACTATCAACAAGCTTTTTGGGACACTACCGATTTACAATTTTATTAATGCCTTAAGAAATTTTTTCTTAAAATTGACATTTGAATTGCACGATGTTTAGAGATTATTGCCCCGTTACTTGTATTATCTTATTGGTCACTCATTTAGGTCGCTGAATTTATATGGTACTGCCAATCTAACTTATTTAGTATTTAATTAAATTGACAGTAGCTAAAAAAATGCCGTTCCGCTCTCCTTACTACCAAATCTTTCAAGCTCAATTTTGACTTATAAATCGTGAGCTAGCCTAGAGTTTTATTAGCTCAACTACAACATACATTCATAGCTATCATTCAGCTGATTAATATTGTACTTCCGTTAATTCTTTAGCCGGATAGCAACGATAGTTAATTGCTGTTAGCTAACACATGACTTTAACCTATAAGGTTAAGTACGTCACGAACTACACTGTAGCCAGCTAAATCCCAAAGTAAGTAAGCCAGAAAGCCGATCATAGCTAAACGCCCGTTCCAAAGTTCAGCTTGGGGATTCCATCCAAACAAAAAGGCATTACGATCTTTGCCATTGAATGCTGTAGCAATAGATGGTCTGTCGATATTTGTGCGTGTTTCCATTGTCAATACTCCTTAATAAATCTAAACATTGCGGGCATGACTTGATAGTAGCTACCCACCACTAACCGTTACCCTACCTATAGACTTAAAACGCATCTATCTCTAAAGGTTGATTCTAGTGTTTAGAATGCTGTATATTGCAACATAAGTTTTGCTTGGTGTGATCGCTACTGCTAGTGTCGAGTAACAAATTAACTGGGTTCTTACGCTCTTTTGATGATTTAGAATTTAGAAGCCCTCCGAACCGTTTAATTTATGTTGTTTACTTCAACGATTACACCCAACTTCACTAAAAGAGGGTAAGAACCAGTGTTTGTCGGCCGTTTGAGATGTGTGCCAAACCTGGAAAAGTGATCGCCCTGTACCGAAAAAAGATGGCAAGCGATGCCAAGCTCCGCTTGGCTTGCCGCTTACGGATCGCCGTTTTGTAAGTGGCTCTTAACGGATTCCAGGGATCTAATTGAGGAGACATTTCAAAAGAGTCGGAAGTAGCGCCTTGCCTCGTTTTATCAGGTAGGGTTTTGAGCGAAGGATATATTGATCAGAGGATTCAAAAGAGATAGCTTTTGAGCGATCGTCATTAAGCTTTTCTCAAGCAGGAAACAGGCTTTTATCAAGGGTTTCTGGCTCTAGAGGGACAAATAGTGAGGATTTTCATAAGAAAATTTCCAGTCACTTATCGTGGGATTTTGGGGAATCTTGTGATATAAGCCTTTAATTCTCATGCTGCAAGCTCTTTGTCTCTTTTTTTAGTGGTCATTTATCGTGGGATTTTGGTCATTTACTAAGGAACGTGACACCTGCTCACAGGTATTGAGTAGCGCTACCAATTGACTTTTGTTTCACTCTCCCGTTTCCTACTTAATTTTGTGCCATTCAGGTCAATGCCTTCCTGCCTCACGCTCCTTTGAACGTTCTCCCAAGTCGGTTGAATCTCACCTGTTTTCACCTGTTGCCAACACTTCCACGCCCTCCATCTTGGCACCCCCGCTAGCTCTAGCAGGGACGCGAACGCTACAGCACGAACATCCGGTTGAGGATCGCAACTGAGCGCCGTAACCAACGCCTGATCCTCCCATTGAGAGTGAATACCGAGAATCAATGCGGCTGTGCGGCGTATAGCGCTATCCGGATCATGACGCAGCAGTTCGCGAGTTTTTTTAAGGAATAAACTGTTTGACGTAGTGACATAATGAAATCCAATATTACGCAAGCTCTGCCATCGCCAAATTGAATCTGGGTGCTCAAGACACGTCATCAGAAACTCGAACGCTGGCTGATACTCAGCTTCTGCCAAATCATGCAGATTACGGAAGACTCTTTGCCTATGTGCGTCGGTGAGAGCAATGCTGTTCTTTGCTATTTGGGCTTCTGATAATGCCTGTTGCATATCTACTAAATCATCTGCCACCAGTGCCTCTACCGATGGGTATTGTGCTTCTGCCAGTTTTACAGTATTCTTCCATAGCTTGATCCGGTCTGCTCCGCTCAAAACCGATTGCTGTCGGAGAGCTTGAACCTCTGCCAGTAAATCCTGTAAGGCAGATTCAGTCATGGGACTGGCAAGTTGAGCCAGAGCTACGGATGTTGTACATATCCGATACTCGGGTAACACTTTTGCAAAATTTTATACAATCAAACATCTTTGACTATCTTTGACTGTAATAAAAAGCCTAAATTTCTTCATCATTCAAATGAGGCAAATTATTATTTGCACTGCTCTATCCGGGGATGTAGGCAGAGTATAGAATTTGACTTCTGTAAATTTTGTCTGGAAACGTAAATATTTATTATGAAATCTTTGTTGATTGAGAATAAACTAAAATAATTGAGAATAGTCTACGTAAAAATAGGCTTTCTAGCATTATTCTTCTCAATTAAAAGAACTATTTTTGCTTATTGAGAATTTCATAATAAATATTTACGCTCTCTCCGTTCCTTGCGACCGGAAGTAGTGGTAATCAGACCAATTTCTAATTTCTTGATTACTCATCTTCCGGCAATTCTAGCAAGACTTCTGCTACATCTGGAAAATGCTGCCGAATACAACCATCACAAACGCCGTGAGTAAATTCTACGTCTGAATGCTGCTGGATGAACTTTTCGACAGTTGACCAGTAACCTTGGTCATTGCGAACTCCTTTGCAGTATGAACAAATTGGAACCAATCCTTCGATCTGCTTGATCTTGTCAAGGGCATTTGCTAGATTTGAAGAAATCCGGCGTAACTCCAGTTGGGTAACTACCTGCCTTCCTAGAGCCTCTAAGGCTAGTTTTTGAGAGTCTGACAAATCTCGTGGTTTTTGATCAATTACACACAAGGAACCAATAACATATCCCGCTGGAGTAATTAGTGGTGCTCCGGCATAAAAACGGATACTCGGAGCAGATGTGACAAGAGGATTATCGCAAAAGCGTTTATCGCATAGTGCGTCCTTAACAACTAGTGTTTGATCACTTAAGATTGTATATCCACAAAACGAAATATTTCGAGCGGTTTGATTCGCCTCTAATCCGATTTTTGACTTAAACCACTGGCGCTCTGCGTCAACAAGACTAATCAGGGCGATTGGCACCTGGCAGATATAAGAGGCTAATGAGGTAAAGTCATCGTATGCTTGTTCAGATGGCGTATCTAAGATGTTGTATTCTCGAAGCGCTTCAAGTCTAGCCGCTTCTTGGTTAGGTTTTATTGGTTGTTTCATATGGAGTGTCTATTTTATCTGAGCATAAAAGTCGGCAGAGGTAAGTAACTTTAGTTGTGTTGCAAGAAATTGTTGAAAAAGAAAATTTCTTAAAAAAGGAATTGTTTATACAGCCACCCTAAAAACTTTAAAAGGGACTAGGAAAAATCAAGGTTCTGAGCTATCTACTACACAAAATGCTGTTAAAATTTTGCCAAAGTGACAGAAGAGGGCTATTTTATTTAACTAGCGCCTAGTGGTTTGCTTAGTGGGACTTTGTAAGTTTCTAGCCTTAAAATAGGCTGAAGCCAAAGCTGGGCAAGGGAAATACGTCGATAGGGTAAAAATGGCTGAAACGTGAGTGCAGCAAGAAAATACTGCTAATTGATGTAAAACTGGCTCTAAATCTGCTTTTGAAGTAATTTAAGAGGCAGTTTCTTTCAAAGTCCCATTAGTATAAATTTTGCCATAGCAAGGTATTGTCAACTTAAAATTTCTTAAGTAACTGACTACCAAATGATTAATTAAATAATACCAAATTTCACACTCGCTTCGGTTATGTCGCAAAAACAGGGAAGTGGTAAGGTGAGAAAGTTGAAAACTCCTCACCCTGCTGTTCCATGTCTACTCCGTTTCTATTTAAGTGGCGACACTTTTACCTGAAATCATCTTGCTCAACGTTCGTTGGTACTGCCGCTATGCCTTGAGTTATCGAGATTTGGAAGAGATGATGGCAGAACGAGGCGTTGAGGGTATTGAAATATGCCCCAGAACTAGACAAACAGATTCGTCCTCACAGCAAAGCAAACGAACGACTCATGGCGAGTCGATGAAACATACATCAAGGTGAAAGGGCAGTGGAAGTATCTGTATCGTGCAGTGGACTCGGAGGGGAAAACAATGGACTTTCTGCTAAGTGCTAAACGTAAGGCATCAGCAGCAGAGCGGTTCTTCAGGAAAACTCTCAAGGCTACTCACACTCAGATGCCAAGAGTAATTAACGTGGATAAGAATCAATACGGTTCAGTTAAGGATCAAGCGGTACTGAAAATGTGAAAAGAGGAAGCTTCTACTAGGCATCTAGTTCCCCTGGGAAGTGGCTTTTTAGAAGGAAACTTCGATACCCGCTTTTTGACAACTCTGGTATTATTCCTGTGAACTCGTTCAGGCAAAGGCTGATCCAGAATCTCTAACCTTAACCAGCTTAAAAAAGGGGGAGTTCTTCTATTTGTAACCGTTGAAATTTAGGGATAGCGCGATGAACGACGAGAGCGTAAATATTTATTATGAAATTCTCAATAAGTAAAAATAGTTCTTTTAATTGAGAAGAATAATGCTAGAAAGCCTATTTTTACGTAGACTATTCTCAATTATTTTAGTTTATTCTCAATCAACAAAGATTTCATAATAAATATTTACGCTTCCTATCGAAGTACAGCCGCTCTAAGTTTTCTCTGATAAGCTCCGATCTATTACCGCCAGCATAGATGTCTGCAAGGTAGTTAAGTTTGTCCGTAAAGTTCGGCTCTATTCTTAAGGGGATCGTTTGACTTTTCTGGTAAGAGATAGGTTTCTAGCGTCTGTAGCTACATACCTAAAGCGTCATAGAAAATATCCAAAGCAAAAGCCCCGCTAGTTGTCTAACGGGGTCTACTGGGTATTTGGTTTTCATTAAGTCGGTCTACATGGTTTCATTTAGCTCTTGTAAGTAATAACCAGTTTGATGATCTATGTCTGAGTCTTTATCAATAGCTATAAACTCGCCATTAGTAAGCTCTACTACCCAAATGTCAGCATCAGACATTTCAACGCCGTCTTCTTTACCTTCCCAAGTAATAGCTTCTAGCTCTGTAATATAATACTTTTTTCCTTCTAGGGTTACGTAGTCTATGTCTTCTAAGTCAGTCATTACTTTATACCAAGTTATTACTTAAGTTATTACCTAAGTTATTACCTATGCTTTTTACATAGGGTCTACAAAGTCATTGATATAAGCTAATGTTTCTGGGTCTAGGTCTTCTTTAAAAGAACCTACAACAATCCCTGTATTGAGTATTAAATAGATAAAGTCAGTCTTATAGTAACTGGCTGTATCCTCATCGGACTCTTTGCCTTCCCAGCCTATTTCATCTACATCTTCAAGAAGGCTGTAGGTAACGCCGTCAACCTGGTTGACTGACGAAACTAGGGGAGAAGGGAGGTTCAGCCCTTGTGCAAGGGCGTTTCTGGCTTACTGTGAAAGTTACCACACTTGAACAGTTCCACCATGAGAACCTCCCATCTTCATCATCAACTGCAAACCCTGCTGGGTCAATCTAACACTTGGGCAGATCGACGGCATCTACAAACCTTCATTTGGATGGTGATTGGGGTGATTTGTGCAGAATGTATCAGCTTACCGAAGTGGGCGATCTACAGTCGCACTCGCGCCGGGGAGCGCTCAAAGTCATCAACGCCGCTTCAGCCGTTGGCTACACAATCCTCGCATCAATGTTCACAAGCTGTATGGCCCGTTGATTCAAACGGCACTGGCTCAGTGGGAAAGCTCGACCCAGAGCGCTGATTGAAGACACCTCGATGTTGTGGGATGAATACTGCCTAATTCGGTTGTCGGTGCAGTATCGCGGACGGGCAGTCCCACTGATGTGGCGAGTGATTCGACACCGTAGCAGTAGCGTTCGGTTTTGCACCTACCAAGCGATGCTCAAGCGTGCGGCAAAGCTTATACCTGCGGGTATTTCAGTTTGTTTTCTAGCAGACCGAGGGTTTGCCGATGTCCAGCTAATGCGCTATCTGCGCGACGAATTGCATTGGAACTTCTGCATTCGTATCAAAAGTAGTACCTGGATTCATTCTCCCGGCAAGGGCTGGAGCCAACTCAATCAATATCGCTTGGGACTCGGAGAAGTAGTGCTCTTGCAAGGGGTGAGCTTGACCAAAACCAAGCCGCTCGCGCTCGCTTCATCTTGCGATTGGACGCGATCCTATTTCCCAGCAGCGCTGGTTAGTCGCTACGAATGAACCTGCAACGCTGCAAACGTTTCGCGAGTATGCGCTTCGCTTTCAGATTGAAGAAGAATTGCTTGATGAGAAGTCGAACGGCTTCCAACTGGAACGCTCAGAGGTGCGCTCGGTCATTGCCTTGTCCCGATTGTGTTTTGTTTTAGCCGTTGCTACACTTGTGCTGACTGTGCAAGGGCAACAGGTCGTAGCCAGTGGCAAGCGCAGATGGGTGGATTGTCATTGGCAGCGCGGCAACAGCTATCTACGACTTGGCTGGAGTTGGTTCAAGGGAGTAGTTTATCAGGGGTGGCATTTATTCATCACCCTGGCGCTGCAAGGGCAACTTGATCCTGACCCCGCTTTCGCCTCTACAAAGCAGCTTCATAAACAATTACAGCGCGAATTTACAGTCAAGGACTATCGCTTTACATCTTGAGTTTTGTCAGTCAACCAGGCGTGCTGGAGTGACCACAAAGCCGACATTCCATAGATCATGCTTGAGAGTTGTTGTCTCTTTACTTTACTTACATCTTGCACCTAACAAAAAAGTCAAATTTTCAAGCTCTCCTACTTTTTTCAAGCGATCGCCTTGAGGCTTAAAAAGCTTAATCCAAGCAAGGTGCAGCCTGATAGCAATTTAACTAAAAAGTTTGCCTTGTAAGGGTTTTAGCTTGGTGCAAGATGTGAGTTTACCTAGCCCACCATGATTTGATGCACTACAAAATTTTGTGTAAGTCCCGATATTTACCCCGCGTAAAGATTTGTAACGAACAGCAGAATTTGCGGAAAAATTATTGGTTTTGGCTGAGTTATAAATAGAAGTCCACAATTTGAATCTTGGTATAGGGAGGCGGTCATGTTAAAAGCGCATTGTTCAAATGTAATTAACCAATTGAATAAAGCTAAAGACACACGAGATTTTATGAAAAATAAAAATAAAATCCGCAGCCTTGATGATCTATCATTTGTAAGCAAAAACACTACAAAAATATTAACCTTATTTAGTGGTGGCTTAGATAGCACGTTTATTCTGAAAGAATTAGCAAAGCAATCAAAAATTGAAATTATATGCTTAACGGTAGATTTAGGAGACGTTATAGACCGAGAAGAGTTAAGTAAAATAGCAGCTAATTTTGGCGCTAAATCTATCGTTGTAGATGGTAGAAAAACCTTTGCACAAGATGCAGTTTTATCAGCAATTCAAGCACAAGCAAGATACATGGGTAGTTACCCAATTAGCTCGTCTTTATCACGCCCAATTATGGCAAAATATGCCGTAGAATATGCGGACAAATTAGGCTGTGGTGCAATTGTACATACAGCAAATCAATCTCAAAATACTTTGCGTAGACTAAACGGGGCCATTGAACAGTTAGGTTTTACAGGCTATTACGGCACGCCTTATGAATTTTCAGCTTTAACTAGAGATGAAAAGATTGAACAACTCAAAACCATAGGTTTAAAGAAATTCCAAGATCGAGGTATTAGTGGCGATTCTAACTTATGGTGTCGTGAATTTGAATCTGGATCTTTGGATAATCCTGAAGCATTTGCTGTGCCAGAAGATTTATTTGTCTGGACAGCTACACCAGCATTACCTTTATACACCAATAATTTTAGCATTGAGTTTGAAAATGGTGTGCCTGTTGCTATTGATGGTATACAGCTATCATTAGTTGAATTAATTGCTATGACTAATCAAAAAATTGGTAGTTTTCAAATTGGGCGTTACTCTGGTTTAGAGCATTTGGAGCATGGCGAAAAGGTTTTAGAAGTTAGAGAAGCGCCTGCTGCTCATATTATTATGGATGCTTATCGCCATCTAGAAACAGCAATTCATGGTGCAGAACTCATTAGAGTAAAAATATACATGGAGCAAATTTGGGTACGTGAAGCAGTTGAAGGTCGCTGGTATGAAGAATTGCGTTCAGCAGTTGCAAGTTTTATTTCAAATACTGCAACTCGCATATCTGGGACGGTAGAGTACACGTTAAGACAAGGTGCTGCCGATGTTTGTGCAATCAATGCCAAAAATGCTATATATTTAACCGACCGTGATAATTGGGAAAAAACGGTAGCTCAATTTAGGGGCTTGCGTGAATTGGAATTATTAAGTCAGATCAAAGTATAGGTTAATAGGATAACAGGACTTACGCAGTTACGCCATATATAGCGGGTAGGGTGCGTTAGTGTAGCGTAACGCACCCTACAGATAGAGGCTTTGCGTAAGTCCTGATAATATAAATGATTTATTCTAATCAGTTACTAATGGCGAACAATACCATGCAATTCCATTTTTTTCTTCAAGGTAGTGCAGAAAATTTATTTGCGTTTGAGCTTATTCATTCAAAATCTTGGCATGAATTTGCACGTAGCTGGGAAGATTTGCATCAAGATACATTTATGGCTGATGAAGGAAAATATCGTTTTCGTCGCTATTCAGAATTTAGTTTGGATACTGTAAATAAACAAATAACTACGCTTGACCATGTGCCTTATCGACAAACCAAAAAATATAATTATTTAAATGGCGATATTGATAGGCTGTACTCTCCAATGAAAGAAGAAATACAAACAAATGAAGCCTTTAGGCAGGTTTTGTTAACGTGTGCAGATGTCATATTTCAATTGCAAGATTCAGAAGAATGGTTAGTACAAGTATTTCAAAATAGAATTATAGCTAGCAATGAAAGCTTGGGTAAGCCAACACCTGAAGGTGTGCATCGAGATGGTGTCGATTTCGTGCTAAGTTTGATGATAAAATATCAGAATATTAGTGGTGGTGAAAGTTCAGTTTATGCAGAAGATGGTACAAGTTTAAAAGCTAAAATCACCTTAATAGAGCCTGGCGACTTTATATTATTAGATGATGCTTTGATGAAGCATAGTGTTGAACCTATTTTTTGTATCAATCCTAATGAAGAAGGCTACCGTGATGTTTTAATTGCTATGTTCACTAAACGAATGCGTACTTCAAACCTAGCAATATAACATCATGAATAACAAAGTAACTATACATTATAGTGCATCAGCTCGGATTGCAGAAATAATGCTATTATGCGTTGCAGTCGCTTGGGGTGCTAGTTATGGGTTAGCAAAAATAGCGGTACTTTTTTATCCTGTTTTAGGATTTTTAGCTGTACGCTTTTGTGTAACTTCATTGCTATTGTTGCCAGCATGGTATAGTTTGTCGTGGCAAAAAATTAAAGATGTATTGAAGGTAGGTGTACCACTTGGCTTAATTTTGCTGTGCATTTTTATCAGTGAAACTTACGGCGTATCGCTAACATCAGTATCTAACTCAGCGTTTTTAATAAGTTTGTGTGTTATTCTTACACCATTTGTAGAGTGGCTAGTTTTAAAAACTAGGCCAAATACAAGAATGTTTATTGTTACTGCAATTTCTATTATTGGTACTTGGTTATTAACATCTGGTGTATCAATAGCATTTAATTTAGGCGATGGTTTAATACTTATTGCTGCAGTTTTGCGTGCCGTTATGGTAACATTTACAAAGCGCTTAACGCATGGTAAAAACGTTTCATTATTAGCATTAACTGCAGCTCAAACAGGTACAGTTGGTATAGGTTGCTTAGTTTTAGCTATGTTTATTTTACCTCATGGTTTGCCAGCGTTACCAACTAATACAGCCTTTGTATATGCTACGGTTTTTTTGATATTCTTTTGTACGTTATTTGCATTTTTTGCACAAAATTATGCTTTGCAGAGAACATCGCCAACTCGTGTATCATTATTAATGGGTTCAGAGCCTGTCTTTGGTGCATTATTTGGAGTCTACTTTCTTAATGAATCATTAAGCTTTAACGGCTGGATGGGTGGTTTTATGATTGTAGCTGCATCTATATGGGCTATGCTAAAACGTAAGTAAAGAAAAACATATCCCTACTTTTCCCTAATTAGACATTTCCGAAATAGAATCACTCACCATTCGCGTAATCGGACTAAGTAAAGATACTCGGTAGATGCTGGGTGCAACGCGAAAAAGTGGGATTAAGCGGGATAGAGTCTAGCCGTTAAAATAGAGTCACAAAAAGTTGACCAACTG
>JAHHHE010000175.1 GCA_019359535.1 Gloeocapsa sp. UFS-A4-WI-NPMV-4B04
CCGAATTTTAAACTAATTGTTGCACCCTTTCCTGACAAACAACGAGGCTCTGACCAATTTTTCTTTCAAGCCTCTCCTAAAATCTCCTTGACATTTGCGTTACAGCCTTAACTTGTCACCAATGCCTGACGGATGGGATTTATGAGCTGCGAGCCAAGCATATTCGCGTGCAGTACCGTATCTTGTACTTCTTTTATGGGCAAAACGTAGCAATACTCGCACACGCGATTACGCGCATAAGAAGAGGCAGTACCAGCAATTGATATTGAGCGGGCGCTAAGGCGCAAGCGTTTATTTGAGGAGAATCCAGAGGCTCACACCTGCATGGAGGAGGAAGAAGATGGCAAAGACAAGTGACGCATTGAAAATAATTGAGAAAATCAATCGCACCGACCCAGATCTGCAAGGGATGGTGGCTCTTGCTTTCATCAATGCTAAGGTGGCGCAGCTGAATCTACGAAGCAAGGATCAAGGCGGGATTAACGCAGCAACAGCTGGCTGATCTGATTGGCACAAAACAGCCAGTAATTGCACGGCTGGAAGATGCGGATTACGAGGGACACTCGCTGTCATTGCTCCAGAGAATTGCTCAAGCCCTGAATCAGCGCTTGGAAATCCATCTCACCACCATCGAGCGCCGATAGAGCCAAGCGGCGTAGTCATAACGATGATTTTTGCTACTTGCTTCCGTTTAACCGCTTTGGGCTATAATCGACTAACCTTTCCAGCAGCCTTGTCTGGGATTAGCGATTGCACCATTACTACAAGCAATCCAATTTTTCTACCCTCACCTTGCCAAAAGTGTCTACACCGTAATTTTTATATGTATTATAGAACCCATTTGATATCTTTTTAGGCTTCAGTTAAACGCTTAAGCATGAGCCTGATAAAGCAAAGATTGAGTTTAGCCCTAGCATGGTCTAAAGTCCACTCAAAGTTTTTCACTAAACTTTTGCACCGTTCCACCCAAGCATTCGAGCGCTCAACGACCCATCGAGTTGCCACTGGAACAAAGCCAGACTTGCCCCGCGCCTCCTTCTCATTCTTGGAAGGCTTTGGAGAAAGCTCAAAGCGAATTTTAGTCATCACTTGGGGATAAACCTTCTCAAGTGCCTTTTGGATGCTCTCTGGATGATACCCGTGGTCTACCAAAATCGTAATCTTTGGAATATTCACAGGTTTGCACTTGAAGTAGGCGATATTGTCCTAGAGCATCGAATGGGAGTCCCTGATCATCACTGATGTTCGCTTTGGTGCAATGAGTAAAAAAGGGAAATCCTAAGGTATCGACTGCCAAATGACGTTTGATACCATTGGTTACCTTGTAATGACAAAATCCTTTGGAGGCATTACTGGCATTACAGGTGTTCTTAACTGCTTGAGAATCAATCATGATCAGGGTTGTCCACTTCGGTTTTTTTTGGCTTGTTGGCGTACCTTGCTGTGGAGGATCTCTAGAATCTGGTTTAGAACGCTATCGGCTCGCCACTATTTGTAGTACCAGAATACGGTTGAGTAAGAAGGTAGATCTTTGGGTAAGTCACACCAATTGCAGCCGTTTTTGAGCTGGTAGAAAATGCCATCAAGAATTTGACGTTTACTCCACAACGGGGGTCTAGTCTGCTTCTTGGACGGCAGGAGCGGCTCAATAATTTTCCATTCTGCGTCGGTCAGGTTACTGGAGTATGCCATTTTTGCTTTAGTTTAATCCAGCATCCTCAAAGATATCAAATGGGTTCTATAGTCAAGCACCAGATCTAAAACATTACTAATTCAGCTTTAGCTCGGCAATCACCTCACTTTCTTGAGGCAACGCGACAGCAACCAGTAACTTGCACACCAACTGGACGCTTTTACTTCGCACTCTTGTTCACCTTGGTCATTAACACGAGTATTCAACACCTCTAACTCTTTACCGCGACAAGTGACAGCCATCGCCCCTTTTGCTCCTGAGTAGTGGGTGCGATCGCCTACTCGGAAAACTTGCGGTTGCCTTGTCGGTGTTGCTGGCACTAGTTCTCTTTGGGCTGGTTGGGGTGCTTTTGTAGGTGCGCTCACGGTGACGGGTGCAGTGACGGGTGCAGGTGACGGGTCAATAACCTCTTCAGGCAAGGAATCGAGCGTTAATGACGAGTTACTGTCTATCTCCTGTTCATAACTGTGTTCAGCTTGCAATAGTAATTCAGGCTGGTGATTTTCATTAGAAGTTAAGGTTGAATCGTCACTTTCGCTGAAAACTTTATCTAGCAAGTGTTCTGACCCGTCACCCAACCCGTCACCTAACCCGTCACCACCCGTCACCCGTTGCATTAGGTTATAGTCATGGGTCGGGATATTACCGTCGCCATCGGTTCGCAGCCTCAATCCTTTAATGAATTTGCCAGTCTTGGTGACTTTGCGCTCAGTCTCCCAACCCACAACGCTGCGGCATAACTCCAGCAAGTCTGGACTGAAGTTTTTATTAGCCTTGGGTTGAGTACCAGACTGCTTACAGTGCAAGCAGTAGGAGCCATATAGTGTTTGAGGTAAACTCCCTTCTAAACCCTCTTCCTTATTGCTGCCAATCGGAGTCTCAGCCAACACATCGTAAATAATCCAATCATTGATCCATGCCGCAATCGAATCAGTCCTGAGCCGGTTTTCCCAAAATTCCAAAGTGCATTCTGGAATATCTGCTAAACCCATCAGCACCTTAGTAACGTGGCTATCTGGAATAGATAGGACATGATTAGTGAAAGCGTCTAGCTCTGGGCTAAATTCAGCATTCAGGTCACGGCGCTGACCGAGGGGAACGTTGCTATTACAAGGAATAGTAATTACCCGTCGCGCTATGCGGCTGGCAGCATCGCCTGTGAAGATGGGGATGTTAGACAGCACTGCTACCATGCCGTCATAGCGGTATTGAAATGCTTTCTTGCCTTTTTCTTCGGCTCGAATCCAGTCGCCGCCAGTCAGGGACAAGAATTTACCCAGTTTCCCAGTCTGCTTATCTTCATCCCAAAACACGACTAAGCGTTTTTTGTAGGCATTAGCAGAGTCAAAGCGGTTAGAACACCAATCATCCAGAGTGCCACTATAAATATTGTCAGACCCGATGAGTTCAGTTAGCAGCCGAGCGAACGTTCCCTTGCCAGATCCTGCTAGACCAATTAAGTGCAGAAATTTCTGGAGATCACCGCGCCCCTTAAGCACAGCATTACAGAAACACACCAAAATATCTTTAATTGCTACCTTGCCATTAGAAAGGTGATCTAGATAAGCGTCGATGGTACTCCAGTCCGTAGCATTAGAATCGTGGTTACGTGGCAATTGCCACGTCAGACGATAGCCGGGGGAGTGGTCTAGTAGGTTGCCTGTAGATACTTCCAAAACGCCATTGATGAAGGGTAGTAACTCTTTAGGCGATCTCTCTTGCCACCGCCGCACGATTAATAATCGGCGTAGCGTCTTGACTACGTTAGTTAAATAGCTGTAAGAACCATAGCCAACAATATTTTTCCCGTCTAGAACCGTGCCAACAATCGCCTCAAGGTATTCGTCAGTCTCCAGCGACCACATCCCAGGAGAGTCAGCACCATAGCGCATCCACCGCCCGATTTCATTGTTGAACGCTAGCTGGTCTTTGTACTGATCGGCGATTCCATGGGCGACAACATCAGCAGGTGGCACTTTACCCGTCTTGGGTAGTTCAGGAGCTTGAAACTGCTTTTCCCAAGCAGTGATATCAATAACCTTGCCCAATACCTTACGCTTAAACTGTTCACCGCCATGATTGTGAATGTAATCATCCATACCCTTACCCTCTGCCACTGTCCAAAGTCCCGTTGCACTATAAAGTGGGGCTTTAAACAGCTTAAGCTGATGAGCTAATTTGTGTTGTGCTATTAAGACATTCTTATTGTCGGCACAGTCGGCATCAAGAGCGAAAATGAATCCGAAACCAGCACGAGCGTAACACTCCAACGTCTTCACTAAATAGCGCTTCCCTTGTGGATCAGCATCCTTTGATGTCAGTCCCATCTCTACACCTAATAGGGCGATAGTGGGGATGCCGTTGGAGCAACCCGCGATCGCCTTGAAGAATCCCTCGGTCAGCACTAAGCAAGGATGCCCCTCAATCTTGTAGGCTATCTTCTTAAGTGTTTCAATATCATCCCAGTAATGAGGTTCAGTTGGATGCGTGGGCAGCATGGCATCATATTCACCCAATGGTGAGCGATATTTGGCTGCTTTCTTGTCACCTTCTGACTTCCAGGGTTTATCTGGCTTGTATTGGCTTTGATGATTGCAGCCTTTGAGCCAGATACCGTCTGATTTGGCGGTATACCCCAAGTATTGGGTGGCATAGTTTGCTATGACTGATAAGCAATTAGCTAAAACCCACTGAGGATTTAAGCCCCGCTTCTCGGTGCATTCCTTGTAGTGCCGCGCCGTCAACTGCGAAGTTTCAGGGGCTACTTGTACTGTTGCGATGGTGGATTGATTTTCGGTTTCTTTTAACATTTCTCAACTCCTTTGCCGGAGCCGAGAACCAAGCCTGAGTATGCGATCGCCTTATGCACTGCGATCGTTATAGATCGCCTAACAGCCAGGGGAGGATAATTTTTTTCGCAAAAATCGCAAAAATCAAGTTATCCTGGAGAAAATTAATTAAATTTTTCTAGCTGTCAGTGTTGGGCGAAAGTTTGCTGCTTAGTCCCCGACTCTGACTTTTTTCATTACTAGGGTTTACATCGACTTACAAAACAAACAAGCGCTAGCCACCCTGACAGGTATGCTGGCGCTTTTTCTTTGATCTGAACTGAGGGCGAGAGAGGCGACTATTTGTAGCCTCTGAGAAATCTGCATAACGAAGTCCTTTTGGCGTTGATACGGTATACCACGCTACTAATTAACTGGGAACGAAAAACCGAGTTGTTAAAAGCATAAACCCAAAATAGCCGAGTTTGTCAAGCTTATCGCTTGCCAGTTGATTTTTTGCTAAAAAACAACCGCGTCATCACGTTTTCGCGTCAATTTTTTCAAAAAATAGCTGCTTGGAAAAGGAATTAAGGCGAGTCTACTCATCTAGTTCTGCAATAAACCGATCCAAAGCTTCCTTGATGCGCTGTTTACTTTCCGAGCGCTTAACCACCCGCCATCTGCTCAGAACGCGATCGCGTATTGCCTCTAAATCTTGTTGTTGCTGATTCTGTTGCCCGAAAGATTGCAACTGCTCTCTCAGGCGACCAACTCCCCCGAATCGAGTTCCTGTTTAGCTAACGCTTGCTCAATCTTTTGATCGACTATATCCACTAGACGGCGTACTAGCCTTTCTTCTAGCCGTACTTCTAATTCTGATAAAGCTTCTGGGCTAGAAATGCTTTCTGGATCTCGCCCTAAAGTCCTCTTGAGAGCGTTCACTACAAACTGATTGATACTAATGTTCTGTTCTTTAGCTTCAGCCTTGATTGCCTCGTATAAGTCTTTGTGTTTGTCAAACCGTAGGTTCAACTGTATGCGTTCGGTCATTGCTTTTGTTCTAGCTTTACACTAGCCATTTTACTAGCTATAAGTTAATTGCGCTAGACATAAGCTAGTATGATTAGCTAGCCAAGTTTTATCACTAATACTATTCTATTTATGCTAGACAATATACTAGGCATTTGCTAGTATATAGATAGGTTGAAAAAGCATTTCTACACGCTAACCACCCGCACTGACCGCCACAGATTAAGGATTTTAAAAAATGCAAGAGTTACTAACCGCTTCAGCCGAACTAATCGTTCTTGTTTTCAGCGCCGCATTCCTGCTTGACCTAGCAATCGCACTCAATAACTGCTGGATAGCATCAGCTATTAAGTTATCTTCCCCCCGCCAATTAGAAGCACCACCCACCGCGCCACAGATACGACCAGAAAATATTGCGATCGCATTAGTGTTGCCTGACCCTTGGATGCTGCCAATAGATGAAGTAGCTGAAATATCCATACCTCAACGCTATCCGCCTGACAAACAAAAGCCTCTACTGCTCTTACCAGCAGCCAAGGAAGAAATTGCAAGCTCAGTACCAATTACCGCCGCGCCAAACCTAGATGAGCTTTTCTTAAACATTGATATCGACAAGTTGCAACTAAGACTAGCCAGGAAGATTGCTAAAGAATTAGGCATTTCCAAAAAGTTAACGGACGTGACCAAAAACTTTCTTGGCTCAGAGCGCAGATTAAAGCGAAATTACAGCACCCTCAAGAACTGCCTACAACAGCAATTCTAGCAGTTCGAGATTGATTAGCCAGCTAATCAATAGCCACCAAGAGGATGCGCCTCTTGTATCCCCTGCACTAATCCACCATTACCATTACCCATCAGAAAAATGGACACACCACTGATCAACGTTACTCCCATGTCTGCAACGGAAGCGCGGGAGTGCATCAATGCCATCAAGGGGAATTTAGAATCATTACGCCTGATGTTACTCGAACTACACAGACGTAGAGGTTGGGAGGCTTTAGGGTATACCAGTTGGGAAGATTGCGCGAAGGCAGAATTCGGCAAGTCTCGCTCTTATGTTTTCCAACTGGTTGCAGCAGCCGAAGTTGAAGACAATTTAACTTCTTTCAGAGAAAAGTCCACAATTGTGGACTTGGACAATATTCCGGTTAGCCACCTAACTGCTCTAGCCAAACTGCCGCCAGAGCAGCAAGTAGAAGGGCTGATAAAGGCAGAACAGACCGCGCTTTCGTTGGGGAAGAAGCGTAACGCCAACCATATCACCCAGGCAGTACAAGAAATTAAGCAGCCTTTTGTCGATACTGTTGAGGATACCGCTATGCCTTCATCAGAGCCAAATCATTCGCCTGATGAAGCTAATGATCCACAGCCAAGCGAGACTGTACAAAACATGAGCAATGAGCAGATAGCCCCATTGTTGCAAGCGATCGCAGCATCACATCAGTACGCTCGTACTTAACTTGCTATGCGTTGCAATCTGTAAACATAACTATAGTGACGGGTAATCTGGTACATATTTAAAATAGAGCAACGTCCAACGCGCCACTTGCAGTTCCGATGACAACCACTACCGAGCAGACTCCAAAGACCGAAACCAACGAGCCAATTCAACCCCCTGATACTGCATTACAGTATCGGGCTATTGGTTTGCTGCAAGGTAGATATGTTCCAGATGAAGGTGAACTTACATTAGGGACGCTGCATACTACTGATGGTACTCAGATAGAAGCAGTTATTTTAGGTAAGCTCTTAGGGTTGGTTAAGTCTCGTATAGACCTAGAAAGAGAGCATCTGTGGGTGGTGTATCCAAAAACACGGGATGAGGAGCCAAAACTGCACGTTCAATTAGCAGGAATTTGGGAACCAGAAACGTTGCACCCCGATTCACCTGCTCCAACACTGGAACAAAAGCCCGATTATTTTTCAATTCAAGGTGAAGTTATATATCAGCATAAAGAAGAAGGTTGGCTAGTGGTGCGGATTAGACGCAAGCCACGCACTGAGGGCGGGAAACCTGACTACTTTAAGTTGAAGTTACAGGGATTTCTACCAGAAAGGCCAGTCAAAAACTTTTGGCATCTGCACGTCCAGCGCGAGGGTAACAACCTTGTAGTCGAGGATGGAGAGCGCATCGCTTACCTTGGCGAGAAGAAGCCCAAGAAGAAGAAAACAAAGAAAGGGAAATCTACTAAGGGTAAGCAAAAGGGCGGTGATGGTGCAGTCAAGCAACCAGTCGAAGCCGCAGCTTCACCGAAAGAGCCACCTAAGCTCAAGAAAAACCAGAGTGATAGCGGCTTACCAGAGCAACAATAATTAGGGATGCTACTTAGACCCCTACCCAAATTTTGCGTTCCTAAATTTATTTATGGAGTTATGGAAAGATTTGTTTCGCGCGTCGCACGCAGTGCAAAGAAACAAAGTATTTTTTTGGAGCTTATTTTTGACTGTTAACTTCTTACAAACTTTGCTCAACGGGGGGAAAATACGCACCGCAAGTTTGCGCTTTTGACTTTTATTAACCTGGATCAATTTTCGCCTCTAGTACCGCTAAAAGAGGCTGCTCATCGAGCGAAGAAACTTGCTCCTCTAGCTTGTCACAGGACTGTAGCACAAGCCGCAAGCCTTCATCCCTGGATATCTCACCAGTTGCCGTTGCAAACTCCTGTAAGATATCGGCTTCTGTCGTCTGATACTCACCCAATGATGATCTCAGTTTTGCAAGGTAATGCGCTCCTTCGCAACCGTCTTGGACAACGAACTCCAACAGCGAATCCAGGTAAGCTCTTACCTCCGGGTTTTTGACTCCCTCGGTAACGACAGCATAAAGTAAGTCTCCATCGAGATACTTGAAGTCTGGTACAAAAAGCTTATTCCCACTAACTTCAAAGGTACGGGCTTCCTTAGCTGGGATTACAGTCAAATTCTCATGTCTGACTCGCTCTACCGCACTATAAACAAGAGCGGCGAGCGTCAGGATAACATCAGGGTAGTTACTGTCTGTGCCTCGCATCTCCACTGTTCCAATATTGTTGAGCCGCACCCGATTCCAGGCAGCTTTTAGCAGGTTTCCTCCCGCCTCTGAGAAAAGATGACGCTCTACTCCTGCATTGTCCATCGCTTCCAGCCAGGCATAGTAGCGGGCAAATTGTAACTCAACTAATTCCTCAATGCTAGCGGCGTAAGGTTGCAGACCACCTACTGGTTGTAGATGCGTGTATACCCCCTCCCAACCGAAGGTATCACTACCTCGGTAATGAACTGTGTGAGCAGACATATTCATCCCCCGTCCTTCATAAAAGGGGCAGGCACGCGATAGCGCTATCAGCGCTGTATCTAGGGCAGTGGCTAGGTTGTAAGTGTTTAGCAGTTCCTCCCGCGCCGCTGGAGTTGCATCATAAGATACCCCTACGCGCGAGTCAATTGTTCCCTCCGGTAGATCCAGATGCAGATGCGTACCAGTACATCTTCCGGCGTGCAAAAACCTATCGTATCCAATAGTGCGAATCTGGACGTGATACCACAGCTTGTCACGGATAACAGGCATTACGTGCATTGGATAGGTAGACAGAGGATAGAGTCTTAAACCCATCTCTCGCCCAACCTGCAAAGCCAATTTCAAATTGCTCAGATACTCTTTTGCCAGGTCTGTGACAGTGTAGACCGGACGTGTCTTAATCTCGATCATGCTCTTGACCCATTCCGCAGCAAAGTAATCCGGGCTACGGTCTGCCGCTTCTGCCACCTCCTGGCAACGCTGCAAAAATTCATCGGCTCGATTGGACAGAACGCCTGCTTCATCTACCAAGAAGAACTCTTGCTCAAGACCTTTACGACGGTCTGCTCCAGCCATACTCCAAACCTCTGTTGCGCTGCAAATCAGCTTCTGCTTCAGGCTATCCTACTCGTTTCCTAAAAGATTGTTGTTTAAAACACCAAACTTGGAGACTTTGGTCTAGTGCCAACATCAACTTGGTTCAAAGCCTCTAACACACTCGGTATACTGGACTGGAGCGCACAACGGATGGCATCTAGCTGTGTGAGATCCACATTATTTGTCCATTCGTCCATAAAAAACTTCTTCACTTCAATCGATAACACGCAGGCTGAGTGAGGAAATGTTTGATGAACCCAGTACGGAAAGTGACCACCCTGAAACTTAACATTCTCCCGGACATCCAGCCGGCGACCGAGAAAGTCAAAGTCTCGCAGATCGCTCAGAAAACTCTCTACCACGGGTTTCCAGTATCGGTTCATCATGCCGCCAGTGCCAAGGTTGATCTCTGGGTTGTACCTTGGGTCAGCAGGTAGGGCGTGCGGACCTAAGCGGCGATGATTGTAAGTATGCAGGTCAAAGACCACAAAGCGACCGAAACGGCGCTCTAAATCTGCAAAAACTCGTTCAATGGTGGCATAAAAAGCATCGTACTCAGCAAGTAATCGCGCGATTATGTCCAAAGACGGTGTGGAATGCCAAATGTCTAAACCCCAAGCATCCTTTGGTTTAAGATAGATTGCTTTTTCTCTGGGTCGATTCAGGTCAAACTCAAAGCGCGAGCGCCGACCGACAATTTTAGTGTCCCCAATTGCTGTCCAGGTCGCGGTAAAAGGATCTTCTTCGCGCCAGCGTTCGGTTTCTGTGAGCGCAAAAAGTGCAGCCACATCCGCCCGGACATCATGACCATCGTGAAGTGCTACAGCTACCACAGGTCCGTGTCCTTCCCTCGATACACAGCTAGTTTGCGTCATTTACCGCTCCACTCAGAACTTATTTGGCAGTTGCTCCCACGCCGCTTCCCGCCTCACTTTTCAGCACTTTAAATTCTGGCGTTTGGGCTGGGCAGGCATGAATATTCAATTTTGCCTGTTGTGGATGTTGATAACTGTAACAGTAAGCACTATTGTAATTACGACCAGTTAGTGCATCTGTGTGGCTCGATTACGATTAACAGCTTTGTAAAATTAGTACACTTAACTCAGTGGGGTAGTTGTAAATTAATTTCAAGAATTGCAATAGGTAATAGTACCTTGAAGCTAGAACCTTCTGCCAATTTACTTTTAACTGAAATTGAGCTACAGCAGCGCTATAAAAGTTGCTGAACAATAGTCAAACAGCGCCGCCAACATCTTCACTGGCTGCTGGACGGATGCGATTAAAGCGGTCAAAGATTTTTGGAATATCGCTAGGTGCAATGCCAATACCTGTGTCACGAAATTCAAATTGGGTATAATCGCCTTGGAGACGCGCTCATACTCAAACTTGACCGCCAGTGGGTATGAACTTGATGCTGTTGTGCAAGAGATTAATTACAATTTGCTTGAGCCACCTGCTAAAACAGGAAATAGCAGGAAGATCCTCTGGTACCTTAACGACGCAAAATGTAAAACATAGCCGCCTTACCTACTGGGAATGGGGCATTGGTCATATTACCCTGATTACTAGCCTTAGCCGCCAAAGTAATGCCACCAGCACCATCACGGATACCATGAATTTGACTAGGTTGGTATTAGGGTTGAGAGCCGTAGATGGTTGGGCGATCGCCCAATGTGCCTCTGCTTGCAACTGCCAGAGTTCCAGGCTACCAAGTGACACCTGCATGAGAGCAGAAGTTTTTATCCAATGGATAAACAGCTGTGCAAGAACCTCTGCTATTACCTCCAGGCTGCGCTTATTTTTACTTAATACCCAGTTTCTTTTCAATCCGCCCAAGTTTTGTGAAAGCCCAATCACTACGCTGCTGAGTTTGAGTCAAAGCAGTATTCATCTGCCATAAGTTCCACAAACTCAGTCCTAATGCTACTCCAAATCCAACTACTACCCGTTTCCCCCATTTACCGCTCCATGTCAAAACCTTGTTCTCGTTGAGCCGATTTACGGCTGGGATTATTTCTTTTTTCAGGGTGAGAATCTGCCTGGTTAATTCCTGCTTCGATTCTTTGACCTCTTTCAACTCCTGCTTGAGTTCCCTCAATTCGGTCGAGAGACTGATTGAGCTTTTCAATTGATTGGTTTGTTCTTGCGAGACTATCTGCAATAGCTCCAAGCTGTTCCCTAGCCTCTCGCAACTTAGAGCTAGATGCTCGATTGTCTCCGTTTTCGAGGCTAGCAGCTTCAGATGTTCTACGTTCGTTGTTGCCCATTGGTCTAATTCACCACTAAACAATTCAAATAGATGCTGCCACTCTTTCGGTGCATCCTCCACCAAAACTTTCAAATGCCCGATTGCTGCAATAATTAAAAAGAACTCTTCATCAGGGTCTATCCCAAACTTGATGATTAGAGATAACACCCGATTAATATGTTCAGTTGACTCACCCTGGAGTGCCAATTGCAAATTTTTGGTAGCTCTCTCACGCTTGGCAATCGAGCCGTTATTACTATTTAACATTAGGCAACACTCCTACACCTTCAAAGGCTTCATAGGCTTGTCTTAAAAACTTCTTGACTCGTTGCCTTTCGATGCTACTGAATTCTTGAGTTTCCCGCGCATATCCCAGACTCAAGTGATTGTCCCTGATTTTGTTACAAGTAGACTTACCAACAAATTCCGGAAAGTCGCACACCTTGACATCTAGCTGTTTTAACATTCTTGGTAGCTCTACTAGCTTTTTTGTCGTGCTGCTTTCTTTGTCTCTTTCTGTATCTTCCTTTTGCACTTCCAATAGATCCCAATTGCTGGTCATTCCCCAGTTTTTTACTAAAATGTGAGGAATTTCTTTACCAAACTCTTTCAAAGACTTGTGCAATAGCTCTACACTTTCTACCTCACCAGAGCAGACAAACCAAAAGTAAAACTGCACTCCTTCATCTGCTGCTAGATCCAGTAAATCCTGCTTGCGAATCCAGTTAATTACTGGCTGGAGCGAACTAGCTGCCAGATTGACAATTACTGTCTTTTCCAAGGCAGCATTGTAAATTTTATTAGGGCTATCTTCATGCTCAACACTTTCGCTGAAGATTGCTGTTTGTACCCCGATTTCGCTATCGTAGGCTTTAGCAACATCAGGAGCGCTTCATCAGTCTCAACAGCGACAAAATCTGAGTTCTTATCCCTCATTTGTCACTCTAGGCAGAAGAAAAAGAGAAATCAGGGTTAGACAGGAAAAGAAAAATTGGAGAGGTTAGGCTATAGACACTCTTATTGAGTTGAGAAAAACCTAAATATAATTGAGG
>JAHHHE010000176.1 GCA_019359535.1 Gloeocapsa sp. UFS-A4-WI-NPMV-4B04
TAAGAGCAAGGCCCAAGAACGAAGAAGCGAACTCTGAACAATGCCACCGCTAAACTCAATCTTTGCTTCATCAGACTTATGCTCAAGCGGTTAGCACATGAGTAGATCCCAAATGGGTTCTATAAAGGAGCAGGTTTTCTAACTTCTAGTAAAGGATTCAAAAAATGGTAGCTGACAGCACTAAGAACCCAACAGACGAAATACGTCCCGAAATTCAGCTACTACTATGGTGTGCGAGAACTAACATCGACTCTGAAAAAGCCGAACAGATTAAAATACTGGTTAAAGAAAACATCGACTGGGACTATCTAATCCGAATAGCTCGTTGGCATGGAGTAATGCCACTTTTGTACTCCAGTCTCAACAGTATCTGTCCCCAATACGCTGTTCCTAATGCCCAGCTTAGTCAACTCCGTAGTTATTTCCACACCAACGCCCGACGCAGCCTTTTTTTAACTAGCGAACTCCTCAAAGTATTAAATTTATTGCAGACACACGAAATTTCTGCTATTCCATACAAAGGCGCTGTTCTAGCCGCTTTTGCCTATGGCAATCTTTCACTTCGGCAGTTCTGCGACTTGGACATCCTTATTCATCCACGAGACATTTTAAGGACTCAGAACTTACTTATTTCTCAAGGGTATCAGCTGCACCGTCAACTTGACTGGGAACAGCACTTTCTCCACCAGGATAGTAAGGTTAATGTGGATCTGCATTGGGGAATTACTCAAAAAGAACGCCCTTTTGAAGTTGATTTTGAGGGTTTGTGGTCACGCATTGAGCCGATATCGCTTGCTGGGACGAAAGTAGTTAATCTTGGAGCCGAAGATTTGCTGCTAATTCTCTGCGTCCAGATAACCAAGGACTGCTGGCAATGGAAGGAACAATTGGCTAAGATTTGTGACATTGCCGAATTACTGCGTGTTCGTCCAAGCATGGATTGGAACTTTATTATCAACCAGGCACGTAAGCTAGGCAGTGAACGAATGCTGATCCTTGGTCTTCTGCTGGCACACAGGCTATTAGGAACAGCCCTTCCTAAAGAAATACTACCAAGAGTAAAGGCACACCCAATAGTAGAAGCGCTAGCAAATCAGGTGTGTGAACGGCTTTTATGCAAAGATTACAGATTGGGTCTAGATGATAGACCGCCAAAGTATCTTGATAAAGAAAAAAACCTTTTTTATTTTAGAGTTAGGGAACGTTTACAAGATAAAATCCCGTATTTTCTCCATCTTGTCCAAATTGCGATCGCTCCTACCGAACAAGACCGTGTATTTCTGCCGATACCTGGATCTTTGTCTTTTCTCTATTATTTAATTCGACCAATTCGGGCAGTTACGCAGTCTGCTTTTGGCTATCAGAAAAGGGAAAGAGCAGGGGAGCAGGGGAGCGGGGGACTAGAGGACAAGGGGACAAGGGGACAAGGGGACAAGGGGAGCAAGAGAGAGTAACTAATATAATAATTTATATTCTGTGCGGGTAGTAAAAGTATCTTTGCTTATATTTAATCCTTACTTGACTGAATTAGTTGTTCCAGTTTTGCTGCTATGGACACTTGAGGTTGTCCTTAGTTAATATCAGTGACTAATTAAGAAGGTTTCGGCTTAGTTCAAATTTCACTGCAATTGATGGCGGATTTTTAAGTTAACTTGCACAGAACTAATCAGATTTTATAACCCATTATGCTTAAGCGATCGCGTTCGAGGTCAAAAAAATGACCGATGCAGGCACCAGCATGAGTTCTACTCATGATCTACGCCTTGTTATTCTTTCTGTTCTGATTGCGATTATTGCCTCTTATACAGCATTGGATCTATCTGGGCGAGTAACAGTAGCTCAAGGGCTTGCTCGTAAATTCTGGTTATCTGGTGGCGCGATCGCTATGGGAGTTGGCGTTTGGTCGATGCACTTCATCGCAATGCTGGCTTACAACTTACCAATACCCATAGCCTACAACGTGCCAATTGTTTTAATTTCAATGGCTGTAGCGGTTGTTGCCGCTAGAATCGCTTTGTTTGTAGCCAGCCGTCAGCAAATGGGTATAGTAGCGTTGCTAACTGGCGGTGTTTTGATGGGGTCTGGAATTGCCGCAATGCACTACACAGGTATGGCGGCGATGCGGCTTAATGCCATACCACACTATGACCTCAAATTAGTTGCACTTTCGATATTGGTTGCCCTTGGTGCATCCATTGTTGCTTTGTGGCTAGCATTTCATCTGCGTAGAGAAACGACAGTGACTGGAAGTTTACGCAAGATGGTTAGTGCAGTTGTGATGGGAAACGCCATTGCAGGAATGCACTATACAGCAATGGCAGCAGTAAGTTTTCAACCAATTAATCAATTACTTAAGCAATCAGATCCTGTAATAGACAACTCTCTGTTGGGGGTAGGAATTGCGATCACTACGTTGGTTATCCTAATTTTAGCTTTGCTCACTGGCATTTTCGATCAGCGTATTAATGCTGCAAAAGCAAGAGCAGAGGCACTGAGAGAAAGTGAACAGCGCTTCCGCTCTCTTGTACAAAATTCATCCGACATTATTGCAGTTTTGGCAGCCGATGGAACTGTTGGCTATACAAGTGCTTCTATCAAAAGAATTTTAGGTTATGAACCCGAAAAGTGGCAAAAAGCATTTGAACTTGTATGTCCCGATGATCTTCCCAAGGCAGAGAGTCTGTTAACAAAAGCTCTTAATTCTCCATCTATTGACATTACGGCTGAGTTCCGGTTGCAGAACGCAGAGGGTCAATTGCGCGATTTTGAAGTTATTGCGAATAATTTACTTGACGAACCAACTATAACTGGTATCGTTACCACTTGTCGCGATATTACTGAACGCAAGCAGGCGGAAGCAGTCATGCAACAGCAAAGAGAGCGAGAGCAACTGGTAGCGGAGATTACCCAACGTATCCGCCAGTCTTTAAATTTAGAGAAGATTTTGAGTACAGCAGTAGCTGAGATCAGGCAGTTTTTTAAGACTGAGCGGGTGTTTATTTACCGCTTTGAGCCAGATTGGGGCGGGGTTGTGGTAGTAGAATCTGTAGCTGTTGGTTGTGCTTCTATTTTAGGAGTAAAACTTAAAGATAATTTTTTTGAAGAAGCCTTCAATCGAGAGCTTTACAAACACGGTCGCGTCCAAGCTACAGAAGATATAAATACAGCAAATTTATCTCAATGCCATATCGAATTTTTGGCTCAACTTCAAGTAAGAGCAAACTTGGTGGTGTCTATCTTGCAAGAAGAGTTGTGGGGGCTTTTAGTTGTTAACCAATGTTCAGAACCGCGACAGTGGCAAGCATTAGAAATCAATTTACTCAAGCAAATAGCAACACAGCTTGCGATCGCTATTCAGCAATCCACACTCTTTGAGCAAGTGCAAAGCGAGTTAACAGAGCGCAAACGAGCGGAGGCGGAAATCAAAAAACTTAACGAAGATTTGCAGCATCGCGCCGTTCAACTTGAAGCCGCTAATAAAGAACTCGAAGCATTTTCCTATTCTGTTTCCCATGATTTGCGTGCGCCGTTGCGGGCAATAAATGGATTTTCCCGAATTTTAAGCAACGAGTATGCAGATCAACTACCAACTGACGCTAGACGTTACTTACAAATGGTGCAAGACAACGCCCAGCAAATGGGTTGCCTTATCGATGACCTCCTTGCCTTCTCGCGTTTGAGCCGTTCATCGCTTAAAAAACAACTTATCACTCCTATTGACCTTGTGCGTCAAGTGTTTATAGAACTGAGCCATGAGCAAGAGCATAGACACATGGAAATAGCGATTGGTGAATTGCCCGTATGTCAGGCTGATCCAGCACTACTCAAGCAAGTCTGGGTCAACTTGATCGCCAATGCCCTCAAATATAGCCGTCAGCAGGAGCTAGCTCGTATTGAAGTAGGCTGCAAGCATTTAAATAGCCAACTCGTCTATTTTGTTAAGGACAATGGTGTAGGCTTTGATATGCGATATGCTGACAAACTTTTCGGTGTATTCCAACGGTTGCACCGCGCCGAAGAATATGAGGGAACTGGTGTAGGTTTAGCTATTGTGCAGCGCATCATTCACCGTCACGGTGGGCGAGTCTGGGCTGAGGCAGGAGTTAATCAAGGTGCAACGTTTTACTTTAGCCTTGAGGAGAATATTTAATATGATAGAAACGGTAGTAGAAATTCTATTAGTAGAGGACAACCCCTGCGACGCAGAACTCACACTCCACTCCTTAAGAAGCAGTAAAGTTACTAATCAGATTGAGGTTGTGCGTGATGGTGCTGAAGCACTAGACTTTATCTTCTGCACTGGTGAGTATACACACCGTAATATTGAAAATGGGCCTAAAATGGTTCTGCTTGACTTGAAATTGCCTAAAGTGGATGGACTTGAAGTGTTAGAGCGTATTAAGTCCGATCCTCGTACCTGTATGATTCCAGTGGTAGTTCTTACTTCGTCGCGTGAAGACCGCGACATTATCGAGAGTTATCAACTTGGTGTTAATAGTTATATCGTTAAGCCAGTAGACTTTGAACAGTTTACCGAAGCTGTACAGCAGCTGGGGCTATATTGGAAGTTATTAAATCAGTCTCCTCTGGCTTGAGTCATTATCTGGGGAACTCATGATGTTCACTCCTCTACGCATTTTGATTCTCGAAGACTCAGTTACTGATACTGTACTAATGCTATACGAACTGAGTCAGGCTGGGATTGAGCCTGAATGGCAGCGCGTGGAGACTGAGGCGGACTATCTCCTTCAATTGGATGTGGGCTGCGATGTGATTCTCGCAGACTATACCCTGCCTCAATTTAACGCAATCCGAGCGCTACGGCTTTTAGAGGAGCGCGGTTTAGACATTCCTTTGATTGTGATCACTGGCACTGTCAGTGAAGAAGTAGCAGTGGAGTGTATGAAGCAGGGCGCAGCTGACTACCTGCTTAAAGACAGACTGGTGCGGTTAGGACAAGCAGTCAAGCGTGTTGTCGAAGAGAAAACAAATCGTGATCAGAAGCGGCAAGCGGAAGCAGCTTTGCAAGACAGTGAAGAGCGCTTCCGGCAGCTAGCCGATAATGCGCAAGACATTATTTACCGCTATCGCTTTACCTCTCCTAGAGGCTTTGAATATATTAGTCCGGCGGTAACAGCTATTAGTGGTAGCACGCCAGAAAGATATTATGCTGATCCTGACCTGGTTTTCAAAATTGTTCATAAAGATGATCGACGGGTTTTGCAGCAATGGGCAATAGGGAAAGAACTGAACCAGCCTACCACCCTACGTTGGGGCAAACACGATGAAATTATTTGGGCAGAACATAGTAATGTTGCGATTTTTGACGCATTTGGAAATTTCGTCGCTATTGAGGGAATTGCCCGTAATATCACTAAGCGTAAACAGTTTGAAATTCAATTGGAGCAGCAGGCTGAACGCGATCGCGTCTTAGGAGCAATTGCTTCGCAGATTCGGAAATCTTTAAACTTAGATGAGATTATCTCCACAACCGTCGCCGAAGTACGGCAATTACTCAAAGCCGACCGCGTGTACATCCGTCGCTTTGATGCAAATCAAGATGCTGTAATTGTTGCTGAATCGGTAGTTCCTAATTCGACACTAGACCAAACGCAAACTAAAATTGACTCATCTTGGTTGCAGGAACTTCGGGCAGGATGCCAGCAGGGAAATGTTCAGACAATTAATGACATTAATCAGCCAGGTTTACCACCGAATTTAGTTAAATTACTAACTAAATTTCAGATCAAGTCAATGTTAGTTGTACCAATTTTTCAAGATGGTGGTTATCTGTGGGGATTGCTAGCAGCTCATCAATGCTTCCAAGTGCGGCAGTGGCAACAAACCGAAATTGATTTACTAGAACAACTAGCAACACAAGTAGCGATCGCGATTCAGCAAGCGCAACTATTCAACCAAGTCCAACAACAGGCGCAAAGAGAGCAATTACTTAATCAAATTAGTCAGGCACTAAACTCCAGTCTTGACCCAGATTATATATTGCAAGAGATTGTCAACTTCACAGGCGAAGTTTTCGGCGTTGATCGGGTAACTATCTCCTGTATAGAACCTAAGCAGATTAGCCTTCGCAATGAGTGGCGCAAAAGCGATCAAATTGTTTCCGTGCTAAGTTGGAAGGCTTCTTTATCAGAGGAACTCGATCTATTAGACCCCACCTCTAAATTCTCGTTGCATCAAGTTTTTCATGTTCCTGATTGCACAGAACTTTCTACCACACCAGCTCGACAGTCACGCAGCCAGCAGGCGCAGATTCTTTCTGTCCTCAGAGTACCAATTTTTATTCGCAATCAGCTTTTCGGTGGACTATCGTTGCATACAACAACTAGCTATCGGACATTTACCCAAGAAGAAATTGATTTATTAAAGCGAATTGCCGATCAAGCAGCGATCGCATTTTACAATGCCCAAAGCTATGAAAACCTTGAGCAGTTGGTGAAGGAGCGCACCCAAGAATTACAACAGGAAAAATTAATTTCTCAAGCAGCTGATCGTGCCAAAACTGAATTTTTAGCTAATATGAGTCACGAACTGCGGACACCCCTGACTAGCATCTTGGGGTTTTCTAACTTGCTCTTGGAACAGATTTTTGGTTCTCTAAACGCAAAGCAACTTCAATATGTTGCTTGCATTTCTTCGAGTGGAGAACATCTATTAGCACTAATTAACGATTTACTTGATTTATCTAAAATCGAAGCAGGCAAAGAAGATTTAACCTTGGAAGTAATTGATGTTGAGGAAATATTCCAAGCTTGCCTTGCTCAAATTCAAGAGCAAGCAAATAAGCAGGCTCTGGAATTAATTATGGCAATTGATTCAGATGTAACAACTTGTATTGCTGATCAGCGTCGCTTGAAGCAAATATTGTTTAACTTGCTTTCAAATGCCGTCAAATTTACAGATACTGGAACAGTTAGCCTAAAAGTTAATAAAAACGAAGGTAAAATCAATTTCTCAGTGATTGATAGCGGGATTGGCATTACAGAAGCAGATCAAGCGACTTTGTTTGAACCATTCCGGCAGCTAGATAGTAGTTTCAAGCGTAAATATGAAGGTACAGGCCTGGGTTTGGCATTATCGCGCAAGCTAGCGCAGCTGCATGGAGGAGACATTACAGTTACGTCAAAACTAGGACACGGAAGTTGCTTTAGTGTGTATTTGCCGGAAAATCCGCCTGGTTGGGATTAGGGACAATACTTTTCGGTTAAGACTTGATTCCCCAACAGAGTTAATCTCCCTCCCGTCCCCCTTAAAAAGGGGGAAGCCAGAGGAGGCTACGCCATTAAAATCACGGGGGCTATGTTCTCGCCTTTGTAAAGCAGGTAGTAGGAGAATGTGTGAGGGTTGAACACCACTAACCGAGACGTATTGGGATTAAGGGGACAAGGGGAAGTTGGGATGAATATTTGACAGCAGTTCTAACTATAGAAGTTGCAACGCTAAGATCAGTAAGGACTATTTAGTGCTGCCCTCATGTCTCATTCTGCCGACATTTCAGATTTACAGCTTACGGAATCTGCAAATCATCAGCTAGCGAACCACCGCAACAACCAAAATACGATTCGGATTCGGGGAGCAAGGCAGCACAATCTGAAGAATATTGATTTGGAACTGCCGCGCGATCGCCTGATTGTGTTTACAGGTGTATCTGGTTCTGGTAAATCTTCGCTTGCCTTTGACACTATTTTCGCTGAAGGACAGCGCCGCTATGTTGAATCCCTAAGTGCCTACGCGCGCCAATTTTTAGGACAGGTGGATAAGCCGGATGTCGAGGCAATAGAAGGATTAAGTCCGGCGATTTCAATTGACCAAAAATCGACTTCCCATAATCCGCGCTCTACTGTTGGCACGGTGACGGAGATTTATGACTATTTGCGGCTATTATTTGGTCGTGCAGGTGAACCACATTGTCCAATATGCGATCGCTCGATTGCTCCTCAAACAATTGACCAAATGTGCGATCAAATTATGGCACTGCCAGACCGCACTAAGTTTCAAATTCTAGCGCCAGTTGTGCGAGGCAAAAAAGGCACACATCGCAAACTACTATCAAGTCTAGCTTCTGAAGGATTTGTCCGCGTTCGCATTGATGGCGAAGTACGGGAACTGAGTGACTCAATTGAACTGGATAAAAATTTCAGCCATAACGTTGAGGTTGTGATTGATCGACTAATTACGAAGCCTGGATTAGAAGAACGCTTAACAGACTCTCTCGCAACCTGTCTGCGTCGTTCTGGGGGAATTGCCATTATTGAGCTGATGGATGCCTTAGATGTTCAAAGCTCTAAAGTTTTGATTCATCCTACAGCTAGTCAAACAATAGCGGCTGAAGAGTCAACGTCATATCAAGTGCAAGATTCTCAAGCAGCCAACGCCAGGAATTCTCACGAACTGGTATTTTCGGAAAACTTTGCTTGTCCAGAACATGGCGCAGTGATGGAGGAGTTGTCGCCGCGATTGTTTTCTTTTAACTCGCCTTATGGTGCTTGTCCTCAGTGTCATGGGTTGGGTTATATGCAGAGGTTTTCGGCAGATTTGATAGTGCCTGATCCTCAAGCGCCAGTATATGCAGCGATCGCACCTTGGTCAGAAAAAGACAATTCCTACTACCTAACTTTGCTCTATAGTTTGGGACAAGCTTATGGTTTTGAAATCCAAACCCTGTGGAATAATCTCACACCAGAACAGCAACAAATTATTCTACAAGGTACTGATAAACCGCTTTGGATTGAAGAGCGTAATGATTATAGACGCTACGCTGGTGTAATTCCTCTGCTTGAACGGCAGTATAGCGAAGCTTCGGAACTAAGCAAACAAAAGTTAGAACAATATCTAATCGAGCAACCCTGCGAAGTTTGTCAAGGAAAGCGCCTGAAGCCAGAAGCGCTATCGGTGCGATTAGGACAGTATCGAGTTACTGATTTGACTGCTGCATCAATTGGGGAGTGTCAGCACAGAATTAACACAATGCAATTAAGCGATCGCCAGACTCAAATTGGCGATTTGGTACTTAGAGAAATCAAAGCTAGACTACAATTTTTGCTTGATGTGGGCTTAGATTACCTCACCCTTGATCGCCCAGCGATGACGCTTTCGGGTGGTGAAGCGCAGCGAATTCGATTAGCAACCCAAATCGGATCTGGTTTAACGGGGGTGCTTTATGTACTCGATGAACCGAGTATTGGGCTACATCAGCGTGATAACGGGCGCTTACTGCAAACTCTAACTAAGTTGCGCGATTTGGGCAATACGTTGATTGTAGTGGAGCATGACGAAGAAACAATTACAGCAGCCGATCATATTGTTGATATCGGACCTGGTGCTGGGATTCACGGAGGATATATTATCGCTCAAGGTAACTTACAAGCGTTGCTAGAGGCTACTGATTCTCTGACAGGCGCTTATTTATCAGGGCGACGCGCGATCGCAACTCCAAGTGAAAGACGGGAAGGTAATGGGCGATCGCTGTTTCTTAAAGATGCTCACCGCAACAACTTACAACACATTGATGTTGAAATTCCTTTAGGTAAGCTTGTCTGCGTTACTGGTGTTTCTGGTTCTGGTAAATCAACTTTAATCAACGAGTTACTTTATCCAGCACTGCAACATCACTTCACCCACAAAGTCCCTTTCCCACCAAATCTGGAGACTATTAAGGGCCTCAAATGTGTTGATAAAGCGATCGTCATTGATCAATCTCCAATTGGGCGTACTCCGCGCTCAAATCCAGTTACTTATACTGGCGTGTTTGATGCAATTCGCGATGTTTTTAGTGAAACAATTGAGGCTAAAGCCAGAGGTTACAAGCCAGGGCAGTTTTCTTTCAACGTCAAAGGTGGACGCTGCGAAGCTTGTTGCGGACAGGGTGTCAATGTGATTGAAATGAATTTCTTGCCGGATGTATATGTGCAGTGTGAAGTATGTAAAGGCGATCGCTACAATCGCGAAACTCTGCAAGTAAAGTACAAAAGCAAGTCCATTTCTGATGTTCTCAATATGACAGTGGAAGAAGCCCTAGAATTCTTTATCAATATTCCCAAAGCTGCGACAAAATTGCAAACTTTGGTTGACGTTGGGCTAGGTTATGTGCGTTTAGGGCAAACTGCACCAACATTATCTGGCGGTGAAGCGCAAAGAGTGAAACTTGCCTCAGAATTATCTCGCCGCGCTACAGGCAAAACTCTGTATTTAATTGATGAACCTACTACTGGCTTATCTTTTTACGATGTCCACAAATTGCTAGATGTGTTGCAACGTTTAGTAGACAAAGGTAATTCAATTTTGGTGATTGAACACAATTTAGATGTAATTCGGTGTAGTGACTGGGTAATTGATTTAGGTCCAGAAGGTGGCGATAAAGGCGGAGAATTAGTTGCTGTAGGAACACCAGAACAAGTTGCAGAGAATCCGAAATCTTATACTGGGCAATACTTGAAAGAGGTATTAAAACAACATTCAACAAAAGTAACTAATATTACTGTATAGTTTTCCAGATTTTAAGTTTTTAAATAGTGTAACACTGGCTATGCGTAATTTATTCCCTGGCTATTACTAGCCTATAGCACAAGAGTTTAATTCTCTATGGGAAGAAGGCATTTTTTCGTTTGATACAAACGTTTTATTACATATTTATCGCTACACTCCTAAAACTAGGGATAGATTTTTGGATATTCTAGATAAACTTAAAGAACAAATTTGGATTCCTCATCAGGTTGCTTTTGAGTATCCAAAAGAACGTTTTAGTGTAATATCTCGTCAGTCAAAAGCCTACGACGAGATCCAAAAAATATTAGATAAAAGCTTACAAAACTTAAAAGGTGAATTAGGAGTATATAAGAGACACTCTCTCATTGAAATTGATCAGATAATAGAATTTTTTGAAAGAGCAACTAAAAAAGTTAAAAGAAATTTAAGTAAGGCAAAGCAGGAACACCCTAATCTTATAAACTTTGACGAACTTCGAGACAAAATTACTGAGATACTAAATGGTAAAGTTGGAAAACCGTACTCCAAGGATAAGTTAAAAGCAATTTGCAAAGAAACTGAACAAAGGTTCAAAGAGTCAATACCTCCAGGGTATAAAGATAATAAAAAACCAGAACCAGATAAGTACGGGGATATCCTGCTTTGGTTTCAGTTGATTGACTATGCAAAATCCGAGAAAAAACCTCTAACCTTTATAACAGATGATATGAAGGAAGATTGGTGGTTAGAGCATGAAGGCAAAATTATTAGTCCAAGACCAGAGTTGATACAAGAAATGTCATTTGAGGCTAATGTTCAATTCTATATGTATTCAACTGATAGATTTATGGACTATGCTGAGAGCTTTCTTAAGCTAACAGATCAGCAAGAGGCTATTGAAGAAGCAAGAGAAATTAGAATTCAGGATACAGATAATCAAATTATTATACCTGATGATATACCACAGACTTTAGCTGATCTCAGCCGTAGTCAGCTTGATACCCTTGATGAAACACAACACTTAATGAAGCAAATTCAGCATCTTTTACCTAAAATTGTCTCTGAAATCGAATTTATAGACAGGATTAATACAATACAGCGTGCATTAGATCAAGTTCGATTGGATAATAGTTAATTCTACAAATATATCCTGTGCTAACTTACCAAGCTAACTTACCAAAATAACTCGTAGTTATAAAAAGACAAAGCCAGAGCAAGATAAAAGTAATCTAGAGGAAGATAAATTTAAAAATAATGACTTAGTACCGCTTTCAGAGCAGTAATAATATTGAAGATTAGAAAAATTTTAGCTATAGCAGCAAATTTAAGTTATTGCGAAACAACTCAATTAAGATCAACATTCTGCTTAACCCTAGACGACTAATTGTAATCCTAACTTTTATTGCCAGAAGTGTGATCGCAAAGCTTGCCGTAGGCATCGCATCCCCAATTCATTCACAATAGAAATGGAGGTGAGAACCATGCCAACACTGACATTAACCGACGACCAAATAATTGAATTAGTCAAACAACTATCGCTCACTAAGCAAGCAGAGCTATTCCAGTTCTTACAGCAACAACAGCAGGAAAAATGGGAGGAATTATCTCGCACGGGACAAGAGGGGGTGCGAAAGGCTGCCCTAGAGCGCGGTAAAAACTGGGACACTATGACTGAAGAGGAGCGCGAGGACTTCATTGATGACGTAGTGCATGAAGACAGACAATGCACTCGGTAGTCGTTTTCGAAACTAAGCTAATAAGCATTCAAGCCGCAACATGATAGTTATTCGCTTTATTTTTGGTCTGGTAATGCCACTTAATCACTAACTCGCCTTGATTTAGCAGCTTATCTAGTAGTAGATTTAATTCATCTACTGATTTAAATAGGCGGTGAGCAATGTATTCCTTACATGAATGCCAGACTAATTCAATAAT
>JAHHHE010000177.1 GCA_019359535.1 Gloeocapsa sp. UFS-A4-WI-NPMV-4B04
CCGCTCTTCCAACTTATTGCTTGGATTTAATCATCTAATCAGTGCAATGAATCAATTCAAACCCTTTTATTCTTCTGGATGAAAGGCTTGATTTACTACTTTTTAACTTCGGAAACTGACAAAAGGGGGCTATAGCAATCTTATCTGAGTTGTGGAAGTTATTTTTAACGTAGACGCGAAGCGGCTTGCCGCAGGCTACCGTCAAGTCGCCGGAGCGGAGCGAAGGGCATCAGCCCGTTAGAGCGCCAAGAAAGGAAGAAAGAGAGGGTTTTACAAATCATTTAGGACTGCTATATTCACTGTTTGTTGTACCGCACACCTAGCAAAATTAGGTTCTATAGCCAAGGTATGCAAAAGACCACGTTAATATTACCAATACTCACTTGACAACTGGTACATTAAGTGTAGTGAAGCAGAAAAAATAATGTCAGTAGAGAAGCTGTTAACCCTGGATTTCTCTAAAGAAGAAACGCTGGGGAAGGTTTTTGCCAAACTGCCCGTTCTGACAAGTAAAGAAGCAGGATGGAATGGTATTTACCTCGCCTATGACTACCAACTTCCTGGCGAGACTCCTGAAGTTGCAGGTTTACAGTATGGTATTGCCGTTTTTACTCAAGTACCAACACCTATTGAAGCAGAACGCAAGCTAGATGGGCGATCGCGACACGAACAAGTTTTGCAAGGAGATGTCGTTGTTGTCCCTGCAAATACATATCATCAAGCACAGTGGAAGGGTGAAGGTGGCGTAATTATGTTGGGCTTTGAACCAACTGTTTTCACCCATGCGATTTACGAAATGGTTGATCCAGAACGAGTAGCGATCGCACCTCACTTCGCATCACCTGATCCGCTCATTTGTCAACTGGGTTTGACGCTGAAAGCAGAACTAGAATCGGGGGGATTGGGTAGTCGGCTTTATGCAGAGGCGATCGCTAATGTCCTTGCTGTTCACCTATTGCAGCACTACTCCACCCAAAAAACGATAATAAAAGACTATACAGGCGGTTTACCTAGACATAAGTTGCATCAAGTAATAGACTACATTAATGCTCATTTAGATCAGCCTTTAGGATTGGCTGAACTAGCCCAAGTTGTGGGGATGAGTCCTGGTTACTTCTCTCGTTTATTTAAGCAATCTACAGGTTTTGCTCCTCATCAGTACCTGATTCAATGCCGCGTGAACAGTGCCAAGCAATTGTTAAGTAAAGGTGTAGCTATTGCCGAAGTTGCATACAAAGTCGGCTTTGCCAACCAAGGACATCTCAACTATCACTTTAAGCGTTTAGTTGGCATTACGCCGAAAGCAATGCTGCTGGACAAATAGTCAAGAACTTGTAAAAAAATCAAGAACTTGTAAGACAGCAATTGAGCAACTGCCGATACTGGAGACAAAAGCCAATATCGGGGGTATTTATGATGCATACAGCTAACACACCCCAAATTATCAACCCTGTCGAGCGTCCCCAAGTAACGCAGCAGTTATCAGAAAACGTCATCCTTACAACCGTCGATGATCTCTACGACTGGGCAAAAATGTCCAGCTTGTACCCGCTAATGTTTGGTACTGCCTGCTGTTTTATTGAATTCAGTGCCATGATTGGTGCGCGTTTTGATCTTGATCGCTTCGGGATGTTTCCCCGCATGACTCCTCGACAAGCTGATTTGCTCATTACCGCAGGCACAATCACGATGAAATACGCTCCTGTTTTGGTGCGTCTCTACGAACAAATGCCAGAACCGAAATATGTGATTGCAATGGGCGCTTGCACGATTACAGGCGGAATGTTTAGTGCGGATTCTCCTAGTGCAGTGCGGGGAGTAGATAAGTTGATTCCCGTAGATGTGTATTTACCTGGATGTCCACCTAGACCAGAAGCAATTATGGATGCAATTGTCAAGCTCCGCAAGAAGATTGCTAATCAAAGTATGCAGGAGCGATCGCATTTCTTACAAACTCACCGCTATTACAGCTGCACTCACCGAATGAAAATTGTGTCCCCAGTTCACACAGGGCAATACCTTAACAGTCCAGAACGCCAGGATTCTGCCCAGGAAATTGCTGCCGTAGCTCAATTGCCCTTACCCGCCATGCTTCAAAGTACCGCTAATCTTCAAACGTAAAGCAAATATGTTCTATGCAGAAAAACTTGATCGTGAATGGTAAAGGCTAACTTGATCAACTAAACTTCAGTGTTACGCTACAATTAGCGATCGCTTCGAGGCAAGTAATGACCGCCCTTATCCTCAACTTACGCCCCACCCTAGAGTTAACAGAAGAGCAGTTCTTCCAAATCTGTCAGAATAATTCAGATTTGCGACTTGAGCGCACAGCGCAGGGAGAATTAATCATTATGCCACCTACAGGATGGGAAAGCGGAAATCGAAATATTAAGCTATCAGCCCGATTAGAGATTTGGGCAGAGGCTGATAATACAGGGTTAGGTTTTGACTCTTCAACGGCTTTTGTCCTACCCAATGGTGCAATCCGCTCTCCTGATGCTTCTTGGGTAAGACGAGAACGAATAGAAGCCCTAAACCCAGATCCTGCCAAATTTCTGCCATTGGCTCCCGATTTTGCCGCAGAATTACGCTCTGCTTCAGACAGCTTGAAAATACTGCAACAAAAAATGCAGGAGTATATTGACTGTGGTGTGTGCCTGGGTTGGCTAATTGATCCTCAAAATCAACAAGTGGAAATTTACCGTCTAGGGCAAGATGTCGAGGTTTTAGAATCCCCTACTAGCTTGTCAGGTGAGGATATTTTGCCTGGATTTGTGCTGCATTTGGCAGGAATTTTGAACTGAGCAATGTTTTACAGCAAACCAGAGTGAAAACTTATCGGGAAGTTGTGATCGCGTAACCCACTAAATATTAAGCTTAAGGTAAATATTTCTGTACCACGCCCCAACCTGTCAAAGATACCCAGGCAAACCCCACAAACAGGATAATATTTGTTCCAACGTGGAGCGATCGCATCCAAGGTTTCTCAATACTAATTTGAGTAGCACTTCCAGCTGAAAGTAAAACTAATCCTACTACTGCCAACCCAGCTTGTAAATGTGACGAATGACCCAATGAGCCAAAATGACCTAAAGTGCCAACAATACCAACACCTAACAGTAGCAGGACTAATAATACCATACTGCCACCGATCATATAGTGTAGCGAACGCAGCCAACTAGGACGATCGTGCGTCATTCTGGCGCGAAACATCCAAATGCCCGTTCCCGCTAATATCAGATAAGCAACTATAGCCAGTCCCATTGACCAAGCAGCTATTTTCCACAACCATATAAATGAAGGTAAATTCAATTTTTATCACCACGCCGACGCAATCCTATATCTTCGATAGCTACCTTAGCGCTAAAGCTCGTTAACTTGGTGTCCTTCTTGGGAGAGAATTTAAAATTTTTCAGCAAAATTAGGTTGCTAACGTTAGCAACCCTAAAATTAATTTCATTTTCTTAATCAACAGCGCTTAAAACTACTCCTGCTAAATTTTCTTGCCTTTGATCGCTACTTCCATCGTTTGCTTCTTCCACTTTCTGATTCAGTTCAGCAAAAGAATTGCTATCTTCATTAACAGCCAAGCGATCGCAAGGAATATTATCTGAGAGAACAGCACTTGCCATCATGCCTGTATGAATTTCTAGAATAGCCTCTGGCGGCGCTTCAAATACAAGCCGTTGGCCTGGAAACACAACGCGCTCAAAGTACCAGTTTGGAATATGAGAAATCCGAGCTATTTGAATCTTACTCGTAGCATTGACATAGCAGCAGACAATGTGACCGGATTTGTCATCTGGTAAAGGATCTAATATTTGAGCCATAACAGTTTTCAAGAGCTTGATTCCACAATTTATAAATCACATCATGCCAAGCTAGCACCGAGCGATCCCCAGTTGTTGTAACTCCGACTACCAACTGATACCCTTCATCTGATTTACCCCTAAAGATATAGAGACAGGTTGTTAAATTTCTGTTTAATTTTGCTTTTTTGCGTAGAAACCTCATTGACTAATTGCAATTTTAGTATTACGTAGCAATCTCATAATTTAAGGTCTGGATAAACCAAAAATAGGTACACGGCTAAGTAAAGTCAGTGTTATCGTAAAGTTATATGAAAACTACTTTCATAAAGCATATAAATATCCCGCACTTGCTTGGGGATCGCATCTAGAAGTATCTTCAGTCTCCAAAATGACTATCATCGCTGAACACCTCTGGCTTAAATTTCAAGCAGCCTTTTAATAAGACAAGTTACAACAGACAATCGCTCCCGTTGAAATATTGAAACCAGATAGAAGTTAAAACAACCACGATGGAAAACCGAATTCTCTATGTTCGCCTTCCCTGCAATCCAATTTTCCCGATTGGGGTTGTTTATTTAGCCGATCATGTCCATAAGTTATTCCCCGAAGCTCAACAGCGCATCTTTGATTTAGGGACAGTACCGCCGCTAGATTTTGCCTCTGCCTTAGATGCTTGCGTAGATGAATTTCAGCCTACACTGCTGGTATTTTCCTGGCGAGATATTCAAATTTATGCTCCTGTAGGTGGTAGAGGCGGAAATCCACTTCAAAATGCCTTTGAGTTTTACTACGCCCGTAATCCCTTCATTAAATTGCGAGGGGCAATAGGAGGACTGCGTTTAGCAGCTTCTTACTATACAGAACTTTGGCAGAATCAGGCATTAATCAAACGCGGGTTAAGAAGCGCCCAAAAATACCACCCAGAAGCCCGTACCATCGTTGGTGGCGGAGCAGTAAGCGTGTTTTATGAGCAGCTGGGAAATAAATTGCCTCCAGGGACAATTGTTTCCGTAGGGGAAGGAGAAACCCTGCTAGAGAAATTGTTGCGGGGTGTGGAATTTCGGGATGAACGCTGTTATGTGGTAGGAGAGACACCACGCGATCGCCTGATCCACGAACAACCAACACCACTAGAAAAAAGCGCCTGCAACTACGACTATATCGAAAGCATTTGGCCAGAATTTCAATATTACCTACAAGAGGAAGATTTCTACGTTGGCGTTCAAACAAAACGCGGATGTCCTCACAACTGCTGCTACTGCATCTACACTGTTGTTGAAGGCAAGCAAGTACGCATAAACCCAGCCGACGAGGTTGTAGCAGAAATGCAGCAACTATATGATCGCGGTATTCGTAACTTCTGGTTTACTGATGCCCAGTTTATTCCCGCCCGCAGATTTATTGACGATGCGGTAGAACTGTTACAAAAAATTCTTGCTGCTGGAATGACAGATATTCACTGGGCAGCTTATATTCGCGCAGATAACCTAACTCCAGAGTTATGCGAGTTGATGGTTAAAACGGGAATGAACTATTTTGAAATCGGCATTACGAGCGGTTCTCAAGAACTTGTGCGTAAAATGCGGATGGGCTATAACCTCCGAACAGTCTTGGAAAACTGCCGCGATCTCAAGACAGCTGGCTTTAATGACCTAGTTTCCGTCAACTACTCGTTTAACGTCATCGACGAGCGCCCCGAAACGATCCGCCAAACGATCGCCTATCATCGAGAACTAGAACGCATTTTCGGAGCCGACAAAGTTGAGCCAGCGATTTTCTTCATCGGGCTACAACCACACACCCACCTAGAAGAATATGCCTTTAAAAACGGCATAATTAACCAAGATTATGATCCAATGAGCCTGATGCCTTGGACAGCGAAAAAGTTACTCTGGAACCCCGAACCACTTGGTTCATTCTTTGGTGAAGTCTGCCTCCAGGCATGGCGACAGAACCCCAACGACTTCGGGCGTGAAGTAATGGACATTCTAGAAGCAAAACTTGGTTGCGCCGATCTAGAAGAAGCCCTTTCCGCCCCCATCCAATCCCAAGAAAAACAGCTCGTAACAGCCTCCTAACGGGAGATAGGGAGATATTATATTTCTCTGACCCCTGACCCCTGCTCCCCGCTCCCCTGACCCCTGACCCCTGATCCCCGAAATGTTAGAAGGTTCCATCCTCCAACAACTGGCAAAAGCTCACCCACCTGAAAGAAGACCACTAAACTTCGGTGTCTACTACAAAAACACCTTAGTTGCCCTGTGTCATGCTTTAGAAGACTGTATCTTGACTTCTACCAGTGATCCCCTCGTGATCACAGCCTTTCAACGCGGTAAATGGTATCTCCAAGAAGCAGACAGATATCATTTATTGGCGCAAAAGTCAAGTCATGTAGCGATTATGGCTGCCCCTGATACTGGTTTTGCCGAACATCCCACAAGTCAATTGCCCAATGTGGCGTTAGTCGGTTTAGACCCAGTTGATCCAGTGGCGCAAGAGTGGCACTTGATGATTTTGTCACCCAGCTATACAGCAATGGTGTTGTGTCAAGAACTTTCGGCAGCTGATTATGGAGCAGCTGGACAACCGACAGCAGATTTGGAGCGCAAGTTCTACGGATTTTGGACATTTGAACCAGCCTTGGTGCAAGAAACAGTAGAAATAGCGATCGCGCATATAAATCGCTATAACCCACAGTTAGCCCAACGCCTGACTGCTCAAGTACAAGCGATCGCTGATGCCGCCCCAACTGCTCAAGCGGATGACTTAGGCGATATTGTCTCCCGCGTCGTCGATTATCTCCAGACTAGCCAAGAAGATGTCAGTCATCTAGATATCTGCACTCAGCATAAAGCTCTAGATAACAACTTAGTCTCTAACGAATTACAAGCCTTTCTGCGACTAGCACAGCTACTTGATATAGCAGATACAGGCAGCCCAATGGCGGCAGCTGAAATTGCAGCTTTGGCAGAAACAATGGGACAACTACTGGATTTGCCAGCTTGGCAGTTGAAGCGATTACGTCTTGCTGCGTTAATCCACCGCATTGCTCCGGCAACAGTCAGTGTTCAATATGGCGATGAAGCACCCAGTTGTCCGCTAGTACCCGCAGCACAGGTGTTGCGAACTATGCCTCGAATGCAAGCGCTCGCCCAGATTATCACTCACCAAAATGAGTGGTGGAACGGGAATGGTGAGCCAGCTGGGTTAGCCGGAGATAAAATTCCTTTAGAATCACAAATTTTAGGCTTGACTGCTGCCTTTAAACAGCGTGTCACCAAGCTCCAAGCTGATACTAGCGGTGGAGAGACAATGCCTGACACTATATTAACTCAGGTGTTAACAGAATTTAAGAGTCAGTCAGGCGATCGCTGGAACCCCAAACTTGTTGATACCCTAGAACTCCTGGTTATGGGTTTACAACAAGGTTTGAGTCTAACAATTCCAGCACCCAAAATTAGTGCTGGAATGTGGCTAATTGATGCCCAAATGGATAGTGATGCCAGTGGTGCAGATCAGAAAGTGAGGAGTGAAGTGTGAATACGCAGCAGAAATTAGATATTGGGGCTATTCGAGCCGGAAAACTCAAACATTTGCCTGGAGTTGATTTAGAAGACGAAGACTTGTCAGGTATTGATCTTTGCGGCATTAATTTAGCTGGAGCATCGCTAGTTGGAGCTAATTTTTCTGGCTCCAAATTAGAAAGAGCGCGTTTAGACGGAGCTAATCTTCTAGGTACTCAGTTAATAGCCACTGACTTACGGGCGAATTTGCTCGGAGCTAATCTGATGCAAGCAGACTTGACTGGTGCTGACTTGCGCGGGAGTAACCTTCGGGGTGCTAACTTGATGGGAGCTAAACTATTGCAAGCGTCTTTTGCAGGTGCTTTTTTAAGCGGTGCAAATTTGATGAGCGTCAACTTGCAGGGTGTAGATTTACGCGGTGCAGATTTGCGGGGAGTCAATTTTAGTGGCGCAAATTTGCAAGGAGCTAATTTAAGTCAGGCAGATTTGCAAGGCGCATTACTACACGCAGCTAATTTAGAAGAAGCAGACTTGCGGGGTGCTAATTTAGCAGGAGCAAACTTGACAGGAGTTAATCTTTTGTGTGCTGAATTGGAAGGTGCTAACTTAACTGGCGTAACACTCACAGGCGCTTGTTTAGTTGGTACGTCTATAGAGCAAAGTGCCTGAACAAAGAAGCGGAAACGAGCGATCGCGCTACCCAATCCTGCTCGTTTCTAAGTCCAACGCCTACTCTGATTAATAATTAAAAAAGACATTGCCGAGCGATTGAAACAAAAGGGTACAGCCGTTGTGGTTAATTGTGCAGGTAGCCAACACTCAGCGATTGAAGTCATTGCAATTATTGAGTCAAGGGGTGGTAGGGCGATCGCGATCGCAAGCCAATATGGGCAAAGTAGATGACATTCGCCGTCTATTTCAAGAAACGGTTGATAGTTTGGACAACTAAATATCTTAGTTAACACAATGCGGGTATTGGCATTATTCATCCGACAACTGAGGTGACAGAATAAGAGTAACTCAATATTTTTTAGCTAGATGGAAACCAAAAACAACGGCTCAATTGAACATCAAAATGTTCCCGAAGCACATCGCGGACTCCACGACTTTTTGTATCAGTCCGATCAAGAGCATAGTGCTAAGGAGGTGAATACAACCCCTGGTCTTGAAAGTATAGGCACAGAAGTGCTACCGCTTGAAAATTGGCGATCGCATTCTGCAAATACGAAGGTCGCAGGGGTGTACGCTGTGTTGGATACAGTAGGCTGTACTCAATATGTGGGCTACTCACGCAACATTCTGCTCGCTCTCAATGCTCATGTAGCCCGCAACGGTTCTGAATCCTGTGCTTTTGTACAAGTACAAACATTTAAGTACCCAAAACGGGATGAAATGGAAAAGTTGCGCGATGAGTGGCTTTCCGCCCTCGATAGCATCCCTCCTGGCAACGGTGAGGCAAGTGAGCAATGGGCTGGCACAGTGGGAGAAGCAGTACGGACAGCAATGTCAACAGAAGAGCGTAATGCCTACGAGGAGAAAAAACTCAAACTTCGCAAAGCAATGGCTGACACAACACTACTCAATGAGCCGCAGAATAAGGACACTGGAGTAGAGAACGGTGACTGGAGTTCCACCATTGACGAGCAGAATCAAAAAACTATTTCTTAAAAAGAGGGCGTGGAAAAGAGGCACTAGAGCGATCGCCCTTGTAACCTAAAATATTCAACGTGCCAAATTAGCGCATTCCTCTACTCAGCAACGCCCAATTGCTAGATGCGAACTTGGTAAAAACGCGCAGCTTACCGTTCAACTTAGAAGTTGATACGCACCACCGCGTTCTAGGGCGCGTTGGTACGCTGGACGTGCATGAATGCGCTCCAAAAAGCCCATGCTCTGCGGACGACTCGCGTCTAAGCCTACCTGTGCCGCCACCGCCTCTAAGGGAAAGCTCATCTGGACATCAGCTGCGGTGAATTCCTCGCCCACAAACCATGTATTCTTAGCCAGTTCGCTTTCTATGTAGTCAAAGTGAAGTTTGATCTGGGGTGCGACAAATTCGCGGTTAGCGCTGCTGTCCCCTAGCCCAAAATTGTCGAAAATAAGCTTCATTACCAATAGCGGCATTGCAGAGCCTTCTGCGTAATGCAACCAATACTTGTATCGCAGATGCTCTTTAGAACCAAGCTTAGGAGCAAGCCTTCCCTCACCATAGCGCTCGACTAGGTACTCGATAATAGCACCAGATTCAGCCAGGGTCAGATCGTCATCAGTAATCACCGGAGACTTACCGAGGGGATGTATCTCGCGCAGCGACTCCGGCGCAAGCATAGTTTTTTGGTCGCGCTCGTAGCGCTTGATTTCATACTCTAGTGCAAGTTCCTCCAGCAGCCAGAGTACGCGCTGAGAGCGGGAGTTGTTCAAGTGGTGGATAGTAATCATAATCTTAATTGTATGCCCAGTGACGATTTTGTTGAATCTCATTTTTATTCTGGGAATTAATCAACTTTAGGGCGAGATACCTAAAAGTGTAAATCACGGGTTGCAGGGAAAAATATGAACGCAATATGCCTTGTGTTGTGCAAAATCAAATTGGTATCGGCGTGTCATCACTGGTAGACTCGCTTGGTAACAGTGTCCAAGGAGTTAACTATCTCAATAATACGGGCTACACCTGTTCAATTCGATGAATAGCTCGAAATTTCTCCAAATGTCTAACCCAACTTCGGCAGAGCCTTAAATCTATGTACATTTGCTATATCTAGGGCTGATCAAGAGTATCCCAATACACCTTCTGGTAAGCCCATCACGGCTCGATAATGAGCTTCAATTTGAGGAATTGTTTGAGACTGTCGCTGTGTATCCCACTGGCTTCGATTAAATAGTTCTTGGCGTAAATTATCCACGTTAATAGTTGTAACCTTGCCATCAGCAACAATTTGTTTACCATTTACCCAAACACTGTGTACTGCTTGGGTAGGGCGGCCTAGAATTAGTAAGCCAATTGGATCAGTTCGGGGTAGCAGTGATAAACTCGTGAGATCGTAAAGTACAAGATCGGCTTTTTTTCCTACAGTCAGCGAACCTAGCTGTTCTGCTATATTCAGTCCCTTTGCACCGCCAAATGAAGCCATTTGAACTGCCTGACGCGGTGTAATCCAGTGGTGATAATCTAGATCAGTGATATTGTGCAAAATCGAGCCAATTTTAATCGCTTCTAACAAATCTTGTGAGTCATTACTAGCAGCACCATCACAGCCAAAAGTAACATTGACTCCAGCTTCACGATATTTCAGAATTGGGCTAATGCCACTACCAAGGCGCAAATTACTCAGCGGATTGTGAACGACTGTAGATTGAGTTTCTGCCAAAATATCAATATCAGAATCGCTCAACCATACACAATGAGCTAATGTTGTGCGATCGCTTAGATAACCAATATTCTGCAAATGTTTAACAGCGCTACAGCCATATTTTTCTGTGGCTAGCTGTTTTTGGGCTTTGGTTTCGAGTAAGTGCGTATGACGACAAATATTGTGGCGATCGCTCATTTTAATACACCCCTCAAACAAGGCATCCGAACACAGTTGAATTCCCGTCGGTGCAACTAAAATATTCACGCCTTCATCTGGTCGATGAAACTGTGATATAACTTCTTCCATCAGTTCCAGTGTTGCTTCTGTTGAGCGAAAATAAGCTGGATGATTCTGTTTTGCTTCACCAGTTGGCATACCAGAAGTCAGCGATTGATCTTGAATTAATGGACCAATAAAGGCACGAATACCCACTTCTTGATAAGCCCGCACAGCTGCTGCGATCGTGTCTAATTCCTGCCCTGGAATTAATACTAAGTGATCTACAACACTCGTTCCCCCAGATAATAGTGTTTCTACTGCTGTTCCCAAAGCACTGAGATAAATTTGCTCTACATTAAGGGGGGCAAAGTCGTAAAGTTCAGCAATCCATAATTCTAGAGGTACGGGTGGAATTAGCCCTCGCTGCCACATTTCTGAAGAGTGAGTGTGGGCATTGATAAATCCTGGCAGTAATAGTTTATTTTGACCGTTAATTGCCATCCCGATAACTTTTAACTCAGGTGCAATTGCTGTAATATTTTCATCCTCAATTTGGACATCTACAGTCTCATAACCATGTTGAGCGGGAATTAAAACGTTTTGAATTGTAAAACTCATGATTTAGCCTTACTGTCAAGAAGTTTAAAATTTTGCTATTACGTATATTATCTATGCTATTAGTACAATAGTTATTTGGATAAAAACTATACTTTGAGTTTAATTAGACCTAGTTTAGCTAATATTTTACTCGTTTTGATTAACTAATTATTTGGCACTATCACTTATTAAAAATAATTATAAGTCAAACTTTAATAATATTTATGTAAATAATTGTGATCGCCATGTTAATGCTTGTATCCAAAACATTGTATTCCACTAATTAATATCTAGTTTACTGACATACTCAAAAGACTCAATTTATATTTTTTTTTAGTTGTGATATTGGAATTTAAGACACTTTTTAAATCAAAATTCATAATTAAACCTGTTTATGAATACTCGTTGTATGATTCCTGTTACCAAGTCTCCCAAAGACTACCAAGCTTTTCGGACTATCCCCCTGTTATCAGTTTCCGGATATAATGAATAAAGAAACCAAAAGATAAAGCTCTATAAGGTAGGTAGGGCAATGGATGTAGAGTTACAAATCCTGAAGCATTTGCCTAGAGATGCTCACCCCACAGTTGCAGTTATAGAAGAATATTGTGCAGAGTATAAAGACATATTTAAAGAAGTCAGAAATTATGAGTGTTTCAAATACTTACACTTAGGAATAATATCACCAATAAACAGAAAATCATTACCAGAGATAGCAAAGGTAGTAAGTATAAACTCAGCCCAATCATTACACCATTTTATCGCAAATTCAGACTGGTCAGTAAATGAATTGAAGAGCCGCAGATTGACCAAAATCAAAAAAGCATTAAATGGAAATGCAATTACGGTAGT
>JAHHHE010000179.1 GCA_019359535.1 Gloeocapsa sp. UFS-A4-WI-NPMV-4B04
CCTACCACTACAAACATGGTTGATGTCCTTATTGCCACTGCTCTTGATTTAATCAATCTTAAGCATTTACGCAACTGGTTTGCTAACTGTTGTTACTGTACTCAATAAACCTTCAATCTGCTGTATTTCACATTATGGAACAAACACTTGAACAAAATAAAACATTCATCCGCAATCACTTTGAGGAGTTTGTGAACCGCAAGAATTCTGCCATTGCTTACCAAAACTTCGCATCTAACTTTATAGATCGCGAAGAACCTTTTGTAGGATTGGCGAGTCCCGAGCTGGTTAAGCAAACGATGGATAAGGCATACGTAAAGTATCCGATTTGCACGTTACGGTTGAGGACACGATTGCTGAGGGTGACAAGGTTATGGTGCGGTGTCTGTGGCGCGAAACCGATGCATCTACGGGAAAGAAGATGGAGTTTAAGGGCTTTGTGCTTTGGAGATTAGCAGATGGCAAACTTGCTGAACGTTGGGCGACGGTTACACCGCCACTTCGATAATCATCCGGCGTGACTTACTAGATATGAAAAGAATTGTTGCTGCTACTTTATTGACTCTCGCTGCTGCGCCTATAAGTTTTTTCACTCAAAGCGCTGAAGCTGATGATAGATATACTGTTTGCTATCCTATCACCCATCAAAAGGTTTCAGAGGATGCTGCTGATCACCCTGGTGCTTATAGAGATGGCTATCGTCAAGGCACAGACAGTGCTCGTGATGGGGAGGCTTATAGACCCCGTACTGCAGGTGGTGAATTTGCCCGTGGTTATGAAGACGGTTACTACGGACGCCGTTTTTCACGTCAGCGATACGTTGTTCCTAATCGGGTTGAGTACTACACAACTCAACAATGCACAACCCATACTAGACCTGAACGTAACAGGCATAGAGATAGAGATAGAGATAGAGATGGAGATGGAGATGGAGATTAGTTTCGTTCACACGACTAAAGTCTTTCCAAAAACGAACAATTCAGTAATTTAGAAAACTGAGCTTTAGTCTTGTTCAAATAAATGAACACGTTCACTACAAGTTGAGTCATCAAGGCATCGCTTTTTTAGTCAATTTTGATTGAAACAGGAGAAACAGGATGATATTGCAAGACAAAGTGGCGTTAGTCACTGGAGGCGCATCGGGAATTGGCAGAGCAACTGCGATCGCATTCGGTGCTGCTGGAGCCAAAGTGGTCTTCTCAGACATACGCGGTGTAGAAGGTGAAGAAACTGCTGATTTGATTCGCGAGACTGGGGCGGAATGCTTGTTCGTGAAATCAGATGTATCGAGTGAGGCGGATGTCCGGGAATTGGTGCAGAAAGCGATCGCGACCTACGGTAGACTCGATTGTGCCTTTAACAATGCTGGCATTGATCTTGCTGTTAAACCACTGCACGAACAATCGATCGAGGATTTTGACAAGATCATGTCGATCAATGCGCGAGGAGTATTTCTGTGCATGAAATATGAAATTCAACAGATGCTCACCCAGGGCGCAGGCGCGATCGTGAACAATTCGTCCACCAATGGTCTTGTTGCGCTGCCGGGAATCTCTCCCTACGTTGCCAGCAAACACGCGGTGATGGGGCTGACACGCACTGCCGCACTTGACTATGCCAAACAGGGCATTCGGATTAATGCTGTTAATCCCGGTCCCATTGCGACTGATCTAATGGCTCGTAGCGCTGACCAGATAGGCATAACGTTTGATGATCTTGGGTCTATGGTTCCGATCGGTCGGATCGGTCAGGCAACAGAAATTGCTCAAGCGGTGGTGTTTCTCTGCTCCGATGCTGCCAGCTACATCACTGGGCAACCCTTAGCGATCGATGGTGGATATACAGCGAGTTGATTGAAACAGTTCTATCTAGAACATGAAACCATAGCCCTCTACACACAAGGATATTGCGATGCGTAGACTCGTGAGTTCACCAGATGCCGTTGGCAACCTCACCTTTCAAGACACTGAAGTTCCTACTCCGAAGGCTAACGAGTGCTTGATTCGCGTCAAAGCATTTTCGATGAATCGGGGCGAACTTAAGCGATCGCAAAATGATCCACTGGGCACTCCAATTGGCTGGGATGTCGTTGGCGTTGTTGAACAAACGGCACAGGACGGTAGTGGTCCACCCATAGGGACAAAAATTGTTGCCCTCTCTATCCGCTCGGAGGGCTGGGCAGAATATGCAGCAATTTCGACTCGCTTTCTGGCTATTATTCCCCAGAGCGTATCACATACCGATGCCGCCACACTGCTCGTCGCGGGGTTAACAGCACTGTATGCAGTGGAAAAGGGATCTCGTTTACTAGGAAGTCGGGTGCTGATCACAGGGGCAACAGGGGGAGTGGGACTCTTTGCCATGCAGCTTGCTCGGATGATGGGAGCCAGCGTCGTTGCCCAAATTCGTCAGCCAGCGCAAGAAGCATTTGTGCGAGATTACGGCGCGGATGAAGTGGTGATGACCGAGACTGGGCAAGAAGCCGAGCAGTTCGCGCCTTATCGACTGATTGTCGATGGAGTATGAGGTGAATTGGTCGGGAAGCTAACTGCGTTTTTGGCTCAAGGAGGCACCTGCGTTTGTTATGGCAGTAGCAGCGGCAACGAGATGAAGCTGTCCCTGGCAGACTTCTATTCCGAGAATGGAGGACAGCGCACGCTTTACGGGTTCACGCTGTACACCGAAGTAGAGCTGGAAAGTGCTAGTTCTGGGCTGGCTCGTCTGCTGAGGTTAGTTGAGCAGGGGCGGCTCAAAACGCATATTGATCGAGCAGTTTCGTGGCGTGAAGCAGACGTAACGTCGGCTGATTTGATCGGGCGCAGATTTTCAGGTAAGGCTGTGCTGCATGTGGACTAACTGTTGTTCATCGGCTGAGTCATGTCAGCCACATAGGAATAGATTATCGCTGAGCTTTATTTACAAAGAATGAAACAATTTACCTTGTTTACTTTCCTGTATCTGGCGCTGGGAGTTTGTCTAACGGCGATCGCACTTGGATACCCAAACCTGCCTTCGGGTCTTCAAAGAAGCTTGTTCATCAGTGCAGGAACCTCCTACATTTTTTGTCTCCTCAGCACCTTCCCATTTTGGCGCGAGACGACGATCCGCTTCTATCGCAGACGGAATTCAGCGGTAATTCTACCCTGGTTGGCGATTGGAGTGAACATTGTTGGGATGATCTGGGAGGTTCAGAGTCAGAACTGGACGATGGAAGCCATTTTAGGAGCGTTTTCGCGGCTAATATTTGTCTTACCGTTTGTAGAAATCATTGTGATTACATGGCAAGTGAATTCTGAACATTAGGGTCTAAATCGGATGATGCCGAAACAAACTCGTTTCAGCAACGCGAGATAGAGTCAAACGTACTACATGAGGAACACCATGAATAAGCCCAAGTTTTTTGTCACTCCCGGTTATGGGGAATACATGCTGAATGAATTGCATTACTCTCAGGCGGTAAAAATTGAAAATCGAGTGGAGACATCAGGACAAGGCGGCTGGGATGACAATCTGCAAATTCCTGAACCGCTTGCGGATGAGATTGCCCAGGCGTTTCGTAACGTAGAGCGAACCTTAGCGACTGCCGGGGCGGGTTGGGAGCATGTTGTCCACGTTAATTCTTACCATGTTGGCGGGTTGCCCCCGGAGGTTAACGATGTAATGGTCAGGCTATTTCGTCATTATATGCCCAACCATGCCCCAATTTGGACACAGGTAGGAGTCGCAGCGCTCGGGCTGCCAACGATGCGGATTGAAATCCGCGTTACTGCAATTGTTCCATGAGTTTCGCATTAGTGGCAGCAGAGACGGCTCCGTTAAAGTATCCACCTGAACAAAGGAGAAATTCAGATGTCAAACAACAACAAAGCCATTTTAGAAGCGGCAAATGCGGCGAACGCTGCAGGCAACTATGAAGGATTCTTGTCATTCTGCACTGACGACACGAAATGGACGTTCGTAGGGGACAAGACCCTTAACGGAAAAGAAGCTGTTCGCCAATATATGGCAGAGACATACATAGAGCCGCCAAAGTTTACGGTCGCCAACTTAATCGCTGAGGGTGATTTCGTCACGGCAGTTGGCGACATCACACTGAAGGACGCAGACGGGAAGGCGGCTCATTACTCGTACTGCGATGTCTGGCGCTTTCGCGGCGGCAAGATTGTTGAATTAAGGGCTTTCGTCATCAAAACCTCGGTCAAGGATGAAGCTAGCGGCTCATCGGCGCGGGCTGATTCGATGCGATCGCAACCTGGAGGCGAATCGCTTCTAAATGGTTAATCAAAATTAGTTACGTATGAGCGAGGCAACTAGCAACTGTCGATCAAAGTTGGCAAAGCGTAGTTCAGTCTCTTGAGAAGGTGCTGAAAGAATTTGATCAAAACAATTTAATTAATTTTGTTTACCTACTTGCGATCATTTAACCCAGGTAGTTACGGTCAAGCATTCTGTTAGATAGGTCAATGACATGTTCAAAACTGCAAAATCACGACAAGAAATACTAGAGTTCAACCTCTTTGGATTTCGACTCTCATTTCAAAAGATAAAGATACCGATGCGCCGCGCAACCCTTTTCGCGATCGCGCTACTCTTTACCACCCATTTCGCCTCCGCCTGCACGGAGTCCACAGCATTGTCACCTACAATCACCTATCCTGAAACCAAGCGAGTCGATGTCGTCGAGCAACATTTCGGACAGACGATCGCTGACCCCTATCGCTGGCTGGAAAACGATGTCCGCAATGACAAAGAAGTCGCCGCTTGGGTCGAATCGCAGAACAAAGTCACCAATGCTCATCTCAATACGCTGCTAGGTCGAGATATCTTCAAGAACCGACTGAAGCAGTTGTACAACTATGAGCGGTTCTCTATTCCAGTCAAAAAGGGTGGACGATATTTCTACCTTCATAATTCCGGACTTCAGAACCAGCAGGTTCTTTATGTCCGCGACAGCGTAGATAGCGCAGGGCGTGTGCTGATCGATCCCAACAGTTGGGCAGAGGACGGGGCGACCGCACTTGCCGAGTGGTCAGCTTCTGATGATGGCAAGCGCGTGGCTTATGCGGTGCAGGATGGCGGTACCGACTGGCGCACGATTCGGGTACTGGAAGTGAACACGGGCAAGGTACTCGACGATCAGGTCAAATGGGCGAGATTCACCAGCATCGCATGGACGAAGGACGGATCTGGCTTTTTCTACGCCCGTTACCCTGAACCGAAGCAGGGCACCGAATCGCAAGCAAGCGTAGCCAACCATGCCGTCTATTTTCATGCGATCGGCACCCCCCAGGCGCAAGATCGGCTGGTCTATACAAACCCGGATCAGCCGAACATGCTGCATACCTTGAGCATCACTGAAGACGGGCGTTACGTCGTGATCGCTTCTACGCCCATTTCAGCGACCAACACACTGACCGTGGTGGATCTCCAGAGCGCTGATTGGAAGCCTCGCAAGCTGGTCGATAATCTCGATAATCAATGGGGTGTCGTCGGCAATGTGGGGACAAAGTTCTTCCTCATGACTAGCAGGACGCGCCGCGCTTCAAGGTCGTGACGATGGACATCGCCGCTGCTGACCCAGCGATCAGGGATGTAGTGCCGGAGCAGGATTCGGTTCTGCTCAATCCGTCGCTGGTCGCTGGACGGTTGCTGATCTCCTATCTGGCTACGTGAAGACGGAAGTTCGACGCTACACGCTGGATGGCAAGGCTGATGGTGTGGTGAAGCTGCCCGGTATCGGCACCGCTGGCGGTTTTAAGGGTAAACAGAGCGACCCGGAAACCTTCTTCATCTTCACCAGCTTTAACGCTCCGGGCGTAATCTATCGATACGATGTCGCCAGCAACACGGCGCGGGTGTGGGCACAACCCAAGGTGGCGATCGATCTCAGTCAGATCGCAGTCGAACAGCGTTTCTATACGTCAAAGGATGGCACCCGTGTCCCGATGTTTATCGTCCGACGCAAGGATGTGACCCGTTCGGCACCAACCCTGCTCTATGCCTATGGGGGATTTGGAATCCCCATACTTCCCGCTTTCTTGCCGGAGCATTTGGGATGGGTCGAACAGGGCGGAGTGTACGCTGTTGCTAACATTCGCGGCGGCTCCGAATATGGCAAGGCATGGCACGAAGCGGGTCGTCGTCAGAACAAGCAAAATGTCTTCGACGATTTCATCGCGGCGGGCGAGTATCTCAAGGCGCAGGGAATCACGCCCCAAGACGGCTTGGCGATTCAGGGTGGATCGAATGGCGGACTCCTGATCGGCGCAGTGGTCAATCAGCGACCGGATCTGTTCGCCGCTGCGCTGCCCCAGGTCGGTGTCATGGACATGCTCCGCTTCGACCAGTTCACGAGCGGGAAAACATGGGTAGACGAGCTTGGGTCTCCGGCACGGGAAGCGGATTTCCGTAACCTCTTGAAATATTCGCCCTATCACAACATCCAGTCCGGCAAGGCATATCCCGCAATCCTCGCCACCACTGCCGACACGGACGATCGCGTGGTGCCAGGGCACACCTTCAAATATGTCGCTGCGCTCCAGGCGGCGGAGATTGGTGACAAGCCCCACCTTGCCCGAATTGAGACGCGGGCGGGACATGGAGCAGGCAAGCCCACCGATAAGGTCATCGAGGAAACGGCGGATATGTGGGCTTTTGCGGCTCACTGGACAGGGCTGGATGTTGGGAATAGGAAATGATCGGAGCACGGCAGCAGAACACCCCGATAAACGGACATGAAGCAACGCAAGAGATCAACATGCTGTATGAAAAGAGAACAGGAGAAATAGAATGATACTTCAGGATAAAGTGGTGCTTGTCACTGGCGGAACTTCAGGAATTGGTCGTGCAACCGCGATCGCCTTCGGTGCTGCTGGAGCAAAGGTAGTATTCTCAGGCAGACGCGATGCAGAAGGAGAAAAAACTGCCAAACTGATTCGCGAAACCGGCGCTGAATGCTTATACGTTCATTCAGATGCCTCGAATGAGGAAGACATCAAAGCATTAGTGCTTCCTACAGTCGCAACCTATGGACGACTCGACTACGCCTTCAATAATGCAGGCGTTGAATCACCCGGAAAACCGCTACACGAGCAATCGATCGAAGAGTTTGACAACCTCATGGCGATTAACGTGCGAGGAGTATTTCTATGCATGAAATATGAGATTGAGCAAATGCTGACTCAAGGATCAGGCGCGATTGTTAATACTTCCTCAATTGCAGGGTTGATTGGACTTCCGGGAGCATCTCCTTACGTTGCGAGTAAACATGCCGTCATAGGGTTAACGCGATCTGCAAAGCAGATATCTCTTCGAGATCGGCAGCACTGGACTATGCCAAGCAGGGCATTCGGATTAATGCGGTAAATCCTGGCAGCATTGCGACTGACAGTTTCGATCGTGTCTTGATGCAAATGGGCATCACGGCTGACGATCTTGCAGCGATGGTACCGATGGGTCGCATTGCTCAAGCAAAAGAAGTCGCTCAAGTTGTTGCTTTTCTATGTTCTGATGCTGCCAGTTACATCACAGGACAACCCTTAACGATCGATGGCGGATATACAGCGAGTTGATTTTTGATGGTGGACTCACAGTGAATCGATCCATTTCAAGAGAGGACAACCGGACTTGGATTTTGGGAGAAATAGGAATGGTACTTCAGAATAAGGTGGCGTTAGTCACCAGTTGTCATTCTCTATCTTGGCATTGTGTCTACCCAATATTCTGATGTCTCTAGAGATTAAATCAATGGCAGTTTTGAAACAATTTGGGATTCTATTTGTGTTGGGCATTGCGGGAATTGCGATGTTTACGATTACGTCGGTTCCATTAGTTGAGCAACAGTTGGCGAAACTGTCTCCAGAAATACTGGCAAAAGCTCCGCCACTGTGGGTTTTAATACTGCTGCAAGCACTACAGCTTACACTTCTACTGGCAATCAGCATTCTGATCGGAATTGGCTGTGCCTACCGCGTTGGATTACGCTCACATTTGATTGACTGCTGGGTACTTCATACCCTTAGGATTCCATATTCTGTCATTGAGATGAAATGGAGCTTGGGTGTGGGTGCAGCGACAACAATCATTCTTCTGTTGCTCGATCGGTTCATGAAACCTGCTCTACCTGAAGCGCTACAGGCATCCCATAACACAGAACCGAATTGGCTGAGTTCACTTACTGCAATGCTTTATGGCGGCATCACTGAGGAAATCCTGATGCGCTGGGGCTTAATGTCGCTGCTTGTTTGGATAGCGTGGAAGGTGTTAAAACAAGGCATTACGTTGCCAAGCCAAGGAATATACCAAGGTGCGATTGTGCTAGTAGCGCTGGTATTTGGACTTTTACACCTGCCCGCAACTGCCGCGATAGTTCCACTCACTCCACTTGTGATTATCCGAGCGATATTACTCAATGGGATTGCTGGCATTGCTTTTGGTTGGCTCTTTTGGCAATACTCGCTTGAGGCTGCGATGTTATCCCATGTCAGCTTTCATGCCTTTTCCTTTGCTCTTAGTCTTTTGCTGGCAAGATTTGTCTAAGCTTTTTTCTAAAGCGATTTCATGATTATTTCAAGAGAAAACAACCGGACTTAGATTTTAGGAGAAATAGGAATGATACTTCAGGATAAAGTGGCGTTAGTCACTGGTGGCACATCGGGAATTGGCAGAGCAACGGCGATCACATTTGGTGCTGCTGGAGCAAAAGTCGTGTTCTCCGGTAGACGCGACGCAGAAGGTGAAAAAACCGCCCAACTGATTCGCGAAACAGGCGCTGAATGCTTATACGTCCATTGAAACAAGTTCACTAACATCACAAGAATCTGGAAGCAGTCAATCATTGGAACTCAAGACACTTTAGATAGATAGAACCAGGAGTATTTAATCATGGTCAAAGAGCAAACTGTAGACGGACAAGCAAATTTACAAGCAATTACCAATTTGACACCAGCCCAGGAGTCTTTGCAAGCACTTTGGGAAGAGCATTTACAGTACGAGTTTGGCACTCACAGTACTGAAGATGCCCTCGCTACGATGGTTGAAGATGCTTACGTTAACCACATCCCGGTAATGACTGGGGGAGTCGGGAAACCAGCAGTGCGCGAGTTTTATTCCAAATACCTCATTCCACAGATCCCGCCAGACCTCGAGCTAGTTCCGATTTCGCGCACGATCGGAACGGATCAACTCGTCGATGAAATGGTGGCTACGTTCACTCATACTGTTTGGATGGAATGGGTGCTACCTGGCGTTGCTCCAACCGGGAAACGGGTGGAAGTGCCAGTAGTTGCGATTATTCGGTTTCGTGACGGCAAACTAGCCCACGAACACATTTACTGGGATCAGGCAAGTGTATTGGTTCAAGTCGGCTTGCTCGATCCGGGTACACTTCCCGTTGTGGGCGTTGACAGTGCGCGTAAGGCGATCAATTCCAACTTACCTTCAAACACACTAATCGAGCGCGACTAAGTGTAGGAGCCAGCAAACATCAATACCCAAACCCGCCATCCCGCCCAGCTACTCCCGAAGCGATCGAGCGAATGAATGGCAGTAGCACCCAAGTACGGCATCGAATTCATCGTGTGAATTAGAGCAATGCTCAAACCCGGCTCCTAGAACCAGAATCGTTACTCATCCTGGTTATAGATCGAGGCGCTTCTTGTTGCTGGCTCCTACATGTATTGCTGCCCATTGAGTTTTTGACGCAAGTAACATAACCATTCACAACAAGAGGTAACTATCATGATGCTTAAAGACAAGGTTGCTTTAGTGACGGGAGGGACATCGGGAATCGGTAGAGCTACCGCGATCGCTTATGCCCAACAACAAGCAAAGGTGGTGGTGGTGGTGGGTCGTCGAATGGATGAAGGTGAAGAAACTGTTCGATTGATTAAGGAAGCTGGTGGAGAGGCGATTTTTGTGCAAGCAGATGTCACGAAAGAAGCCGATGTTAAAGCAATGGTTGATAAAACGGTTGGCGTTTTTGGTCGGTTAGATATTGCCTTTAATAATGCAGGAACTGTCGGCGAAAATCCCTCATTGATTGAGCAAACAGAAGCTGAATACGAGCGCATGATGAACGTCAATGTCAAAGGCGTTTGGTTGTCGATGAAATATGAAATCGCTCAGATGTTGAAACAGGGAAGTGGTTCAATCGTCAATACAGCATCTGCGAATGGAGTAGTTGCACTTCCTGACGTACCCCTCTACACCGCGAGTAAACATGCGGTAGTAGGCTTAACAAAAGCTGCTGCGCTCCAATATGCCAAAGCGGGTATTCGCATCAATGTCGTTGCACCAGCGGCAATCGAAACAGATATGTTTGAAGCAGCTACAGGTGGACAGGATGAAGCCAAAGCTTACATAACAGGACTTCACCCGATCGGACGAATTGGAACACCGCTTGAAGTTGCAAATACAGTCCTGTTTTTATCATCTGATATGGCATCGTTCGTAACAGGTGAAACGTTGATGGTAGATGGCGGGTATGTAGCGCAGTAGTCGATCGGCAGTGCAAAATATTGCGACCAAGTGGCGATCGACCTGCATTATCTGCTCGATCACTCTCCGTGCCGTTGATTCCTCAAGAGTATCCAGGTAGTACGCAGTGTTTGATTGAGCAGTAATACATCCAAAGGAGTCCATAATGACGACAACACTTGCAGGCAAAGTTGCCCTGGTAACGGGTGGTTCTCGCGGTTTAGGAGCGGCGATCGTAGGGTAGGCAAAAGATCAAAACTTTTACACTCACAATTAACGCAAGGAAAAGAAATGGCTAAAAAATTTAGTGCAAAATCGACTGCTGACGAGGTGCTTTCTGGTGTTGATCTCAAGGGAAAGCGATTCCTCGTTACGGGCGTATCGTCGGGCATCGGACTCGAAACCGCCCGCTCACTGGTCGTTCACGGCGCTAGTGTCGTCGGTGCGGTCAGGGATCTCGCTAAAGCTGAGCAAGGCACTGCATCGATTCGTGATGCCGCGTCGCAAAGAGGTGGCAGCCTGGAATTGATCAATCTCGATCTGGCATCCTTGCAAAGCGTTCGCGCCTGTGCGGATAAACTGTTGGCTGACGGTCAACCGTTCGATTCCATCATCGCTAACGCTGGCGTTATGGCAACTCCGTTCGGTCGAACGATCGACGGCTTTGAAGTCCAGTTTGGGACGAACCATCTTGGACATTTCGCCCTGATCAATGGGATCAAGCCGCTGCTCGCCGATAATGGACGGCTGGTGGTCCTGTCGTCGCTCGCGCATCGCGGTGCCGATATCGACTTGGACGATCCGAATTTCGAGCAGCAGGTGTACGATCCATGGGTCGCTTATAGCCGATCGAAAACCGCCAATTCACTGTTCGCTGTGGAGTTTGACAGGCGGCATCGTGATCGCGGCATTCGGGCTGCTTCGGTGATGCCCGGAAATAGTCTGACGGACCTACCCCGCCATTTCTCGCCGGAGGAGTTGCAGGGACTTTTACAGACCGTTGACGCAGCGCGCACCGAAGCGGGTCTGCCGCCGAAAGAGTTGAAAGAAATTCCGCAGGCAGCCGCGACATCGGTCTGGGCAGCAGTCGTGGCTAACAAAGACGAGATCGGCGGACACTATCTTGAAGATTGCGCGATCGCCCCGATCAATGACATGCCCAACCCGTTTGCCGACGGTGTCAGATCGTATGCGCTTGACGCGAACAAAGCTAAGCAGCTCTGGGCGAAAAGCGAGGAATTGATCAGCGCTGCGTCTTGAAGGTTATCGCGCAAGAATCTGAAAAACTGCCTAAGAATCTGAAAGAAACCGAGCATTAGAACTCATTACACTTCGGTTAATCAGATGAGAATCCAATGCAGCATTCATAGGAGATTGCAATGCCTTACGTTACTGTTGGCCAAGAAAATTCTGCAACCATTAATCTCTACTACGAAGATCTGGGGACAGGTCAACCGATTGTTCTGATTCATGGATTTCCATTGAACGGGCATTCCTGGGAGAAGCAGGTTTTAGTTTTACTGAATGCAGGATATCGAGTAATTACCTACGATCGCCGAGGATTTGGTGCTTCTAGCCAACCCTCGTTTGGCTATGACTACGATACCTTTGCAACCGATTTGAACGGGCTAATGACAAAGCTTGACTTACATGACGCTGTGTTAGTCGGCTTCTCAATGGGGACGGGTGAAGTCACGCGCTATCTTGGCAAATACGGCTCAGAGCGGGTGCAGAAAGCCGTGCTGATGGCTCCGGTGCCGCCCTTTTTACTGAAGACCGATGATAATCCTGAAGGTGTTGATCAAAGTGTTTTTGATGACATCATGAAAGCGATTGTTGACGATCGTCCAGCCTACTTTTCTACATTCTT
>JAHHHE010000178.1 GCA_019359535.1 Gloeocapsa sp. UFS-A4-WI-NPMV-4B04
ACCCGCATTCTTGAATTCATCAATTACTTCAACCGCACCATGGCTAAACCCTTCAAGTGGACTTATCAGGGCAAAGCCTTGAAGCGTTAATAAACGGTAGTCAAACTCACGCCTCAGTCTACTAGTGGGTCATTTGGCATGAATTCTGCCATTATTTTTAAGAATAATTGTGCGTTGAAGAGAATGGTGTGTACTAGCACCAGAACCACCAAGAGAGTGCCGTCTCTGACGCGCCCTGTCTCGACGTTGAGCCCGTAACCCTGCCCGGTATTGTCAACTTAATGGGATAAATCCGAAAATCGGCACGATGATTCCTAAGCAGCCAACTTGGCTGATTTTAAGCAGCAGGTTTCAGACAAGCGACTTCTCGCCAATCCTCAAATCGTTGGCGCAGTTGTTCACGATAGTGGTGCGCGCTCAGTTGGTGTTGTTTCGGGTGGAAGTGTCCTCGAATTGGTCCACTAGCGGAGAGAAATCGTTGGGCTTGCCCAGGGGATTTGAATTTTCGCATGCGTCGCTCTCGCACTCTTGTGGGTTGATGGGAGTTTTCGCACAGGTTGTTCAATCCCTTATGTGCTCGATGCTCCACGTTCTGCATCACTTGTTTCTTCGCCGCTTCATAGCTCTTTAACTTATCGGTGACAATCACCCGTGGCACGAAGCCTTGTTTCTTCAGCAGTTTGCGAAAAAAACGCTCTGCTGCCAACGTGTCCCGATGTCGTTGCAGCAGCACATCCAACACGTTCCCCGCAGCATCCACTGCTCGCCACAAATAATATTGCACTCCCGTAGATTGTGAGCACCACTTCATCGAGGTGCCATTTGTCGGCAATGTAAGCGCGTTTGCGCCGTAGTTGATTAGCGTGTTGCTGTCCGAACTTCAAGCACCATTTCCGAATGGACTCGTACGTTACTTCAATCCCGCGGTACAGCATCATTTTTTCAATGTCTCGATAGCTTAACGGAAATGTGTAGTAGAGCCAAACACAGTAGCTAATGATTTCGGTGGGGAATCCGTGACGATAGTACATCAGCAGCACGAGGAAAATCAAGCCATGATTTCGTATTCTATCTCTTCCTTAAAGTTAAGTTGACAATACCTCTGGACGGCAGGTTCGCTTCCACGATGACTGAGCCGACCAAAAAGGGGTCGAGAATGGGGCGCACGCACAGGTAGGGCCGCTCGCGCGACGCTTCAACAATTTGAGTCCCGACCGGAAGCCTGACCGAGTTCACCAAGTAGTGGGCGTGATCGTAGGAGTAAATCTCCCCGCCCAGCATGACTTCTTTTCGCCTTTGCGCGATAACGCAAATGGATGGCTCGTAGCTGCTGTAAATTTGATCGGAAGGCTGCGAAGCCCGATACAAATGCACGCCTTCCAGGGGCTGACTCGTGCCGTCTTCGGGCAGAAGCCGCGCCATCCGTTCCACCATCTCGTCTTGGAGGTCCGCCACCTGCCGTGTCGCGCGCTTGAATTCCGGTTCGCTCAAGATATCGCTGCCACTCGCTTCGGTTGTGCCTCTTTTTGGATGAGTTTGCAGAATCATACAAGAAAAATCCAGAATTATCATACCGCATCGCTCGATAAAGCGCGAATAATAAGAAAGAATAAGGCGCTTTCGTTCAAGAGGGAACAGGATGCGGGCGAGCCAAAACCTCGCCCGCAGCATCCTGCAAGAATCATTCAGATTTATCACACCGTGGTATCTGGCACAGTGCGCCCAATCAGAAACAACAAGGCGACCTTGCCTGACTTCCAACGCAAACAGAATCGCTTTTCTGCGGTAAGAGAAGAACTTAAATGACAAAAACTTGGTTTATCACCGGTACATCATCCGGCTTCGGGCGAGGACTGACCGAGAATCTCTTGGCGCGCGGCGACCGTGTGGCGGCAACGCTTCGCAAAGTGGGCGCTTTGAACGACCTGAAAGCCCGTTATGGCGAGCAACTCTGGGTGGCTGCCCTCGACGTGACGGATACCCAGGCAGTGCGCCGCGTGGTGGACTGCGCGTTCGAGGAGTTGGGCCGCATTGATGTGGTCGTTAACAACGCGGGCTATGCCCTGTTTTGTGCGGCGGAAGAAGCCAGCGATGAGCAGGTGCGCCAGCAAATAGACACCAACATCCTTGGCTCACTGGCCGTGATCCGCGCCGCGTTGCCGCATCTGCGCGCTCAAGGGGGTGGGCGGATAATGCAAATCTCATCGGCGGGCGGTCAGACCACCTATCCGAACTTCAGCTTTTATCACACCACCAAGTGGGCCGTTGAAGGCTTTTGTGACACGCTGGCTCAAGAAGTCGCACATTTTGGAATCGAAGTCACTCTTGTCGAGCCGGGTGCCACCAAAACGGGCTTCAAAGACGGGCTGGTAAGAGCGCCCCTGATTGCTGCCTACGAGCACACGCCCGCCGGGGACGTGCGGCGAGGTCTCGAAGACGGCACATTTCCGGTCAAGGGCGACCCCGACAAGATCGTGCAGGCGATCATTGACTGTGTTCAGCATAGTCCGGCACCCCGGCGCCTCGCTTTGGGTCGCGATTCTTACACCGATATGCGGGCTTCGTTGGTGATGCGACTCGCCGCCCTGGATGAACAAAAACTTCTCACGCTTTCGACCGACAGCGACGAGTAGAGCCTTTTCGCGCTCCACAACAAAATCAACACCTTCAAACAGGAACATCAATCATGAACACCTTTTACCGACCCCGGAACATTCTTCTCGGCAGCGCGATCTTCGCCGCCTTAAGCGCCGCTTTCTTATCGACGCATGCGCTCTCACAACAAAAACTTAAGTGCCAGAACAAAGTCCTCGGCACTTGGCGCATGGTGTCGGCGCAAATTGATCCAGACGGCAAAAACCTGCCCGCTTACGGTTCCGCACCCAACAGTCTTCTCGTTTTCACCGCAGATATGCACTTCGTGGAAGTGTTGACTGATTCAACGATCCCAAAGTTCGCGTCCAACGAGCGCGGCAAGGGAACAGCGGAAGAAAACCGAACCGCCATGGCGGGAAGCATCGGCTTATTTGGCACCTATACCGTGGATGAAACCGGGGACTTCAGTGGTAATCGTGTCGCGGGTTCGACTTTCCCAAACTGGATAGGTGACGTGCGCACGCGCAAAGAACTCCGATTCGTCGTGGATGGCGATCGCATGTTGGAGACCTTCACGAGACCGGAAGGAACCGAAATCGTTATCGTCTGGAGGCGAGTGGGAGCGTTACCGCTCCCGCGCAGTTGTCGCGTCTCACGCTCTTCGTCGCCAATCTCACACTGAGTATCGGGTAAGTTTAGGGGAGCGGAATAAATTATTGTGCTGTACGAATTGCGTGTTATTATTCTGTTACAAGAAACTGGATGAAGGTTATTGGTCATGGAATACGAATTTCGTGTCATCATCGAGAAAGTCTCTGTTGCTAGCCAAGAGGTAGTCAAGAGAGACACAGTGAAAATATATGATATTCGTCCGCCAAAATCAATTCTCGAGCTTGGGCTGCGTCACGAAGAACAAATATCTCTTCTGACCAAGGTGCAAAATGGCTTATTTGCTGAGTAGTCTGCCTTGATTAACTGCGGGGATGATACCTGCCCAAGTTGTGGTCAAAAGCTCAAGAGAAATGGATTCTTGCAGTCTAATTTTCATGCGGTGTTCAGCGACCATAAATTAAGGATTCAAAAGCATCGTTGCAATAATCCTGAGTGTAATTGGCAGAGTACCCCGACCACGAGTACAGTTTTTGGTACTGATATCCATCCTGACCTAGCCAAATTGCAGCGTGAGCAGGGGGCTTTATTTAGCTACCGCGAGGCTCAGAGCAATTTAGAGAAAATAAATTGCTCTGAGCGCAGGATTAATAACCATACCCGCATCAAAAGCTTGACCAATCAAGTTGGTGCCAGGTTCTCCCAAGAGACTCTCAGAGAGCCTTCTTCCCAAGAGTGTGCCGCCCCAGCGACTGCGTTAATTGTGCAAGTGGATGGTGGACACATTCCGGTCAAAGAGAAAGGGAAACGCACTTTTGAAGCCTTGTCTGCCATTGCGTATCAACCTGACAACCTGCAACAGGTGGATAAACACCATCAAAAGATTACTCACAAGAGCTGTGTTGTTTCAGCGATAGATGACGAGATGGATACCATCAAGCGCTTTGTGCTGCATGCGGCCCACAAGCAGGGCATGACTGAACGCACTAGGGTAACTGGTCTAGCGGATGGAGCGAATAATTGCTGGTCTGTGTTACGCTCCCTAGAATCTCATTGTCAAGATTTAGAGTGCATTCTGGACTGGTTTCACATTGGCAAGAAGTTTGAGAATGTGAAAAACGCACTCGGTGAAGCTTTTGGGGAATCTCTTAACAGTTTACAGTAGGTCAGGAGGCTATGATGCTTTCACAAGAGAGCTTGCATGCACACGAAGGTCTTTGTGGAACTCAAACAAGTTGTAGCTGGATTATTGGTTGGCGATCGCTATTGCTTCGTGGTTATGTCGATTCGCCAGAAGTGGAAGATCTCACAACAACGGCAACAACAGACCACCTCATCGTTTTAGTTACAGCTGGATCTTGCAAAATCGAAAGCTACGATCGTGGGCAGTGGCGTAGCACCAGCTACCGCCCTGGTCACTTGGGAATGACTTCCCCTGGTCAAGTTGCCAGACTCAGGTGGAAAAGCAATAAGCCGCATCACACACTGCACCTGCATCTACCGTCTGGAACTATCAAAACGGTGGCAGAGGAACTTGTGGCAGGAGCCTCGTACTTGACTATGTTGCCGAACTTGTTAAGCCAGACAGATCCATTCATCGCTGCCACCATGCTAGCGCTTGAAAACGCCAGGGCAAACGCATCTTATTTTTGAAAGGCAGACTGGGCAAGGGTTTTAGGCATTTAGTATTTATGATTATCGATTCTTGAAATCCTTGCTACATAAGGCATTCAGAATTTAGATGCGTTTGCCCTGTTGAAAACGCTGTTCAGAATGGTGCCCCAGACTTGTACGCCGAAACAGCCGCACATTTTCTTGCCGTCCATCTCCTGACCCGCCACGATCGCAGGCAAATACCTCGATGTAACCATTGGCGAGACCACGCTTTGCGTAAAGCCAATGCCTTCATGCAAGAGCATCTTTCTGAATCGGTTTCATTAAGTCAGCTTGCCGAAGCCGCAGAGCTGAGTTCCTTCCAACTCCTGAGAGCAGCGAAGGCTATTTGGGACGAAACTCCACTCCGCCGATTGACGCGCCTCCGCATGGAGGTTGCCAAGCGTCTGCTCGACCAGGGCTACCTACCGATCATCGAAATCGCGATCGAATGTGGTTATAGCAATCCCTCGCATTTTGCCACAGCCTTTCGTCGCCATGTTGGTGTTACGCCGAGCGAGTATCGGCGAAGGTAATGTTACTGCTCGCAATCTCGCGAAGCTTCGCGCAATATCACGGGAGACAGAACAGTGGTCGTCTTATAAACTACAAACTGTAAACGACATTCATTAGAGCCTACAGACTGTAAACTACAGTCTGCCGCTGTTGGTGCTGAGCGTTTCAATTGTCACTAAAAGGCAGTTTGCATCCTCCACGTGCCGCGCGGTCGCAAAGGCGGAAGAAGGAGATATCAGGTGACAGAAGCAAGTAGGAGTGCGATCGTGACGGGCGCATCGCGTGGGATTGGCGCGGCAGTCGCTGAACGTTTGGCTCGCGATGGCATTGCCGTCGCAGTAAATTTTGCTGGCAATCTTGCACCCGCACAAGCGGTAGTCGATCAGATCACACAGGCGGGCGGACACGCCGTTGTGGTACAAGCCGATGTTAGCGATCCCAATGCGGTTTGCGCCATGTTCGATCGAGTTGAGTCGGAGTTCGGCCGGCGTCGATATCTTGGTCAACAACGCCGGGATCATGCAACTGTCTAACATCGTAGGTGCAGACGATGCGCTGTTTGACCGGCAGATTGCGGTCAATTTGAAAGGCGTGTTCAACGGACTGCGTGAAGCGGCTAAACGGCTACGCGAGGGTGGACACATTATCAATTTCTCGTCGAGTGTTATGGGTCTCTATCAACCAACTTATGCCATTTACGCTGCTACCAAAGTGGGTGTCGAGGCGATGACTCACATTCTGGCTAAGGAACTACGCGGTCGCAGCATCACCGTTAATGCGATCGCGCCTGGACCTACTGCTACTGATTTGTTTTTAAAGGGCAAGCCGCAAGAGGCGATTAATCAACTAGCAAAAATGGCACCGCTAGAACGGCTAGGGGAACCGGAAGACATCGCCAATGCCGTTGCGTTTCTCGCCAGTCCTGATGCAGCTTGGATTAACGGTCAAGTGCTTCGCGCTAACGGCGGCATTATTTAGATTTAGGAGAATCGTGAGTGATGAAGAACGTCATTGTTATCACTGGAGCATCCAGCGGCTTCGGCGCTCTGGCGGCGCGGGCGCTGTCAGATGCGGGTCATACGGTCTATGCCAGTATGCGCGAAACCCAGGGTCGGAATGCACCCCAAGCTGAAGCGGTAATCAAGTACGCGGCTGAACACGATGTAGATCTGCGGTCAATCGAACTCGATGTGTCATCGCAAGACTCCGTTGGTCAAGCGATTCAAGCAATTGTTGCTCAGACCGATCACTTGGATGTCATCATTCACAATGCCGGGCATATGGTTTTTGGTTCTGCTGAAGCTTTTACGCCAGAACAGTATGACACCAATGTTTTGAGTACCCAACGAGTGAATCGCGCTGCCCTGCCACAGTTGCGGAAGCAGAAAAACGGTCTTGTCGTTTGGGTATCGAGCAGTAGCGCGGCGGGTGGAACGCCACCGTATCTCGCACCCTATTTTGCAGCCAAAGCTGCCATGGATCGGTTGGCTGTCGTTTACGCATCTGAACTGGCTCGCTGGGGCATTGAGACCTCGATTATTGTTCCAGGAGCGTTCACAAGTGGCACAAATCACTTCGCTCATGCAGGATCGCCCGATGATAAAGAACGGGCAGCAGAATATGAAGCAGGACCTTATGCGGGTTTCGCAGATCAAGTCCGCAATGCGTTTACGGCTGTTGTGCCGTTCGATGCCGATGTTTCTAAAGTGGCGGACGCGATCGTCGATGTGGTGAATACTCCGTTTGGCAAGCGACCGTTCCGAGTGCATATCGATCCGTCGCAGGACGGTGCAGAAGTCATCAATATGGTGTCGGATCGGATTCGTGCCGAGTTTCTATGTCGGATTGGATTTGAAGACCTGTTATACCCAGCCACCTAGAAAGAGTAACAGCTTCGTTCAATCGAGCGAGGAGTGGGGTGCAAAACTTTTGTAATTGCTACTTGTAGTAGTTACAAAAGCTTTACGCTTAAGTCACGACTACCAGTCATGTACTTCTAATTTTCAACCATGTCAAACCTCACGGCTGAAGTGATTGATGTAACGTTACACATTAACGGTAAACATCAGGTTTTTCTTCGGTAAAGTCGTGATCGATCTGTCGTAATCGATCGTAGTAAGCCATTCTTTGAGAACCTAAAGTGAAGCTTCCCAAACTCATAAACCTTATTCGTTTAACGCTGCTACTGTTACTTACTGCTGGTGTAGTCGGTTGGTCAAGCATGACGATCGCCCAAGATCGCCCGCCCAGCGGTACCGTTGCTCAGGAGCGATCGCAAACTGCACCGTTTAACTTCAAAGGTCGCTTCATCGTGTCGGTCTCGGATGCGGATATGTTACCCTCAGCTTATATCGATGGCAAACTCGGTTCGGTTGATGGTGCCGACGCGCTCTCAATCATTCGCCTAGACAGACCGGAACGCGAAATGCTCGCCGTTGAAACTTCCGTTTCTAATTCGGTGATTGGACCGCCCGCAGTGCTTGCCGTCACGCCCGATGGTCACTATGCCATTGTGATCGAGACGCGAGGACCCCGGCCTGAAAAAGCAGATCCCAGACTAAATGATCTCGCGCTCGGACGCACAATTTCCGTAGTCGATTTGTCCAATCTTGACCAGCCTAAAATCGTTCAGCGCGTACAAGGTTTGGAGCAACCGCTCTCAGTGTCAATTAACTTCGATGGTTCACTCGTTGCGGTTTCCTACGGTTCTAAAGGCGCAGGCAAAACAACACCGCTGGCGATCTACCGCTTTAGCGGCGGCAAATTGTCCGCACCCATCACCCCTGCTATTCCTAGTTGGACAACGGGAGAAGAGCTAATTGATGTTGAGTTTCATCCCCAGGAAAATATCTTGGCACTGCTCAACGTCAATAGACCATCAATTTCGTTCATGCGGGTAGCGGATGCGGGCGGACAATTGAACCTGTCGCGCTGGGGCAACTCGGTGAGTGTGGAGAAAGCTCCCTTCCTAGTGCGTTTCACCCCGGATGGTCGCCACGTCATCACCAACTCATCTTATTCTGCAATCGACGGAGTGACTGTGTTGCCCGGCGCTGCGCTGCGCGGCTCGGTTCTAGGTGTGCGGCTGTCCGCAGAGACGGCGGCGGACGGTTCACCCGTGCATCAACTCGCCTCGCGTGCTGGAACTAGTTCCACTCCTGAAGGACTCAGTATCAGCCCCGACGGTCGCTACGTCATCACCACCAATCTGGAGCAAAGCGCTTTTTCTTTAGACGATCCGAAACAGGGATTCTTCTCGTCGCTGACGCTGCTGCGCCTCGATCCAGCAACTGGTTTGCTTGAGAGCATAGGCGACTTCGCCTTCAATGGCGTACTACCTGAAATGGCAGTTTTCGATAATTCCAGTCGCTTTCTTGCCGTGACCAACTTCACCTTTTTTGATCCCAAGCGTAAGGGCAGCTCCATCGACTTCTGGCGAATTGCTGGGGATGCTTTCGATCCCAGACGCATTGAACTGGTCAAGATGGACTTTTCGATTCCTGTCACGCGGGGCGCACACACAATGACGATCGTTCGCTAGCGCTGTCACGGAGTTCCGCTTTGGTAATGCCGTAGCAGTAGGCAACATTGTCGATCTTTACAAGGAAAATCATGGCTGAAAAACTGACAATTCTGGTTGTTGATTCAACTGGAATGCTGGGTTTTAAGATTGTTTCTGCCTTACTCGATAAAGGCAACCTAGATGTTCGAGCAATGGTGCGCTTAGCGCAGAGCACAACTCTCAAGGAACCGATCAACGACAGCAAGGTAGAAAATCGCTCATGTTCTAGAGAAGTGTGGGACCGCTAGAGTAAATAAGATGTAGTTAATCTTGAGCAGTATAATGAAATGTTCCCTGTGTGGTCATAAGAAACCGCATAAGCATGGTAAGACAAGCAAAGGCGCTCAACGCTACTTCTGTCCAAAATGTCGGCAAACTTTTACGGAAACTTTCGATACGCTCTATTATCGTCGCCAAGTGAGTGAAGAAGATATACGGATTGTGCTGCAATCTCATGCAGAAGGAAGCAGTTTGCGAGGCGTTAGCCGGATTAGCGGTCTAGCCTACGACACAGTAGTCAGCATTGTTCAAGCAGCAGCAGGAAAAGCGCAAATTGTACATAATGCCTCTGTTCAAGATGTTGATACGGATGCTATTGCTGCGGATGAGCTGTGGTCATTTGTGAAAAAAATAAAAGCACTGCTTACCACAAGAGATAGAGGCGGGAGATTGTTGGATAGCCCTGAGTTTGGCACAGTTGAGTGGAGTAATTCTCTGTGGTCGTGTAGGTAAGCATACCGACGAGTTGGCTGAGGAATTGGTGACTAGTACCCAAGCCAAGACTAGCTGTAAGGAATGGGGCACTGATGGTTGGAGTGGATATGAGCGAGCGCTTTGTCGTGATCAGATAGAGCATTATGTCAGCAAAGCCTTAACACAAAGAGTAGAGAGAACTAATGGCATTCTGCGTCAACAAACAGGACGTTGGCATCGACGACAAAATAAATGAGAGCAAGTTATGGGAGCAAACTGAGCTGACTATGCGCTTAGTGGTGAGCTACAACAAAATGGATTTGGCGGCATTCTTGCCTGGGAACTACAGCCGCACAGCGAGCAGAGTTGACCTCACATCCTTGGACTTGGAATGACATTGCTACATATCCCACTCTTCTGTAGGGGATGACCCTTTATCGAGCGATACAGTATGATGATTCTGGATTTTTCTTGTATGATTCTGCAAACTCATCCAAAAAGAGGCACAACCGAAGCAAATGGCAGCGATATCTTGAGCGAACCGGAATTCGAGCGCGCGGCACGGCAGGTGGCGGACCTCCAGGACGAGATGGTGGAACGGATGGCGCGGCTTCTGCCCGAAGACGGCACGAGTCAGCCCCTGGAAGGCGTGCATTTGTATCGGGCTTCGCAGCCTTCCGATCAAATTTACAGCAGCTACGAGCCATCCATTTGCGTCATCGCGCAAGGGCGAAAAGAAGTCATGCTGGGCGGGGAGATTTACTCCTACGATCGCGCCCACTATTTAGTGAACTCGGTCAGGCTTCCGGTCAGGGCTCAAATCGTTGAAGCGTCGCGCGAGCGGCCCTACTTGTGCCTGCGCCCCATTCTCGACCCCTTTTTGGTCGGCTCAGTCATCCTTGAAGCGAACCTGCCGTCCAGAGGTCAGTCCAACGTAAAGTCGATTCAAATCAGCCGCCTCGATAGCGGCGTGTTGGATGCCGTCGTGCGTCTGGTGAGGCTGCTCGATGCGCCCCAAGATGCGCGAATGCTGGTGCCCCTAGTAATGCGCGAAATCGTCTACCGGCTTCTGGTGGGCGAGCAGGGTGACCGGCTTCAACACGTCGCCGTGCTGGATGGCAGCACCCACCGCATCGCTAAAGCCATCGAGCGGCTTCGTAAGGGGTTCGACCAGCCGCTTCGGGTCGAAAGCATCGCGCGGGAAATCGGCATGAGCGTATCGGGCTTCCAGCACCACTTCAAAACTGTCACTTCGATGAGTCCGCTGCAATTCCAAAAGCACCTGCGGCTCCACGAGGCGCGTCGCTTGATGGTAGGCGAACATCTCGACGCCGCCGGTGCCGGTCAGCGGGTCGGCTACGACGATGCCTCCCACTTCAATCGAGAATACAAAAGACTCTTTGGTCTGCCCCCTATGCGGGATGTCGAGCGCCTGCGAGAAAGCGCGTGAGTCGTCTCTGCTCCTTCACCGTTCGCGAACCATGATTTCTCACAACTTGAAAAGTTGAACGCGATCGCAACGCAGAAAGACGACTGATCGCCGCTTCCAACACTTCATTCACCTCAATCCACATTCATAAGGAACAATCATGATAAATTCTGATGCTAAAGTTTGGTTGATTACAGGTAGCTCTAGTGGCTTTGGTCGATCGCTCGTCGAAGCGGTGCTTAAGAAGGGCGATCGTGTAGTCGCGACGGCTCGAAAACCCGAACAACTTGATGATCTCGTTCAACAATACCCGGAGACAGTTCATGCGGTTCGTCTAGATGTGACGAATCTCCAAGACGTTCAAGCCGCAATCAAGTCAGCATTGAATCAGTATGAGCGCATTGATGTACTGGTTAACAATGCAGGTTATCCTGCAATGGGCGCGATTGAAGAACTGAGCGACGACGACACCAGACGGCAATTTGAAACGAATTTCTTTGGTGCATTGACTATGATTCGTGCCGTGTTACCGACCATGCGAGAACAACGCAGTGGTCACATTCTCAACATTTCTTCTTTTGTTGGTGTGGCTTCCTTTAGTGGACTTGGGATCTACAGTGCGACCAAGTTCGCGCTCGAAGGAGCTTCGGAAGCGTTAGCACAGGAAGTCAAGCCTTTGGGCATCAAAGTGACGCTCATAGAACCAGGGGGATTTCGGACGAATGGGATTGGTTCATCAATGGTCACTCCAAAGCATCCGATCTCAGACTATGCCGAGACCAGTGGCAAGACGATCGATTTTATGCGCGCATCGCATGGCAAACAACCGGGCGATCCAGCAAAAGCGGCGGATGCAATGATTCAAGTGGTCGAAAGCGACGCTCCACCGCTGCGATTAGCGCTCGGCGAAGACTCAGCAAACGGGATTGTGCAAAAACTCGACGCGATGAAAGCCGAACTCGAAGCTTGGAAATTTGTTTCGATTAGCACTGCATTTGAAGGTGAAACAGTGACAGCAACTTAACGCTTGAGAGAATCGCTATGCCAAGCCGCTCATAGACTCAATACGTCTCGGTTAAGGCTAGAATCAGGTTAAGAGAGATTGCTACCTGAGATAGGGCTCAATGCATTTGCCGACTGATAACGCATCTCGCAATCGGCTATACATCCTATACCTTCCCTGCTTCAGCGCTGCGGTGTGGTTGCTTACAGCCCATCTGGACTATCGCTCGGTGCCGTGTCCAGATCCGAGCTAACTGACTCGCGCGAGTTAGGCGTGTTTACCGATG
>JAHHHE010000180.1 GCA_019359535.1 Gloeocapsa sp. UFS-A4-WI-NPMV-4B04
GAGTTTCATCTGTTGAATCCAAATTTGCTATCAACAGAGTCGCCTCTTTCTTTCTGCTTGTAAACCTGAATTGCCTGCACTGTGCTCGCTTCAGCCGCTGATACTCTACTTTTGTCAGTCAATCAGGGATGAAAGCAGATATTTTGATAATCAATATAAAATTGAGATTCTAAAGTATCTTGCCGCTCGATGCCCTGAAGAACTTGCTACCAATTTTCCCACTTATAAAGTTTCTATATTACCTGGAATTGTTGAAGCTCTTGACCAGGATGCTGATAAAATCAGATTCCTTAGTGCTTTAGCGCCGCGTTTATCTACAGGATTATTAGCTAACGTTTTACAACTTTCAGGAGAAAAATTCATTGAGAGTCATAGTTACCGAGGCGAGTTGTTCAGCAATTTGGCTACGTACTTGTCAGAAGAGCAACTTGGTCAGACTCTTTATTTAATTGAAGACAAAAAGTTTCATTTGAAAATAAACGACGTATTAATAAATCTTCTTCCTTATCTTTCACTGGTAAAATTTGCAGAAGCTCTAAGCATTGCTCAGATGATTCAGGAGCCAGACTCTTTAGGTAAGTTTCTGGCTACCTATGCATTAACATTATCAACACGGTTTTCCAATCAAGTATTAAATTATAGTGATAAAAGGATATCTGATATCAACTCCTCAAATCACGAAGCACTTCAGACCCAATTGAAAAATTTGCTAATAGCTAAAATTAAAAATCCGAATGAAAATGAGCAATTGGACGAGTTAATAAAAATAATTTGTAAACTTCCACAGTCAGAAGCTAGTCTTTTGCAAAAAGCTTTTGATATTGGATACCAGAACGAAGAGAAAGAATGTAGGACTTTATTTCTTGAACAAATTGCTCATAAGCTGCCTGTGATTCTAACTCAGAAAATATTAAGATTAGCGATTACAAACTTGACTAAAGAGTGTGAATTTTACCAATCGCAAGTTTTAATAAACTTAAGTTCTATGTTGGTAGATACTCAGCTTTACGATGCTTTAGAATTGATTGAAACTATTGAAGACGAAGGATATAAAGTTAAAGTACTAGAGATTTTAGTACCTCGACTAAAGGCTCATGCAAATGACGAATTGATGGATAAAGTTAACAAAATCGTAGCGAACTTTCAAGACTATCATAGGGCTAGAGTTACAAGTGCGTTTAATCCAATTCATATTGATGTTAAAAATTTTCTCAAGGAAAGCAGTAGAGGAATAGAGTATCAACGTACAGAAATTTTGTTAGAAATTGCCTCACGCTCTAACTCTTCGTTAGATCAACTTGCTGCCTTAAGAGCAATTGCAAACCTAAATTATCCTTATCTTGAAACTCGATATTTGCAACACTTGATACCTTATCTTCTCCCAAATCTATTGATTGAAGCAAGAAATGTAACTCAAAGTATTGCAGATGAATATTGCAGAACTAGGGCCTTTATTGCTCTGGCTCATAAATTTCCTGAACTGAGACAAGAAGCTCAGAAGGAAATACAGCAGATCAAGAATCGTATTCAACAAATCGAACTACTCAGTGATTTGGCAGTTGAGATGCCAGAGATTCTACCTAATCTATTAAAACTAGCACGGGAGAAAGATAAAAATACTGGTGAAGCTAAGATAGCTGATGCGAACGATCGCAAACACGTTCTTGTTGCCCTACAACCTCATCTACCAGCTCGAATTGTTCGAGAAGTCGATCGTGAACGCGAAGCAGGCAGACAAATTTCTGAAGAGTTATGGAACCGAGCCTTAAAGCAGCTTGCCAAAAGTTACCGTGAAGCACTGAAAGCGGGTGGTTTACGGAACGATGAAGTACAAGAACAAGATTTGCTCAAGCTGCGAGATGAAATTAATAGTCTGACCGATTTGCTTTTGCTCCGCGATTTAGAACCACCGATGGTAGTTGGTATTTTGGGTAATTGGGGTGGGGGGAAATCTTACATCATGCATTTGATGCAAGCCCATATGGTGGAAATTCTTGGTAGAGGAGTGAATGAAGAGGAAGCGTGGGATCCAAATCCGAGTAACGATTGCTTTTCACCCTATGTAGGTCATATCTATCAAATTAAATTTGATGCCTGGAGTTTTTCCAAATCAAATCTCTGGGCTAGCTTAATGCAAACCATCTTTTTTGAGTTAGATCGTCAGATTAAACTTGAAATAGAACTAAAAGATTTATTCAAAAATAATAACCTCAACCCATACGAAGAAGCGTATGCATCTGCTCAAATCTGGCAGGTTCTTTATAAGACGAACGAAAGCGAACGCACTTATTTTTTAGAAAAGGTTTTACCCCGACATTTAAAGGAATTAGTTATAGATCTTAGTGAACTCAGAAAACCTAACTCACTTCATAAAAAAGTAGATAAGCTTTTATGGGATAGACGCGATGTTGTTAAAACTCAAGCATTCGAGAAGCTTCATGAGCAAGAGTTGAATCTTGCTAAGGCATCAAATGATTTGAATCAGAATCGAAACAAACTTGAGGAAGCAGAGAAGGAACTTGTAGACAGTCAGAATAAATTGGAATCCTTAGCCTATGTCCCTAAAAACCAGTTAAGAGAGGTGCTTGATATTGCATCTGGTACAACTCTGCTGATGTTGAGGAGACACTTAGGTGAGCCTGCTCTTAAGCAGTTTCAACAAGATTTGATTGCGGCGCTCCCTAAAGATACAAATTTAGAAGAGTTAGAAAAATTTCAGAATGAAATATCAGCTACCTTTGCCACCGTTACTGAGGATATAAAAAACACATCACTAAAGCAGTGGTTTAACAAACATCTTCCTCAGGTTATTATCTTCTGTTTACTGATAATTACCTCTCTAACTTTGCCGTCAATTATACCAAAGACTTTGCCCTGGCTGAAACAGACATCAGCTATCGCTATCGGGCAGATTGCTGCTTTGGTTGTGCCACTACTTCCAGCTTCAAAGCGAGGAATGAGGTTATGGCGGAGTGCAAGGAAATGGTACACAGAAGCAGATAATGCAGTAAATGCTTATAAGGTAGAGGTTACTCAAAACTCCTCTGGATTGAGCAGTAAGCTTAAGAAACAGAAGCAGGAATTGAGTAAAGCTGTGGAGAAGCAAAATAATAAGATCAAGGTTCTTAGGGGTACGCAAAAAGAACTAGAAGGACAAGTAAAAGATTGCTCTAAAGATGTAGAAGACTCAAGAGAAGATTTACCAGACAACCTATATGGTTCTCTAAAAGATTACATTACAGCCCGTATTAAAGATGGTGTCTATGATAAGCGCTTAGGACTAATGCATCAGGTGAAGGAAGACCTGATGAATCTTAGCCGTCGCTTGCTAGCACCGCCTATTACTAGCGAAGAATATCAGCGAAAGATTGAAGATTTGAAAGCTGTTTTTCCCAGAGGTCCAGCCCGTGTTGTGGTTTATGTTGATGACCTCGATCGCTGCCCACCTGATCGTGTAGTCGAAGTTTTAGAAGCAGTTCAACTGCTGGTCAAAACGCCATTGTTTATTGCAGTACTAGCAATTGATGAACGCTATATTATTCGCGCTCTTGAAAAGCACTATGCAGGTGTTCTCTCCCGGAGAGGAAGACCATCAGGCGAGGACTATCTGGAAAAAATTATCCAAATTCCCTACCGCGTACGACCCATCTCTGCCTCGGCATTAGAGAACTATCTACGGGCACAGGTTGTGATTCAAGACACAGCAACAGGTGGCACTAAGTTTAGTGAATTGAGCCGCGATGAGTTTAACCTATTGCTAGATTGCTGCCGCTATGTTGATCTGTCACCCAGAACGCTCAAACGGCTCACTAATGTTTACAAAGTGTTTAAAGTAGTTTGCCGGACTCGTGGCACTAAGCCTAGCCGTAAAGTGCAGCAAGCTATCATTGCTCTATTAGTGCTTTCAGGGCGACATACCAACCTGATGCGAGAAGTTTTTGCTGACATGGAAGCCCATTATGAAGGAAGGGGTTCGGGAGAACAGGAAACAATCTGGAAGCTAGTTAATAACTTCTATGGAAGCAATTGCTCTTTGATTGGAGACAGCTATTCTCAGCGTGAGTTTGATCGCTTCAAGCAAGATGCGCTTACTACTCAACTTATTCCCCGTGACCTCACGTTAGCATTACTCACTTACGATCTCTTTAACTTGGTGAGATCGTTCTCCTTTGTAGGAGATGTGGGTTACGCTGCTGAAGATTTTAGGTCAGTTGCTCGTAAAGAATCGGTTGATCAATAATCGCTGCAAGTAAAGGTTGTGTCGCAAAGATTTTCTATTAACGAATGATTCATATCGTTTGCATCGCATTAAGCAACAATTCCAAAGATGGCTTCGATAAACCTGGCTTGAGACACACTACTGGGTTATTTGGCATGAATGTTGCCATAAAAAAGGGAGGATGTTGCAAAAGTGTTGATAGGGTATTAGACTGGTACCCCAAATTCATAACGATTAATAAATAATCCAATTACTAGGTCATGCATCTCTTCCGTTTTAGAAAAGCAAATTGTTCTGCGAGCCAAACGTTTAATCCTTGCACGTAAATTTGTATGCTTACTTTCTATTTTCTGGGTGTTCTGTTTACCAACTTCATGCTTCTGTACTTCCAGATGACGTTCGTATGCTCCCCAGCCATCTGTATAGAAGTGACTAATGCCAAATGGTTCCAGCAGCGCTTTCAGATGCAGAAACACTTCATCTTTACGCCGACCAAAAACATAAGCTAATACTTTTCCACTTCGATGGTCGATGCCATGCCACAACCAACGAGGATTATCTTTTTTACCAACATAACTCCACATCTCGTCTAACTCAGACTCCTGGAGGTTTGACTTCTCAGGCAACTTCACCAAACACATTTCAACTTCAACTGTCTCTGGGTGCAGTTGCTTTAACACTGCCAGATTTACTTGCTGGAGGTGAGCGGCTTTTTTTTAAGTTCTTTCAGCACAGTGTTAGTACTCACATGCAACACGCGTGCCGTATCTCTAATTCCACTGCCGTTGAGAGCCATATCAACAATTTGTTGCTTCACTTGACGGGATTGACCTGCATAAGCATAATTGAGCAGAAATGTCCGACCTTGACACAGCTCCTCTCGACACATAAACCGCTGCTTACCCTGACGAGTCTTGCCGTTCTTAACAATATCGGTGCCTTGGCAGTAAGGACAGTGGAGGACTTGTATTATCATTGTTATGTCGAGCTAGTTGATGTTTCTACTTCTCTAGTAAAAATTTAGCATATCAACACTTTTGCAACATCCTCCCCTTGGGCAGGTGGGGCAAGACAAATTCCTCAAACTGTTCTAAAGTCAACTTTGTGGGAATCCTTTGCCACGATTGAGCTTGAGTCATTCTTTACCCTATCGACTGTCAAACTAAAAAGACTTGAATCATTTTAGTGTAATCGCTGGAATCTAGGTAAATAGAGACTTTCAGCCAAATTATTTTAAGCGGGAAAACCCGCAACCAGTTGTCAGCATGGATGCCCTCAAGAAAACTCAGGACTTCATAAAGATGCTGGTTTATTTTTGCTAGAAGTGATCAGCCAAGGTAATCAATAACAACCTTGTTCTTAATGGTTATAACAGGCATATTTATCCAGTCGTGGCGATCACTTCTAAACTATAAAAAGAGTAGCTATAAACTTGGACTGTTATATAAGAACAGGTAAGAAGAGTGATCGTATTGAGAAGCGAATTCTTAATTTACTTCCTAAATTTCTGCTCCATTGCCTTGAATTTCCGGTGTTCACCAAGTTGCTTGCGATCGCGATAACGGTTTTTAGCTAATTCTAAAAGTTCATCCATGATTTGTTTGTTCTCAGAACAGGTAAGGAAAGCAGCTTCTAGAAATACTTCTCTGGTAATTTTCTGTTGTCGACAAAGTTGTTCGAGCTGAATGTCTATATCGCTATCAAGCCTGATCGTGCGGCGCACGACCTCAGATTCAGAATCTTGCTCTTGGCTAATAGTGCTATTAAAGCTTGCTGTCTCTATTGAATGACTAAATTCAGTCACTTCGTCATTCTGACTTTTCATCAAAGAGGCATCGCGTTTTGGTACAGTAGCTCTACTGCGATTTTTTAACCGTTCAATTGCATCGCTCATTTCGTCCTCAACTGGTCAACGATTTGTATAAAGGGATATTCAAGTTGAGGATGTCCCAACTGGAGAAGTGTTTTGCCTTGGTCGATGGCTTTTTTGTATTGCTCAGATTCTAAAATAGAGGGCAGAATAGGAATACCATGTGCAATTTCTTTCATAGCCGCAATACTATTCTTGCTTTGGTTAGCTTGAGTACGCCCCGTCCAACGGTCTCGAAAAGGAAGAACACCTAAAACAGAGCCGCTAAATGCATCCATATCCTGAAGCTCTCGTACCAGGTCAAGTGTACGGATTAGCGAGTTTAAACCTTTAGAAGAAGCTTCTACAGGAATCAGAACTTTGTCGGCAGCGCCAACAGTCGTCAAACAAATTTGGGAACGCTGTGGTGGTGCGTCAATGATGCAAAATTCAAACAGCTTACTAACTTCTTTCAAGCGTTTACCTAATACGACTGCACCCATACCACTTCCAGACAGGAAGTCTTGGGCATTATCCAGCGCATCATCAGAGGGAATTAACCAGAGATTATTACCAACTTCATAAATCCCATCTTCAACTTTGACTTGCTTCTTTAAAACTTCCAACAAAGTAGGCTGGTTAGATTGAACTTCGTGACCCAAGTAAAAAGTGAGGCTAGATTGAGGATCAGCGTCTACCATCAGAATCCGATGCCCTTCCTCAGCCAGCATTTTGCCTAAAAAAATTGATGTAGTGGTTTTTCCTTGCCCTCCAGAGAGGGAAGTACAAGTAAGTGTCAGCACAATTACTGCCGCATGAGAATAGCAGTGATTATACCCTAAATTTGCCTATTATTAACTACTAATTTGTATAAATTTATAATGTCGTAGATACAAAACTACCAAAATGCGTCTTGACTAAATGACGAAATTCATAGATTGCTTAATCGTTATTACTTTCGCTTAGTTCAGTGAAGAATTTACTCTGGAAAATGCTAGTTCCTGAAGAAGTTAATCAGCTTAACTGTGCTTTCCACATCCGTTGATCAAACTTAAACTGTAGAGGTGGTAAGAGTGAAAGTTGCAAGTCGGGATGCTGAGGATTAAGGAGGTAATTAAATTCAACAGGAATAATCGCAGAAGGAACTTTGAGTACAGGTGTTTGCTGCTCTTGAAGCCACCGCTTACCAATGTTTTGTAATACTGGGTAAGCTGCTGGTTGTTGCCAATCTACTGGTAGGCTACTGACATCCACCTCGCTCATAGCAATGTTTTCTGGGAGAAAAGCGCGAATAGCAACTAGCGGGATGCGATCGCTTTCGGTATGGACAAAAACTTCTAAACTAGCAAGAGCTAAACTTTGGGCCGTGTAAACGACCAAAAAGCCTTGGGGAGTCCAGCGCCCTGAAGCATAAAGTCCACCTGTGCCAGAAAAAGCACTATCTTGATGCTTACGTTTACAAATTCTCCAGACTTGCACTAGCCAAATATGCCGTATTCAGCACGGTAGAGGATTTGTTCAACAAGTTTGGCTCCAGCATCAGTAGCTAATGCTTTTAAAGGAGAATTCCCTTCTAGTGTGGCTTTCGGTGTAGAGAGCCAATGTTGCGTTTCATATTCGTCCTCAAACAACTCAAAGGCTTGCTGGTAAATGCGATTGAAGCGCTCTAAACGGTCAGCGATCGCAGGCTTAAGAATTGGATTTTGCTTTTCGTAGCGGAACTGGGTACTTGCAGAAATCCCGAACAGCTGCTTGACATCAGCTTTGGCTAACGAAAAACGGTTGGATATTTGCTTAATTGCTTCATATCTTAAGCCGTTTGACCCAGTGCTTGTAGTAGCTTGTTTTTTAACCTGATCTGGCTTTCGATCTGAACATACTTGTTTTGCAACTTGAGCCATGTCAGTAATTATTTCAATTGACATTATTATTATATCAATTGAAATAATAGCTGAAAAAGTAATTCTGACAGTGAGCTAGAAAAGTGTTGAACTTCAGTTAATGTTTTTTCGGATGCTGATCGCTTGTCACCCCTTCAAGCCATAGCCATAGCAAGGCTAAAATTAGGACTTATTAATTTGTAGCCTCAACAGCCAGTAATAATAAACTATTCACCCAAGTCTAGAAAAAGATGACTATAGCTAGGTCAGAAATCACACCCAAGTTCGACGAACTGCCGCAAGCTTTGCCAGCAGAGAACAAAAAAGTTGAAATTTTGTTGACTGATCAAAACCAAGTGGTGTTTACTGCCTTGATCAATGCTAAAAGTTGGCGGAAAGCGGAAACTGATGCAGCAGCCTTTACTGAGGGAAGCGGAATAAATTATTGTGCTATTTCAGTTTTGGCAATAAACAGTACTTTTTAGTTGTCTTATTGAGAATATGATGGCTGAGAAGTGTATTTTTGCGTAAGTTATTCTCAATAAATTTCGCCATTCTCGATTAAGAAAAATAGCACAATAATCTATTCCGCTTCTTTCGACGGTTGCTCAAGCAACAGGACTATTCGCTCAAGTCCAACCGCAAGTCTGTTGCGACGACTCAACACCCGCAGCGAGACCAGCAGTTCCGCTACATTCGCCGAGTCAAGCAACGGTTTATCCAATCTGGGCATCCGGTTATTAGTGTCGATACCAAGAAAAAAGAACCATTGGTATAGCATTTGAAGCATTGATTAGGACGCTAAACTAACAGCTTTATCTACTCTATCTCGGAAATCTTCTATAGTTCCTTCTGTCTTCCTAACTCGATTTTTAATCGGAAACCAGTAATGTTCTATCTCATTTAAATCTGGGGAGTAGGGCGGTAAATATCGAATTTGACACCCTGCTTCTGTAATTAATTGTGAAATCTTTTCTGACTTATGGAAAGTTGCATTATCTAAAATTACTGTTTGTCCTGGTTTCAAGCTAGGTCTAAGCATTTCTGCTAACCATTTCTCAAATACTAGACGATTACAGGAACCTTCAAATGTGAGAGGAGCTATTAATGATCCTTGGCACAAACCACTCACAATACTGATTCTAAGACTTCTTTTTCCTGACTTGAAGTCATAGAACCTTTCTCCTCTTTCATTCCATCCATAACCATAATCGTCTCGGTTATCAATCCCTGATTCATCTACGTAAACTATACTTTCTGGATTATAGCCCTGTAGTTCTTGAATAAATAATCGTCTTTTTTCCTCATCCCAATCGCTGTACCCATAAGTTTTTTTTTCGGGTAAATCCAATTTTATTCAGCCCTTTGCCAATCGTGCGGGCGCTAATATCGCCGTCCCAAGCTTCTGCCATTTCTGCTTGTGTTTTCCGACCATGTTGGCGAGCAAATTCTTTAAATTTCTCTAAGTCAGCAAGTTTTGGCTTATACCCTTTTTGATAACCAACTCTTGCTTTGCAATCCCCTGTTTCTTCTCTACGTCTTAGCCACAAATTAATTGTATTACGACTGAGCTTAAAAACTCGGCTCGCTTGGGTTTTAGTCATTCCTTCATCAATTGCTTGAAGCACTTTAGCTCTCAGGTCATAACTATAAGGAATTGGCATCGAATTGAATTTCCTGATTATCCCTTTCTTAATTATGTCCTAAGCTTTGCTTTTATTGCTATAACTTCAAAAATGCAGGACAGACCTGGACTCAGCAGGCTGAAGCCGTTAATGACCATGAATTTCCAGGTGATGCGATTGCCAAGGCGGTGCCTTATGGGATTTATGATCTGGTACACAATCAGGGCTTTGTCTATGTTGGAACTTCCAGTGATACAGCAGCTTTTGCGGTTGATGCCATTGAGCGATGGTTTGAACGCAAAGACCGTCCTCGCTTTGCCAATGAAAGTAAGTTGTTGATCCTATGCGATTCAGGGGGCAGCAACGGTTACCGGGTTCGCAACTGGAAGCGTCAACTCCAACAGCAATTAGCAGATCGCTATGGCATTGAGGTGATGGTTTGCCATTATCCATCCGGGGATTCCAAGTGGAATCCCATTGAGCATCGTTTGTTCAGTTCCATTTCACTCAATTGGGCAGGCAAACCTTACGTTCCCTCAATCGGATGACTGCTTTGATTCGAGGCACAAAGACCCAAACGGGTTTAACGGTCAAAGCCGCCCAAGTTAAAGGACATTACCCCACCCAAGTCAAAGTTTCTGACCAGGAAATGGCGGCCCTCAAGCTCACTCGTCGCAAAATTTGTCCACAATGGAATTATATGCTTCACCCTCGAACTCACATCCTCGAAAAAGCATGAAGTTATTTATTTACAAGCCCTTAGCACAGCAGTTAGTCACAAGTACTGAAGGCAAGACCAACTGTAAGCAATGGGGCACGGATGGCTTCCAAGGGTACGGGCGAGTGTTACCAGAGGAAGTTGAGCATTACATTAGCAAAACCTTGACGCAACGCTTGGAGCGAAACTTTCGGTATTGTGCGTCAACACACAGGACGCTGGCACCGCCGACAAAACAAATTGAGCAAGGTTTGGAAGCAAACCGAGGTAACTCTGAGACTCGTCCTGAGCTACAACAAAATGGATTTGGCAGCATTCGTGCCTTGGAACTACAGCTTCCCAGCGAGCAGAGTTAACTGCTTGTGCTTGGACTTGGAATGATATTGCTACCTATCCCACACTTTTGTAGAGCATGACCGCTGGGAAGAACCCAGTTAATCTGTTATTCGACATCCTTACTAGAAACTTTGCTAACTTAGCTCCCTGCAATCCCTGTTGAGCCAAAAGATTTTGATTACAAGCGTGGCGTTGAGGCCCAAAAAACCCGGTTAACCCACCGATCTAGTAGTTTTTCGTCATGTACAGAAAGCTCGTCACGTTCTACATAGTGGTTAACGCCATCTTGAGTCAAGACATAGAACCCTTCAGCGCCATAGTATTTCTGGACCTCGTCCTCACCTTTCCAGTAAATGTTGATGACATCCTGAATTAAGTACTCTTTGTTATCACCTAAGGTTACTATTGAAACGTGCTCTGTCTGGGATTCGGGCTGTCTTTCCATGGTCTTTTAATTCCTCAATTATTGTCGTTGGGCTAATCTTCAACGCCCTTGCCGTGTCACGAATTCTACTGCCGTTAACTACCATGTCTGCAATCTATTGTTTGATGGAAGGTAGATAGCCCTGATAGGAGTAGTCTTAGATGAAGCTACGGCAACGGCAATCAGTAATGGCGGCATAAGTACCGCTGCTTGCCTTCATTTGACTTATCATTCTTCACTACATCCTCGCTGCCACAATCGGGACAACACACTGGCTCTAAAACCATCTTCTTTCCTGCTGTCAAACAACCACTCTAATTACAACGGAGCTTCGCTTACATTTCAACAGGTTTCCTAAATCAGAAAAGTGTAGAGATATAGATTTTGGAGAACTGCCTGTCAATACCAAAAGAAAGAAACCTATCAATATTAGAAACAAACGCTGCGACCTAATTTATTCTCATTAGTTATGTTAACACAGTATTTAGAGCCTATCCGAAAACCCCTGCTGAGCGGAAGGTAATGAAGGCAAAGGCAAGGTGAATCATCGCTTGCAAGATTTGTCGCACTTGCTCGTAGCCGTAGCCCTTATCCGCACACAGGTGACGTTGTTTGCCTTGAGCTAAATCAGTTGGCACCAGTTGTTGCGCTTCAAGCGTGCGCTCAACCAATTTCATATCGTGGCGATTTGCGCCATCTAAGACAATCGCTAAGGGAATGCCGTTGCCATCGATGAGCAGACTGCGCTTGGTACCAGATTTGCCCCGGTCAGTGGGATTCGCGCCTGAAGATTTCCCCCCCAATGGCGCTTTGACCATTGCCCCATCAATTGCGTTCCACTCCCATTCTATGCCCACCTGGGTCGCATACGATGGTTTTGCCCGCCTGCCACAATCGCTCAAAAACCCCTTGTTCACACCACGCTTGGAAGCGGTCATGCACGGTACTCGATGCTCCTAACTCACGAGGCAAAGCTTTCCACTGGCAACCTGTCGACAGGACAAAGAAGATCGCTTCAAGGGCAAGCCTAGCTGTTAGCCGTTCCGAGTAAAACTTGCAGGCAAGAACAATCATTAGCGATCGCCTTAATCGTGGAGAGGTCAACCCGATCGCAAATTGAAGTCGGGTGCAACGCGAAAAAGTGGGATTAAGCGGGATAGAGTCTAGCCGTTAAAATAGAGTCACAAAAAGTTGACCAACTGCCCGCAGCCGATTGACATCTAGCGTGCAATATTGCTTCAGCATTATC
>JAHHHE010000181.1 GCA_019359535.1 Gloeocapsa sp. UFS-A4-WI-NPMV-4B04
GCGTGTGAACATCTCCGGCGCTCAGTGGCACAAACACAATGTGCCACAAGTTCTCTTTCATCGCACTGCTTATCTTAATCGAATGCTATCTACCACTGGCTATTTACAAAAGTGAGATGCTCCCAATCTAATTGGGTTGCCCCAATCTTAGTTTTATATAGAATCTAATCTACGGTTTGTCTATCGGAATACGTTGTATTGCTTGGGGGATTCTGCTAAAATCGCTGCAATAAAGAATAGTTGTAGAGAACAATGAGCCTTCAACCTGGACATTTACAAAACTATGTAGCACAATCTCATAATCTGACAAAACTAAATTTGAGACTGCAACAGCAAACAGAGCCGATGTTTTACTACTTTGCGTATGGTTCTTGTATGTGTCCGGTAGATTTGAAGCGATCGCTCGGTGAAAAAACTCATGTATATGTAGTTGGCCCAGCAACACTTAAAGGCTATCGACTCGGTTTTTATTCCTATTCCGCACTGCGTAAATGTGGCGTACTAGATGTGATCAAAGATCCAACTAGCGCAGTTGAAGGTGTATTATATCAGCTACCCCAGCGCCTCAGCTACACCCTTGATCAGCGCGAAGGCGTACATCAAAATTGGTATGAACACGAATTAGTAGATATTGAAAGTAACGGCTGTTTGTACAAAGACGTTCGCACCTATGTAGTGGTAGATAAATTAGGAGAAGAATTAGCCCCAAACGACTGGTACTTCAATGTTGTGCTGCGGGGTGCTGTAACTTGTGGACTTCCAGAGCAATATTGCTGGCAGTTGTTTAACCATATGCACCAGTTACAACAACGCGGAGGAGAAAACAAAACACTGCGATCAGCTTAGTAGTTGCTACTGTTACTTAGAAAATCAAAGTGTGACGCTTTGAAGTGAGAGGGTAAGTTCTCTACTGGGAATTGCATAAACGCGGTTTCGAGCAGGCGATTCGGATCGGGAAAAGTCAGGGCTGTATGTCATGGACTTAATCAGCCGATTGAACTATATGATTTAGCGATTGATATCAGCGAACAATACAATCTTGCTGTAAAGTATCCTGATATAGTTCAAAAAATCATCCAAATCCTGCAAACAGTACGCTTTGAATCCAAAGAATTCCTCATCCATCATCAGCCATACATTTCACGCTTTTTTTAGAGCAGCCGATAAGTCTCACAGAGAAATTATCAGCATAAAGGAATGACAATTGACTGTGAATTATAGCCTGACATCAAGAGTCTAGGTATAGTGGATGTGAATAGCTTGAATTACTTTTGGAAAAATTTAAAAAACCGAAGAAACTTAAATTATTAAAGTGATTATGAGCCAATGCATCGCACCTAAGCTACCAACTACCTTTGATATAGAAGAACTTAATTTGCGATTCGGTTCCGCCGATCCCAGAAATATCCTAGCTTGGTGTGCAGAAAATTTTACTACAGGTCTGGTGCAGATTAGCGCTTTTAATGTAAATGGCATGGTAACTATGCACATGCTGTATAAAGAGCTACTACTTCCCCAGCCAGTCCCTGTGCTATTTTTAGATACGCTGCATCATTTTCCTGAGACTTTAGAGTTAGTTCGTCAGGCTACTGAAATTTATAACTTGAACTTAAAGGTTTATAAAGTTCCAGATGTAGACTCTCGCGAAGCGTTTGCAGAACGCTATGGTGAAGCGCTCTGGGATAGAGATATTGATAAGTTCTATCAACTAACAAAGATTGAACCGCTAGAACGTGGACTTAATGAATTAGATACTATTGCTTGGATTACAGGAAGACGGCGCGATCAAGCTCTTACCCGCAAACAGATGCCCATTTTTGAGTTTGATAAAAAACAGCGACTCAAGATTAATCCATTAGCAAATTGGAGTCGCAAAGAAGTATGGAGTTATGTAGCTGAACATAAAGTGATTTACAATCCACTCCATGATCAAGGATATTCTAGTATTGGCGATCAACCAACTACCACCCCAGTAAATGAAGGTGAGCACGAACGTGCGGGACGTTGGCGGGGTATGTGTAAAACTGAATGTGGTATCCACATTTAACTTGTAACTAAAATAGTTCACAGGAACAGACTGCGCCGTGCCTAAAGTACCAAGTACAATTCAACTCAACTAGAACTCCGTTAATTGGTAGTAGCGCCCCCAATACAACGCACGGACAAGAAAAAATGGTGCAGATTCAAGGCAGCCTGACGCACAAAGTGTCCGCAGTTTAATCTCCTGCTTTTATTTCAAGTATAAAAATTCCCTGACCCCTCTTAACGTAGCGATCGCCTTACAGTAGCACTAATCAAATCTACTAGAAACGTGAGGCAAATAAAACATATCAAAGTGCTGACTAAACCTTTATAGTCAAAGCTACTTAGTTGCTCTGTAAGCAAACGTCCCAAACCACCAGCACCCACCAAACCCACAATTACAGTCGCCCTAATGCAGACTTCCCAACGGTAGAGGATATATGCAACAAAGCGGGATAAGGTGCGGGGTAAAATGCCGTAGAGGAAAATTTGAGAATTAGTAGCGCCCAAAGCTTGAAGCGATCGCAACGGGCGTTGATCTAAGTTTTCTATCACCTCTGCCATTAAGCGCCCCAAAATACCCAAATTGTGGATAGCTAAGGCGATCGCTCCTGGTAAAATTCCCGGAAACAACACAAATAAAAATATTAACGCCCAAATTGGCGCGGGAATTGCCCTTGTAAATAGTAGTAGGAAGCGGGTGAATACCAAAACAGTTATTCCCCATAGAGAATGACTATTATCTTCGGGTAATAATAAATTATTTGCGGCTGGGAAAGAAAGCAAAATGCCGCCTATTCCAGCAATTGCGATCGCGAGAATTGACATTGCCAGAGTTTGCGCGGAAAGCGTGAATAGCTGATAGAACTTGGTAATATCCGGTGGGAAAGAGTCTTGAATTACTCCTATTAACAAATCAAATGTTTGTGGTGACGAGAGTTTAGTGAAATCAGCATTAACGTACCAAAAGGAGAATATTAGTAAACCAATTGCAGCAAATAAAGAGACTTTTACTAAGCGATCGCCTTGTAACAAGTGAATGGCGAGTGTCTGCGTGTTTTGGAGCGTTGATTTAGGCTTTGAGAGATGCAAATTCAAATCCAAGCGACTAGGTGCGCCGATGGAGCGACGCAGCATTGCACTCCAGAAATCAGTGCTACCACTCAATAACACTAAAGCAATCAAAAACGTCCACATTTCCTCATAGCGCAAAGACTGGAGGCTGAGGAGAATTTGATAACCGAGTCCACCAGCACCAATGATACCTAGTACAGCAGCAGAACGAATTGAGCATTCAAAGCGGTAAAAAGCGTAGGAAAGTAAATTAGGAAAAGATTGGGGAATCAGGCTATAAACAAAGGCATTTAAAGGAGAAACACCGCTATTAAGTAGTGCCATTAATGGTTGACGAGGCGTTTCGTCTAAAATCTCGGAAAAGACTTTAGCCGTAATTGCACCAAAAGGAATCGCGATCGCCAGAACTGCAACAAGTGGATCAAGACCAAAAATATTAATGAAAAATAGTCCCCAGATCAGTTCATGAATCGCTCTCGGTATCGCTAGAAAAAAACGTACCACCAGCCAAGGAGTCGGAAACTTAACAAGTGAAATTGACTGCCACCACACCTCAGAAGACAATATACCCCCTACTAAACCGAAAATTAGACTGAAAGCTGTGCCACACACACCGTAGGCTAGAGTTTGCAGGGTTGCCTCTAGAGTCAGTTGCAGAAATTCAACATCAAGTTCTGGACGAGTAGCAGCAATTAGAAAGCGCATTACTAGAGTCCAGCCGCCAACGTTGACTAAATCCCGCTCAAATAAGCCAGATTCGTGTAACGACCAAATAACCGCAGCTACAAATAGCAAACCCCACATGGTACGCGAGTTAAGTAGTGAGGGTTGCTTGGGTAAGGTGCGGTGAAATCTTCCCTTAATATCTTTGCGGTTCACTCTTCAGTTCTATACAACTCCTCAACCATACTGGGTGATACTGCTAATGGTGATGCATCAAATAGAATGCGTCCTTGACGTAAACCAATAATGCGTTCGTAATAATTACGCGCATATTCAAAAGCATGAAGGCTAGTAACCAAAGTTTTGCCTGAATCTTGGCTTAACTGACGTAACATCTGGATGATCTCGCGGCTGCGTTCGGGATCGAGGCTAGATATTGGTTCATCAGCCAAAATCGCACTAGGGTTTTGGACTAAGACACGCGCGATCGCTACTCGTTGTTGCTGTCCACCAGAAAGGCGATCAGTACGCTCATACAGCTTTTCCGCAATTCCTACTTGGTTCAACGCAATCGCCGCTGTTCCGACTTCCATGGGCGATATCAGTGAAATAGCAGCTTTAAAAAATGACCAGCGTCCTAAATGTCCAGCATTAACATTATGAATTACTCGTAAGTTATCTACTAAATGAAATTGCTGGTAGATAGTACCAATTTGGCGCTGAATTTGACGCAGTGACTTTCGAGGCAAACGAGACAAATTATGTCCCAACACCCAAACTTCTCCTTGAGTGGGCAGCAGTGTACCATTTAGTAAGTTAATCATCGTACTTTTTCCTGCACCACTTGAACCGACAAGAGCAACGCGATCGCCAGCCCAAATTTGCAAGTTAATGTTTGCAAGGGACTGGAAGCTACCAAATTGTTTGGTAACGTTTTTAAGTTCAAAGATCGGTGTCCCTAAGTTCATTTTGCGGCTGCGGTTGCAATTCCTTTGGTCATTAAAAAGTTGACAGTTGACAGTTGACAGTTGACATTTATTCGTGAGATTTGAGGATGGGGATTTTTATTCCCGAGAGCGAAACAATTGTCAATTGTCCCCTGTTAAATGGATGATTATCAAACTTGTAGAATTCCTGAATCAACTTACCAGAATTTTACTATCAGAAATTTGAGCAATTCTAAGTAACGCTGTTTCTATCCGGTGTTGCTACTATCAAATTCTCAATTTCTACACTTTGGTTGTATTTAGAAATCGCCGCGCAGAGGACAATGTCCTCTGCGCTCCAACTACTTACTTTCAACAAGCATTTAGTTAGACAAATACACTTACTATATTATGATGTTTCATTGCAAAACACAAGTATACTTGCATAACTTTACATAACATTTTAACTGCTGAAAATAGTAAGATTTAGGTGGGAAGAAATTGAAAGTAATCAATTATTTAATTTTGCCAATTTGTCGCCCAACGGCTTCGATTTGAGTGTAATTAGAGTTTTTGGTAGAAATAAACTTATCTGCTTGTAAAAGGTCGAGAATTTCTTTTTGTTCTGGTACTTTTGGATCTAGCTTTAAGAATGCAGTTTGGACTTTCTGGACAAAATCGTCACCATAGCGTTGTTTAACTTGGGGGTTAATAACCCAGTGATAGTCATAGTAAGAAGGCGATCGCCAGATAACTTGTACTTTATTTAAATCTACCTCTTTTGACTTCACTCGTTGCAGCCAGACTTTTTCATTTACAGCACCAGCATTATAAGTGCCTGCTTCCACAAGCTTGATAGTTTTATCATGATCGCCAGAAAAACCAACTTCACCTTTGAATTCGTCAAGCTTAATCCCAGCTTGTTGCAGAAAGTATTGAGGCATTAAACGCCCTGATGTTGATGATTCACTACCAAATGTAAAAGTATACCCTCTCAATTGCTGCAAATCATTGATAGTTTTAAACTGGGTTAGTCCACTATTTTTGTTAGCAATGAATACACTATGAAATTTCTGATCTATATCACGTTGAGCGATCGCTTCTGCACCCGGAACTTGCAATTGTGCTTGAACGCCAGTTAATCCCCCGAACCATACCAAATCTAAATCTCCCACTTTAAAAGCGGTCACAGCTGCTGCATAATCTGTAACAGGCTTATATTCTACTGGCACTCCCAATTGCTTCTCCAGATAAGCGGCTAATTTTGTATACTGACGCTGCAACTTCTGTGGATCTTGGTCAGGAATTGCCCCTGTTACCAATGGTTTTATTTCTGTTTTACTCTGCGTCGAAGTTTCAGATGTACTGGGTGAGCAAGCAGCTAAAGGCAGTAATAGTAACAACAATCCTGATAACAAAAAGTTCTTCATATCCAAATTAAATCTTATTTTTACTTACTATTTAAGCTTAAGTCTAAACTTAACCTCAGCTTTTCATAGTTGTGGCTAGCTAGGAGGACAGCAAGTTAGTATAAAACATTAGGTAGCTTTATGCCAAAATTGAATGCAAGCATATCAAGGTTGAAAAATATTGAAATCTTAGCTATGTTTTTAATAAATAACAAGGGCAGTTTAGTAGCTACGTTCGTCTAGATGCTGTTAGCTAGATATTGGTACGATTCGCTAGATTTATGCAAGGATAGAGGCTGATTGAGTTAAATAGAAAATTTAGAAATACTAATCAATAGTAGATACGCTCATTGCTTAGACTATAAAAAGATTGCTGGCTTTAGCAGTAGTTGGAAAAACTTTTAGTTAGGTTAGCTATTATATAAGTGCAAAGCGATCGCCTCATAATAATAGAAAGCTTAAGTTAAAAACCTAGACATGAGCCAAACTTCCCTAAATTTAATTGCTATTTCTATTTTTGTAATCATGCTTTCAAGTCTATTGGGACCATTATTCAATCTCTCACCAACTGTACCTGCGATCGCTACTTTTACCCTTTTAGGGCTTGCTACTATAGATAGTCTCAGTTTGCAAGGCAAAGGAAGTAACCTACTTGTAGATTGGCTAGGGAATTTGTCACCTAGTTACCGAGTGCAGATTATTCGGCATGAAGCAGGACACTTTCTAGTTGCTCACCTATTGGAAATTCCAGCCACAGGCTATACCCTCACCGCCTGGGAAGCTCTTAAGAGGGGACAATCAGGGCAAGGTGGCGTTAGCTTTGACGATCAAGAATTAGGCTTACAGCTAGAACGAGGTACTCTCAGTTCCCAATTATTAGATCGGTACTGCACAATTTGGATGGCGGGTGTTGCTGCTGAAACGTTGGTTTATGGTAGCGCCGAGGGTGGAATTGACGATCGCCAAAAGATGAGAAATGTTTTAACATCTTTACGCTTCTCAGTCTCAGCCCAAGAGCAAAAGCTACGTTGGGCAGAACTGCAAGCCCGTACTTTACTGCAAACGAATTGGGATACCTATGAAGCACTGGTTGGCGCAATGCAAAAACGTGCTGATGTCTCTGAGTGTTGTCAGATTATTCAGCAGCACTGCCAAAACCTTAACAGCAGCGCGTCAGCGATTTAAGTGACTAGATAGATGTATTAGATTACTTATTTTTACAGGCGAAAACATAGTTAGCACTGCTGTTGCCTCTAATTTTTAACCCAGGATGAGCAACTTTTTTCGGCAATTATCTAGAGTCGATTCTTTAATTAAGGTTTCCATTGTGCTATTTGCTCAATTTAGAAGTTGCAGAAGTAAGTTTTAAAAAACGCTCTTTTGGGTGAAATATTCGGGAAAGTGAACAAATTTGCCAAGTTTATCGCTATTAGGCGATCGCTATTAATTGCTATAAATCACCAAGCACGTTTATTTCCATGATCTTGTAGCTAGTTACGATCTGCACAAAGCTGATCCTTAACTGTAGTAACAATTTAGAATATTGAAGCAGACACGAATTATCGAGCCAGCAGGAATGTCATCCGTATTTCGTTATAACCCCGCAGCAATCGAGGAAAAGTGGCAAAAGACGTGGGAAGAACTTGGGTTAGATCAGACCCCCACAGATAGCACAAAGCCAAAATTCTATGCCCTCTCTATGTTCCCGTATCCGTCAGGTAGCCTGCACATGGGCCATGTCCGTAATTACGTGATCACGGATGTCATTGCCCGACTCAAGCGGATGCAGGGTTATCGGGTGCTGCACCCAATGGGGTGGGATGCTTTCGGATTACCAGCTGAAAATGCCGCAATTGATCGGGGCATTCCTCCGGCAAAGTGGACATATCAAAATATCGCTCAAATGCGATCGCAATTGCAAAAGCTAGGTCTTTCTATTGATTGGAACCGAGAAGTTACCACTTGTTCACCGGATTATTACAAGTGGACGCAGTGGATCTTCTTGCAATTTCTCAAAGCTGGACTTGCTTACCAAAAAGAAGCAGCTGTTAATTGGGACCCGATCGATCAAACTGTACTCGCAAATGAGCAAGTAGATAATGAAGGGCGATCGTGGCGCTCTGGCGCTAAAGTGGAGCGTAAACTGTTGCGGCAGTGGTTTTTAAAGATTACCGACTACGCAGAACAACTGTTGAATGACTTAGATCAGTTGACTGGCTGGCCTGAGCGCGTGAAGATCATGCAGGCAAACTGGATTGGTAAATCTGTAGGCGCTTATTTAGAATTTCCAATTGTTGGTGGAGAAAAAATCGGCGTTTATACAACGCGACCTGATACTGTTTATGGCGTTACCTACGTTGTTTTAGCGCCAGAACATCCCCTAACTCGTTCTGTCACAACAGCAGATCAACAAGCGGCAGTTGAAGCCTTTATTCAAGAAGTTTCTGCACAAAGCGAGTTAGAACGAACTGCTGAAGACAAGCCTAAGCGCGGTATTCCCACTGGTGGTAAGGCTATTAACCCGTTTACGGGAGAAGAAATTCCGATTTGGATTGCTGATTATGTCTTGTATGAGTACGGTACTGGCGCAGTAATGGGTGTTCCCGCTCATGATGTACGGGATTTTAAGTTTGCCAAAGAAAAGAATTTGCCGATTAAGGTTGTGATTGTACCCGAAGGCGATGCGTCTGCACCCTTGGAGGCGGCTTACACAGAACCGGGAATTGTAGTTAATTCCAACTCTTTTGACGGCATAACTTCAATTGAAGCCAAACAAGCGATCGTGCAATATGCCGAAGAACAGGGTTGGGGTAAATCACGAGTGCAATATCGCTTACGTGATTGGCTGATCTCACGGCAAAGATACTGGGGCGCACCAATTCCAGTAATTCACTGTCCTAGTTGTGGCACGGTTCCAGTACCTGATGCAGATTTACCAGTACAGCTGCCAGAAGATGTTGAATTTACTGGGCGCGGGGTTTCTCCGTTAGCTCAAATGGACTGGGTAAATGTACCTTGTCCAACCTGCGGTACTGCGGCAAAGCGGGAGACTGACACGATGGATACGTTTATTGATTCCTCGTGGTACTTCTTGCGCTATCCCGACGCTAACAATGAGCAGCAGGTTTTCGATCCAGCGAAGACAAATGATTGGATGCCAGTGGATCAATATGTCGGCGGAATAGAACACGCGATTTTGCATTTGCTGTATTCACGCTTCTTTACTAAGGTACTGCGCGATTGTAAACTCCTCAACTTCAATGAACCCTTCCAACGCCTGCTAACTCAAGGCATGGTTCAGGGTACAACATACAAAAACCCAGTTACTGGTAAATATATTCCTTCTGCACAAGTAAATCCCGCCCAACCACAAGATCCAGAAACTGGCGAACACCTGGAAGTCTTCTATGAAAAGATGTCTAAGTCGAAGTATAACGGTGTTGATCCCCAAGAAGTCTTAGCTAAATACGGGGCGGATACTGCGCGAATGTTTATTTTGTTCAAAGCGCCGCCAGAAAAAGACTTGGAATGGGAAGATGCCGATGTAGAAGGGCAATTTCGGTTTTTGAATCGTGTCTGGCGCTTGGTAACAGATTTCAGAAATCAAACTTCAAAATCCAACAACCAGCTAAGTAAACCTGAAAAAGATTTGCGTCGGGCAATTAACACTGCGATTAAGGAAGTTACAGAAGATTTAGAGGGCGAATATCAATTTAATACGGCTGTTTCTGAATTAATGAAGTTGAGCAATTCTCTTGCCGAGACTACTTGCAAAGACTCACCAATTTATGCAGAAGGAATAAAGACGCTAATTCTGCTTTTAGCTCCATTTTCTCCTCACATTGCTGATGAGTTGTGGCATATAATTGGTCACACTGAGTCCGTTCACACGCAAACTTGGCCTAAGTTTGATCCATCGGCTCTAGTTGCTGATGAAATTACCTTGGTAATTCAAATTATGGGTAAAACTAGAGGCACAATTCAAGTACCAACGCAAGCAGACAAGCAAGCATTGGAACAGTACGCCCGTGATTCAGAAGTCGCCCAACGTTACATCGAGGGTAAGGAGATTAAAAAGGTAATTGTTGTGCCAGGGAAGTTGGTAAACTTTGTGGTTGGATGAGGTTTTTTAAGCGTAGAAAAGTATAGAGATGAGAACATACTCTGTGTCTTCCTAAACTAAAATACCTCTTCCTGCATGAGAAGCCTTTGAAAATTCCAGAGTAAATTCTATAAAAAGTTTCTGCAAATGCAAGGTTTAAAACTACCACTTAATTCAGAAAGAAAAGTTCGCAAAGCTGTGATTCCGGCGGCAGGTTTTGGTACTCGTTTATTTCCAGCTACCAAGGTTGTAAAAAAAGAACTTTTCCCAATTATTGATTCCGATGGTCGTGCTAAACCTGTGATTATGGCGATCGCGGAAGAAGCAATTAGTGGTGGAATAGAAGAAGTTGGAATTGTGGTACAAAAAGGCGATCGCACTTTGTTTGAAGATTTCTTTAAAAGTCCACCGCCATCAGAACTTTTCAATAAATTATCACCACAAAATCAAGAATATAGTCAGTATCTCCAAGATTTGGGCAGCAGAATTACAATTTTGACGCAGGACAAGCAAGAAGGCTACGGTCATGCAGTATTTTGTGCTAAAGAATGGGTAAAAGATCAGCCGTTTCTGCTAATGCTAGGCGATCATGTTTACTCATCTAATACTGAAAAATCTTGTGCTAGTCAAGTTTTAGATATTTATGAACAAGTTAATCACAGCGTTATTAGCTTGACTACAATGCCAGCAGAGATTCTTCATAAAGCTGGCTGTGTTACGGGTGTTTGGCAAGAATCAAACTCAATTCTTTCTGTAATGCAACTGAGTGAAAAGCCTGATATTGAATATGCGCGTAAGCATCTGCGTGTAGAGGGAATGGCTGAAGATCAATTCTTATGTATATTCGGCTTATATGTACTCAGTCCGAAAATTTTTGACTATTTAGAAGAACACATTACTAACAATATCCGTGAGAAGAATGAATTTCAATTAACATCTTGTCTCGACAAATTGCGCGAAGCAGAGGGAATGACAGGATATGTTGTTAAAGGAAAGTGTTTTGATACCGGATTGCCAGATGCTTATCGCCAAACGATGATTGATTTTAGAAATGTTGGTTAGTAACGGTTATAGCGGCTCAATATTAGCAACGTGCTGAACGTGGTAACATAAATTGCTTCTCTTCTGCTGCGAATAAACCGCGAACCATCAACAGCGAATCACCCTCAAAGACGTGAGAAAATGCTTGAAAATCTCCACCAAGGTGATCGCAACTAAAATAAGTAATAACTTCCTCAATACGTTGAGGTATCCTTTCCAAAATAGCAGTCAGATTGCATATCCTCGTTCCAACTACATCAAACAGCATTAGTTGAGTATTTTTTATCTTCATAGAAACGATCAGATCCAAGTCTTCTGCATAGTGTAGTGGCTTAGTTCCTTCATTAACAAAAAACACAGCTTTCTCATGCAAAACCCCCACAATATTAGAGACAGGTTCGCGTGTTTCTAAAAGTCTGTGTAGCAATTTTAAATCATGGGGATCTGAAGTATTAACTAATCGGAAGCCATTGATCAAACCTGTTAAGTCACTCTTTGTACTAAAGATATGTTCCTTGACAACGCGAAAACCAAAAGGTTGATAGAACTCCGGTTGTGATGTCGTTAAAATCAGTGTGCCATATCGGCTTGCACAGTAATCAAGTACCTCTGTCATTACCTCACGGTAATATCCTCGGCGGCGGAATTCAGGATGAGTACAAACTCCGTGAATTCCTCCCACTGTCACAGTTTGTCCCATAATTTGCATCGGAATTTCCAGAACTCCCACATGGGTGACGGCTATGTCATTGTAGAAGTGGATAAACGGCGTAGAAGCATCTTCCCATGCTGCACCAAGCATCCTTCCTGTTTCTGCTGCACGGCTAATTCCAGGGAAGGAGGTTTCCAGCAAGTTAAAAAGTTGATCGCTTAAAGTAGGATCTTCATAAAATGAACGTTTGAAGTGATATTGGTTCATATAGAACCCATTTGGGATCTTTAAGGAGGAGCTAGAATCAAAAATAAATGCCATACGCCAGTAGTTTAACTGATAAAGAGTGGGAACTCATTAAGCCATTACTGCCACAAAAGAAGCAGACTAG
>JAHHHE010000182.1 GCA_019359535.1 Gloeocapsa sp. UFS-A4-WI-NPMV-4B04
CGCTGTAAAAGTTTGGTCAAAAACTTTGAACGAACGCTTACTAATGCCACAGCCAAACTCAATCTTTGCTTCATCCGACTCATGCTCAAGCGGCTGGCTAATGAATAGATCCCAAATGGGTTCTATAGTAGAAAGCATAAATAGTAATAAAATTAGCCCAAATCGAGAGCAGAGAATTTAACCTCTCAATTTAGTGCCATTTAGTCATAACTAATTAGATGATGCTTTTATTTTGAAATAACATTAGCTGCATATCTATTGCGCGTAGACACTGCTAATAACAATACTAATAACGTTAGTATTCCAGCTAAATATAAAGGATAACCATAAGTAGTAGGATTAGATTGATCAATCGTCATGCCTGCAATTACAGGTCCAAAAGCATTGGAAATACTTAAATAAGATGAATTAATACCCATAGCAGTTCCCTGTTCTTCTGGCTTGGCATTGAGAGAAATTAAAGTATTTATTATCGGTTGCACTAAAGAATTGAAAATAGCAAAAACTATACTGACTCCAACGAAGTAAAATACATTTGGCCAAATCGGCATTAAAATAAATGACACACTTCTAATAAATAAAGCAAACAATAATATAGTAATCAGATCAAGTTTACGGTTTAAAGCCTGGATTCCCACTGTTTGCATAATTAATCCAAGTCCTCCAATTAAGATAAACATTAGAGTCAAAGATTGGCTATTTTGACTCAGTACGTTAATAAAGTAGGGTTGAAAGGCGTAAGCGAAAATAGTAAAAGTAGTACCAATTAAAAAGTTAATAATTAATAAAATTCCAACTTTGGGAATAGCAAGACCTTTAATTAAATTTTCTAAGCCTAAATCAAAATAATTATGTGAAGTATCTTTATGTGCAATTGTTTCAGGTAAGAAGAAGATAGTAATTAGTAAAGCTACAAAAGCGATCGCACCGGAAGCTAAAAAAGAAGCTCCTAAAGAAATACTCTGCGCTAGTAAACTAACAGCAGGCCCTAGAATAAGACCGGAACCAAAAGCTGCACCAAATATACCAAAACCTTTAGCTCGATTTTCGCGATTAGTTACATCTGAAATTACTGCTTGTGCTACTGAACTATTTCCCCCAGTAATTCCATCAAGAAACCGAGCTAAAAAGAGAGCCGTTGCAGTTGTAGCTGTTCCAGCTAGAAAATTAGCTATTACAGTTCCAGCCAAACTTATAATTAGTAAAGGTTTTCTACCAAAACGATCTGAAAGTTTACCAATTATAGGAGTAGCAAAAAACTGAGCTACGGAATAGATTGAAAATAAAAAACTTGTCTGAAAATCATTTAAGCCAAACTGCTTACCATAAAGATAAATAATTGGAATAAGAATAGTAAAACTTAGGGAATTAATAAAAGCAATTAAAGCAATAATCCAAAAAGTTCGATTCATGAAATTGAATTTTATGTATGTATATTTTTGATGAGCAGATAGGATAAAAGCACTAAATTAAGAAATTGTTTGGCTTAATTAACTCAACAAGTCTTCTGCAAGCGCCACTGCACCCCACAAGGGCGCTTCATCGCCTAATGCAGCTGGAACAATATCAAAATGAACTTCAGGTAAAGCAGCCTCTTTTGCTACTCGACGTACCACTTGCCAAAATTGATCGCCAGCTTTTGTTACGCCACTACCCAGCACAAAACGCTGTGGGTTGATCAAATTAGCCACATTACCAATTCCCACACCCATTGCCCAACCAGCGCGTTCTAGTACCTTCGTTGCTACTTCATCTTTTTGTGCCGCAGCTTGGCTGACAATCTGAGCATTAATCATTTCTTTGCTATCTCTAACTAAAGTACGCAATACTGATCCTTGATCTGGATGATCTCTCAACCACTCGTCAGCTTGTTGGGCAATATACGGCTCCGATGCCAATCTTTCTAAACATCCCCGCTTACCGCATAAACAAAGTGGGCCAGTTGGATCTATAACCATGTGTCCAATTTCTCCTGCCATAGCTTCAGCACCACGCCAAGGGTGTCCATTCAAAATCCAGCCGCCACCGATACCAGTGCTGACAGTGATGTACAGTAAGCTTGAGAACCCTTGACCTGCTCCAAAGCGATGCTCTCCTAAAGCTGCAACATTAGCATCATTGTCTACACTTACGGGTACACCGAATTCTGCCTCTAGCATCTCGCGTAGGGGAGTGTTCTCCCAGCCTCTGACGTGATGAGAAAGGCGCACTGTACCCGTCCCCGTATCCTACGGGGACACCAAAGCTAACGCCAATAGCAGCTGGTTTTTCTTTGTGCAGCAAGTCTTGAATGAGCGATCGCATCATAGCAAGATCAGTGCTAGCATCTCCAAATGGAAGTGAAAGCAACCGTCTGTTCTGCTGCCATTGTCTCTCACCAAATGCAACAGTGGCAGCAGCGTGTTTAGTGCCGCCAAAGTCAAGGGCTAAAATTAACATCGTTATATTCCAAAGTTATTTTTGACTCCTCGCCCTTTTTGTTAAGTTCTCTAACCTAGATATAGACACAAACCAACTTTTTGAAAGGTAGCATTAATCTAAAAGTTGTTTTCGCACGGCGTGACAACGGTAACTTTGGTATGCGGGGCAATATGGCTGGGACTAGGTAAGCGAGATCGGCAGTTCTACAAGGAATGTACCGCAACGAAACCGAATTGAGCAAAATTATTGGCTCTAATTAGATAAATAAAGCGATCGCAACACTATGACTACATTAGATGTAACTTTATCAATAGATATTGCTCAACGCATTAACAGTAAGGCTACTGACTGCTTTGATAATGCTTACAAGGCAGCATTGCTAATTGAAGGCTCGATATATGTGCAAGGTTTTTTAGTCTATACGGCTGATCCTTGTATAGTCGTTGAGTATGCCTGGATTGAGCTTAACGAGCAGATTATTGATCCAACACTGCCGCACCTAAACAAAAATGCCGATGAACTTTACTACTTTCCAGCACAACGTCTAACCGTTAAACAACTTAAAGCAGCTATAGAAGAAGCTCAAGAAGATTATCCAGAGGACAACCCACTTCCGATTTACGGTGCTGCGCCTTACGAGTATTACGGTGAGGTGATGTTGGGTGGCGCTGACTACACAATAGCCCACACAGAAGCTGTTGCTAAGTGCGAAGAGTTAAATAGCAAAGTAATAGAATTAGCCTCTGTGATAGAGCGTTTAGAACAAAACTTCGAGAATTGAGCCAACGACTTGAGGCAGGGGAAAAATTCCAAAGTGCGATGGTCGCAAAGCGTTTGCGGAGCATGGTCGTAGAGCATACCGCCTTCGGCATCGCTGTTTCCTGTAATTCTCCCACTGATAACACTACTATTGAAAGTGTCTTTCCTTGAATGCCTCCGACGTTAGGATGATTCGTGCTTTTTTCCGTGCCGCTAAAGTCTTTAGCGCCAAGCCACCCTATGACACTATTCATTTCAAGGTGCTATACCCGGCGCAGATGTCGAGTAGCAAAGGGCAAGGCAATTTCGGTGTTATACCAGCTGACTCAACCCAGGCTCCGTTTCCCGTCGTAATTTTCTTTAACGGCTTTAACTGTAGTCCAGAAATGTACCATTGGCTGGCAGTTAAACTTGTTGAGCGCGGTCTAGTGGTAGTTACATTCGCTTGGGTGTCTGAATACTTACCAGGAATGGTTGGCATGACTCCCGGCGTTGATGTAACTATGGGTACACCTGCTACTTATGGTACTGCTCCTACTGCTTTAGCAATGCCAACTCTGCTAGCTGAACTCGAAACCTTACAGGCAAAAGCGGTGCTGGCTGGAATGCTTAACTTGCAACAGATTATCTTAGGAGGTCATTCCGCCGGAGGCAGGCTGGCGCTAGAAAACGCTGATCCTCGCTTTTAATCCACAAGTAGCGGCTGCTTTCTCCTACGGCGGACACAGCGCGGCTCTTACTATGCTGGGGTTTGAGCCAGGTACTATTTTACCGTTGTCTAGAGCGCGGCCATTGCTGCTGATGGGTGGTACTTGCGATTGGGTTGTGCGCGATTGGTCTACAACCGCGCATTGGCAGCGAGGACGAAAGCCTGGTATGAGCGACAGGAAAAGGTTGACTATATCAAGACCTCTTTCATGCTGACGGCTTGGAAAAAGCAAGAAGACTTGCAATTTCTGAATGAAGTTAGCAGTGTGCCCTTACAGCAAGGATTGAGGCATCTCCAGAAAGCCTTTGCTAACTTCTTTGCGGGTAGGGCAAAATACCCTAATTTCAGGAAACGTCACAACGGCACGGCAAAAAGCGGATGAATTATTCACCCGCTTTATTGCCTTGGTAGTGCTGAGTTCACAAAAGCTGCTTTCCGATGGAAGAGCGGTTCTGTGTTTTTGGCGAAGTGTGAAACGGCGTTGCCGATTCGTTGGAGTCGCCCATTGCCAGAGGGATGTGAGCCGTCTACTGTTACGGTCAAGCTCGATCATAGTGGACGTTGGCACATTTGTTTGTTGGTAGACAATCCTAATATCCAACCACTTCCCACTTGCACCAAAAGCTTAGGGTTGGACGTTGGCATAACTAGCTTGCTGACTACCAGTGACGGTGACAAAATTGCCAATCCCAGACACTTTAAACGCCATCGTCGCAAACTCAAAAGAGTACAAAAATCTCTTTCTCGCAAGCAGAAAGGATCGAATAACCGTCAAAAAGCAAGAATACAAGTAGCCCGTACATACAGCAGGCTGTACAATAGCCGCAAAGACTTTCTCCATAAACTGACGACTCAACTGGTGCGCGAAAACCAAACGATAGTAGTTGAGGATCTGGCAGTTAAAAACATGGTGAAGAACCGCAAGTTGGCTATTAGTATCTCTGATGCTTCTTGAGGAGAGTTGACCCAGCAACTTGCCTACAAATGTGGGTGGTATGGTCGAACGTTGGTCAAAATTGACCGATGGTTCCCCAGTAGTAAGCGCTGTGGGCATTGCGGTCACATTGTAGAATCGCTGCCGCTTGATGAGAGAAAGTGGGATTGTCCCAAATGTGGGACACACCATGACCGAGATATCAACGCCGCACGAAATATTCTGGCTGCGGGACACGCAGTTGCAGTCTGTGAAGCAAATATAAGACCTGACGACCATAAGGAAGAAGGGCAGTTGCAAAAAACCCGCAAGCGGAAAGTGGGGGTACAAAAGGCGGAGGGGTTTCCCCGACGCTCCCCCAACTTTTCAAGAGAGGGAAGGAAGCAGAAACCTAAGTCGTGAGTCTTAGGAATCCCTGTGTCTTTAGACCAGGGAGGATGTCAACTTGTTAAGCTAATCGTCATCTAAATTGCACTGTTACATTCTCCCCTGCTCTGTGCAACTTGAGTGTTAAGCTGATGAACACAGCAATGTTAATAAGTTAACGGTCAAATGCTGTAATGTCTGACCTCGTGTTCTTATCTGCCTGCCAACTAGCTAGCGGTATTCGTGAGCGCCGCTTCAGTGCAGTTGAGGTGCTTGATGCCCATCTTGCACAGATCGCAAAACACAATTCAACCCTTAATGCGATCGTCACCCTTGACGCAGCCGGGGCGAGACACCGCGCCCAAGCCGCAGATGAAGCCTTGAGTCGCGGCGAAAATTGGGGTCTGCTACACGGCGTACCGTTCACCATCAAAGACTATATCGCTACGGCAGGAATGCGAACTACGAGTAGTTATCCACCGCTTGCAAAATACATTCCTGACCAAGATGCTACCGTCGTTGCTCGACTCAAGAGTGCGGGTGCGATTCTGCTTGGCAAAACAAATCTCCCGAAGCTTTCACAAGGCTTTCAAACCGATAGCCCTTTATTTGGTCGCACCAACAATCCTTGGAATCTTGCGTATACTTCGGGTGGTAGCAGTGGGGGAAGTGCGACGGCGATTGCGGCAGGATTATCGCCCTTAGACATTGGGGGCGATATTGGCGGCTCGATCCGAATTCCAGCCCATTTCTGTGGCGTTTATGGCTTCAAACCGACCGAGTATCGCGTCTCGAATGCTGGAACAGTGGTGCGACTTGTACCGTTTAAAGCAGTGCGACATCTGAGAGTGCTGGGACCCTTGGCGCGATCGCTCGAAGATTTGCAACTGTGTCTTTCGATCATTGAAGGGCCAGACGGGCAAGATTGGCAGGTACAATCAGCACCCCCAGAATCAAACCAGCCGCTTCCCCTGAAGAATTATCGGTTTGCTTGGACGCATGATTTTGGTGTACCCGTAACAAGTGAAACTCGCTCAACATTGGAGAATTTGGCAAATATTATTGCAGCACAGGGCGCTTGTGTGAAGCAGTGTTGTCCTGCTGAATTGAAGATAAAAAAGGCGTTGCGAACCTACGGGCAAATTATTGGAACCGAATTGGGAGTGTTTGAATCTGCTTGGGCGCGATCGCTTTCGCCCCTGCTAGAGTTCGCGCTTTCCACAAAAGCCCACGATCCAGTTACTCAAGGAATTTTACAAGGTGTGCGGTTCACGTTTAGACAGTACGCCGAAGCGCTCACTCGGCAGGAAGTTTTTATCGGGCAACTAGAGACATTTTTCGCTGACTGGGATGCTTGGCTGTGTCCAGTGACTTGTGGCCCTGCTTTTGCTCATTTGCCTTTAAAAGGCAATTTAGACAGCTTTTTCAAGACACTTGCTGTTGATAATCATGCCCTTCCTTACAATGTCTGGGGCTTGACTCATGCGCCGTTATTTAATCTCACAGGGCATCCAGTGGTGGTGATTCCTGCGGGGCGAAGCGAATCAGGATTACCAATTGGGATTCAAGTGGTTGGTAAGCGCTGGCAGGATCGGCAATTGCTGGTGATCGCCAAGCATCTCACAGATTTACTTGGTGGATGGCATTTTCCACCAGGATATTAGCAGTTATTAATGTCATTCTGGGTGAAGCGATCGCAAAACAAAGCATTTATCAGATGCTGCACAAGGTTGCATTCCGTTGACCATGACACATTTTAACTACGTAACTCCTGTATTCAATAGCTGTTAATTTTTATTAAGATAGTTAAATATCTCTGCTTATTTTTACCATAAAAAACAAATTAAGAACTGCCTATGTCCTCGTCGAACATCCAACCCCAGAAATCTATTGCAGTCGCTACCCAGTCCCAACCCTCTTCAAAGTCCTGGCAAATTCAGTTGCTGTACGACGGTGAATGTCCGTTATGTGTGCGAGAAGTCAACTTCTTGCGAAAACGAGATGCAGGTCGAGGACTTGTAGACTTTGTAGACATTGCAGACGATCGCTACATCCCAGAAGCGCATGGCGGAATTGACTTTGAAACGGCAATGGGGAGAATCCATGCCCTCCTTCCTGACGGTACAATTATCAAGAATGTGGAGGTCTTTCGCTCCGTTTACGAGACTCTGGGGATGGGGTGGATTTATGCAGTAACTAAGTTGCCGATAATTGGTACTATCGTTGATACTTTGTATGGAATCTGGGCTGATTGGCGGCTCACTCTCACGGGACGACCAAACTTAGCAACGATTGTTAGCGATCGCCAAAAGCGGATTGAGTGCGAAACACAGGGGCGCTGTCAAATTAAATGAATGAGTTTCCAGATGCCCGACAGTACGCTCCGGCGACACAACGCAACCAAGCAGCAATTTTAGAGGTACTTTTACAAGTTCTGCCACCTACAGGCACGGTGTTAGAAGTTTCCAGTGGAACCGGAGAACACGCAATCTTTTTTGCACCCCGACTTCATCCGCGCAAGTGGCTGCCGTCTGACCCTAATCCCCTTGCCCGCGCTAGTATTATGGCATGGCGGGAATACTGCCCTGCGTTCAACCTTTATCCGGCGATCGCGCTAGATGTCTGCGATTCAATTTGGGCGGTTGAACAGGATCAATCAAGGGAGTTGTTGCCAAAGATAGACTTCAAACAAGATCCAATTAAGGCGATCGTGAATATTAATATGATTCACATTGCCCCTTGGTCTGCTTGCCTGGGATTGATCGCAGGGGCAAAGCGGATTCTTCCGCCTGGGGGTATCCTGTATCTCTACGGGTCTTTTAAACACGATGGTAGACATACTGCACCCAGTAATGCAGAGTTTGATCAGAGTCTCCAATTGCAAAATCCCCAGTGGGGCATACGGGATCTAGATCAAGTAGTAGCAGTTGCCCAAGCTGGAAATCTCTCGCTTGTCAAAACTGTTACCATGCCAGCAAATAATCTTTCGGTTATCTTTCGAGCATGAGTGGAATGGAAACAGCAACATTTGGAGCCGGATGCTTTTGGGGAGTTGAAGCCGCTTTTAGTAGAGTAAAGGGCGTTGTCTCGACATCTGTAGGCTACATGGGTGGACATTTTGAGCATCCAAGTTATCTAGATGTGCTGTCTCGGATTACCGGACACGCCGAGGTTGTTCAGGTGAAGTATGATCCTTTGATAGTAAGCTATGAGACGTTGCTAGATGTCTTCTGGAGCATCCATGATCCGACGAGTTTAAACCGACAGGGAGCAGATCGAGGGGAGCAGTATCGAAGTGTAATTTTCTACCATACATCTGAGCAGGAACACATAGCTAGACAATCAATAGAGAACCTGGAACGCTCAGGTAAGTATCAAAAAGCGCTTGCAACCCAAATTCAACCCGCTTCAACCTACTGGCTAGCAACTGAGGAGCATCAGCAATATTTTGAGAAGAAGCGACACAAACAAACATTAACCTGACAATAGACTTTGGATCAGGCTTACGGTCTACGAGCGCCCTTTACGCCAGCAACTCTTAGTACCCCAAGCGTGTATATTAACAAGGCTCCAATTATACCGATAACTAAAAATACTAGCCAGTCGTTAGGTTGGTGAAATGTTCTTGAAGCAAACATATATCCAATTAACGCCATTGCTCCTAAAACAATCAGTCTCAAGAAGTCTAAGAACAAGTGACGAAAGTTATTACTTTTTCTTAGCTCTCTACTAAAATCAATTGTGTCTGAAATTAGAAATGAGCCAATACTTGAAAATATTAATAAGCCTACTAAATATCGCATAATCTATTTAAATTATGATGGTCTTGTCAGCGTTTAATTAGGATTCTTGAGTTTTTGCCAATATTACAGAAGTATCTTAAATGCGATCGCCTTACATCTTGTACCATTCTCAGTCAACCGCGAATCTCGCCCAGAACTTAAGTTCGCAGGCTTTTAGTTTAAGTCCATTGAAATAGGCTGAAATCCTTGGATAGTTATCTTTAGATTACTTTCGTTATCAGCCTGGGCTTGAAATCCCAGGCGGGTGAGTGGGTAGGTGCAAGATATGCGATCGCCTGATTACTAGAGTTAACCTAAACCTAAAAGTTTGGCGATCGTATTACAAGCTTCAACTACTTTGGCAGCACTGGGTAAGCCAGCAACTATACCTTTCAAAACATTGAGAGCTTTTTTTCCCATCTTTTGCATTGTCCCCTCTTGAGGATTTTGCCCCACCTCTGCTAAGACTTTCAATTGTTCTAATGCTTCAATTTTGTTTTCTTCTTTCAAAGCATTTTCAGAATTAATTGCTGCTTGCAGTTGATTTAACAATTTTATGACTTCAGGTTGAGCATTTTGAGGTGAATCTGCTAGCTGATTAATAGCATTTGCCAGATCACTATTAATAATATCAAGATTCATTACTCCTTGATTACTAACATCACGCCCACCAACAGCGCCAACATTGCCACCAGCGTTAATATTAATTCCACTATTTTCAAGCATAATATGTCCTTGATGTTGATAATTCTCTATATGCAAAGTAGGATGCTTATCTTTTAAATACGGCTCTGTAGCTTCTCTATAACCAATTGACCTTTGATATTTTTGCTCTAATTCATGAAAATACGAGAACATACGTTCTACTTCTTTTTTGTCAGTACCCCTTGGAACTTCCATAGTAAGCAAGATTTGCCTCCACGCTTGATCAATTGGTTTAATAGTATCAATTTTAATACCTGGGTCTTTTTCACTTACTTTTTGATAAGCAACATTCAAAGCTTCTTGGCTAGTGCCATTTCGTAATTAGCTGCAATAGTATTTTTTTATTCAGGATAGAGATCGTGCGATAATAATCCGTTTGTCACACAACGATCGCTCTCAATGCTTGAATCTCCCCAAACTCCTACTGACGACATTGCTGCTGCCTTAAATGAACCAGTTGATCTAGATTTCCATCTGCCAGATCCTGAAGATGAGCAGATCCCAGAATTGGAGTTTCAGCAACAGTTAGATACAGCTTGGCAAGTGTGCGATCGCTTTGATTTGCAAACCGAAATTTGGCGCGGACGGATTTTACGGGCGGTGCGCGATCGCGAAAAAAAACAAGGTGATGCGCGTGGTAGTGGTTTTCTTAACTGGCTCAAACACCGAGAAATCAGCAAAAGTCAGGCTTATTCGATGATTCAACTAGCTAATAGCGCTGATACGCTGATGGAACAAGGACACCTCGATCCAGACTCTGTAAGGTGCTTTAGCAAACGGGCGTTTATTGAAACTGCTAAGGCTGAACCGGAAATTCAACAACTGGTGACAGATGCTGCCCGCAATGGCGATCGCATTACCCGCCGCGAAGTGCGTCAAATGGCTGATGAGTGGACGGCTATGTCCTCAGATTTGCTGCCAGATACAGTCAAAGCCAAAGCAGCTGATCAAACTCTTCCTAGCCGTTACCTTGCTCCCTTAGTGCGGGAAATGGAAAAACTACCAGAGTCTCATCAAACAGTATTGCGGCAAGAAGTCGCCGATAATCCTGATGTCGATACGCTCAAACAAGTAACATCTTCAGCGCGTTACCTAGCAAAGTATCTAGATGCTGCTACCAATGTTCAAGCTCTTGACAGCGATTCTTTAGATTTAGAAAGGGCGCTAGAAGAAGCTTTGCGGTTGGGCTGTATCAATGTAGCAGCTGACTTAGTTAATCAAGCATCTCAGATGGAACAAACGATTGCCAAGCTCTACACTACCTGGAAAAAAATCGGCAGTCTGTCCGATCGCTTGTATGTCGACACGGGTGCAAGTACACCAAATCTGCGAGCGCTTTTAACTTGCCTAGAACATCTTGGTGGTGACGTGATGGAAATCCATTTAGGTGCTGATAACGAACGAACTATCCGCCTGCAAATTCAGGAAGGCACATAAACTTAAGAGTGAGTAGTGAGTAGTGAAACACCATGCTAAAAAGCGGGGCTTGAAATAAGGATGCGAATCGGGCTTACGCTCCACACAATTCTTTTTCCTTGCCTTTATGCTGGGGCGCTAGTAGCATTATCTTCGGGCGCGATTTTTGCGATCAAAGGATTCTGACCGCAAATACTGCTTGGCATTTCTTACGTTGTCACACTCACTGCTCCCGTTGCGGGCTTTAGTAAAAGGAAGAATTGTTGTTTGCCAATGACTTAGGTATTTTGCCTTCTTCAAAGGTATAGCCATCGATATCTGTACTTAATTGTAAGATTAGTGTGTAATTTTATACTTCATCTTTCTTGCTTTTTTGCGATTTAAACTTTGGTAACAAATGTCCAAATTTATCCCAATTTTTGGTATTATCTAATAATGGAAATATTTTTGCTTTTTTTGATCGACCTATACAAAGATTATAAAATTAATGATTTAATTGTATTAAACCTATTTTAGAAAAGAGTATCAGAGAAAAGTCACCTGTGCAAGCAAAAATCCTAAAAAGCTCCAAAAACAGCCAAAATTAGCTAAAAAAATATTTAGATGATAAAAGTCTCAATAATTGTTGATAAAATTATCAATAACTGATTCTGCTATCACCTTACATCTTGCACAAGCGCCTTGAACTAAAGTTCAGGCTCAAAGCCTAACTCCGTTTTAACGGACTACAATTTATATCCAGTAAGCTTTAAGCTTACTTTAGGTAAAAGCTGCGGAACTGAATTTTCTGGCGGATGATAGGACTGATGCAAGATTTAAGATCACCACATCTTTTTATTGCCTCTTATCTTCTGCGTCCGACTTTTTCAAGCTGCTTCCATAGATAACGCAGACTTAAGTAACGCCGATATTTCTAGGCGGCAACCGGGAGCATCTCACTTTTGTAAATAGCCAGTGGTAGATAGCATTCGATTAAGATAAGCAGTGCGATGAAAGAGAACTTGTGGCACATTGTGTTTGTGCCACTGAGCGCCGGAGATGTTCACACGCC
>JAHHHE010000183.1 GCA_019359535.1 Gloeocapsa sp. UFS-A4-WI-NPMV-4B04
TGAAGTTAGTTCTCAAGAGTTTAATGCAATTGCAATTGAGCGGCACGCTTTTCATGGTGAATGGAACTATCAGATCAAGCCAAGAACAATAACCTAATTGTTCAACTTATTTTTGCCTAGATCCTTACAGTCGCGTGGGGGAACAAAAGCGAACCCTTGCAGACCGAGCGACGTAACGGACGTATCAGCATTTTGGGAGTATGGCAACCGGACAGAAGCTTCAAGTATGCTTTAGCTTCTGGTAGTTTCAAGAGCGAAAGTTATATCAAAGTCATCGATTGGATTGCAGAGCAAACATCTGAGACTTTTAGGACAACTGGACGGATGACAGTGGTGGTACAAGATAATGGTTCTCTCCATAAGAGCCAACTGACTCGCCAACAGTGGCAGCGCTGGCGCGATCAAGGACTGTTTCTATTCTTCCTCCCCCCATATTGCTCCGAAATGAACCGGATTGAGGAGCAATGGCATCAACTCAAGATCCATGAAATTGCCGGACGTATGTTCGAGGATGAATATGATTTAGCCTTAGCAATCATAGATGGAATGGAAGCTCGTAGTGTCAAAGGTGGTTATACACTGGAGCGTTTTAAGTTTAATTCCGCCTGACTACTTAAGAATTTACAAACAGTTGCTTGGTAGATAACAGCAGTCGAACAATGCTTTGGAAAGGCGAATGGGGTCTTTGCTGCTTCGTTGATGATTAGTCGGTCACAGCTCACAATGCCCTTAGCTAGTTGAGTTGTCAGTGGGGCTTAATACCAAGTCGCGTTTTAAAGCGTAATCCTCATGTGCGGGAAATAGGTCATCGAACGCAAGCGTTCGGGTTCAGCATCAACTTCTGTGAGTGCTTTGCATAAAGTCGTTTCCACCATGTCTAAAGACTTAAAAATGTGATTGTGGAAATGCTTTTCCCGAATGTCATCCCACAAGTGCTCTACGGGCATAACTTCCGGACTGTAGGGAGGTTGCGGCAACAGCCGAATATTCTCTGGTATCTGTAGAGCTTTGGCGCGATGTGGCTTGCGGCTCTATCCACCTGCAAAATAACGAAATAGTCAGCAAAATCCGCTGACACTTGCGCTCTTGTATAAATTCATCATGGCAGTATTGGCATAGGGCAAAATCAAACAAGTCATCCTGCCTAACTCTGGGGCAACTGCGGCGTAAGCATAGATATACTGTCTAACCTGTTTGCCGCGCTACAGTTGGTCGGATACCAGGTGGACACCAACAAGGGTAAACCTCCCCAGTGCGACCAAACCTACCTTCGTCCGATGCCATCACAAGTGTAGGTCTGTTGTCAGCCGGATTTCGAGATAGACACATCTGTTGCACTTGCTGTTGGAAACTAGCTTTAAATTCTGCTTGTTCCTCTTTCTTCAGCTTTGGGATAACGGAGCCTAGGTTTGATTTTGTGCCATTGATGTCGTTGTAGGAGTCGGTAAACAGTGCTTTTGTGTACTTTGTGTCCTAACTGTTGCTCCCAAGCTGCTTTGACCTCAGCTTTAGTGGTAATTTCTCCTTTATGTGCTGGTGGTTCTAGCTTGAGCAGAAAAGCTTTTTCCTCTTCTTGGCTTAGGTAACTCTTACGTCTGCCGCCTTTACCTGGCGTTTCAATGGCAGCAGCACCTTTTCGGTTATATTCGCTAATAACCTGATGCACAGTTCTGATAGTAGTCCCTGTGTGCAAAGCGATAGACGCTGCTGCACGTGGCTCCACTAAAGCGTTATAGACTATTATCCATTTTTGTTGTTGGCGAAAGTTTTTGGCAGTGCGAATTTTTACTTGTATTTCTGCTGTTGATAGGTGCGGTAGAACTCGACTGACTCGTGCCATCTTCTAACCCTCTACGGGACTTACTCGCTAGCTACGCTTATTTTACGCATATGAACGCTACTTGGTATCAGCTTTGAGGTTGACGGTAGAATGCGATCGCAAACTCGCTGTGACTTCTCACTTAGGGCGTGATTATAAAGTTATTGGTAGGGGGCGAACGACGTTAATTTAGGCAACCACGGTTGAGAGCAAGCAGGTATGATTTCTAACATAGTTTCAACAACTAGATCGAGAAGCATATGAGGATCAGAGCAATCATTCATCCATCGGAAGAAGGAGACTATTGGGCGGAGGCTCCCGCGCTTCCCGGTTGCATTACTGAAAAAGACATTATGGAAGAGGTAATGGCTAATCTAAAGGATGCTATTGAAGGTTAGCTTGACGTTGCCAACAATCTTGATCTGGTTGAGCCAACAGATCAAGTTGTCGAAATTGCCGTATGAAGTCTGTTTCTGGCAAGCATCCGCTCTTTTCAAATGAGCGCTAAAACTCTGTCAAGTAAATTGGGGATTAGATTTGGCAGTTCATTATCTACAGGGGTATCGTCTGAGTCAGGTAATTCCTCAGCAGAAGCCAAGCAAGGGGATTGTACTTGAACATAAACTTCTGTCTTGTATGAGTCTATGTTATCTCTGCGGCGCTTGTGGGTGAGGTTGCGATGCCCCTTGGGCGGTCGCGTTCGCCATCGCGCTTGTATCTTATCTTCAATAATTAATTACTCGAATCACAGATACTAAAAAAATGTTTATAAAGTAAATTTAAAGGCGTTATTTCAGCTACCAAGAGAAACTTTAATTCTAAAGTAATTGTTCCTCAAAACCTAAGCAATCAGACGTAGAATCATGTCCAGAAAATTTTTATTTATCTACCTACATTAGGATGATATACAGAAAGTTTCCCTATAATAACCAGTTAGGCTGATGCAGCATCTTTAAAGGTAGTCTCATTTTCAATTAATTCAAAAAATTGCGAAATCTGTTCAGTCGATCGAATGTGATAAACACTTTTGATACTTTGAGCCTGCTCAATATACTCGCGATATTTTGGGGTCAAATATTTGTGACATAACCAAAGCACGCGGTAGCTAGTAAGCGAACTCTTTAATATTGGACTCTTTTGGGGCCAGCCTTCGGGCGGTTTAAAGCGACCTGTGATTAGTCGTTTAGTCACCCACCAGAAATGCACATATAGCGGTAGATCGACAAAAACCAGAGTATCCGCCTCATTGAGTCGTAGCCAGAGAGTTTCCATGCAACCAAAACCGTCAATAATCCGTCGCTCAGTAACTAAAATTTGTTGATGGGCGCGCCTATAGTCTTCATGTGGAACCTCAGCACCCCCTGATTGATATTGGATCTTGTCCAAGACGTGAAGTGGTAAACCCGTAATTTCCGATAACCTCTTGCTTAGAGTTGATTTACCGCCCCCAGTGTTGCCAAACACCGTTACTTTTTTCATCGCCACTCTCCTTTTAGTGCAATCAAGCCACCTCGTAGACTAGATTGATTTATGAAACCCAGCAGTCCCAATCTTTTAAATGCCTAACAAAGCACCGGACGAACGGGCGATCGCTGGCTTCGTTTATATTTTATCTGCTACTGGTGAAGCACAAGCCGTTAACTATTTGAGGGACATAACTTAAGAAGTTGACGGTAGGATGCGCGATCGCCCAGGTGAGTTGACCTAGGTAATCGTTATGAATCATATCTGGAATCAAGTCAATAAAACTAAGGGCATAAGCAACAACGATCGCGGCGCTAATACCCTCGCATACCAAGGAACCCTGGAATCTTTACAAGCAAGGTAAATAATATAAGTTTCTTTGTTTAAATTCCTAACCTGTTGTTTCCAGTTCTGCATATTAGGGACGAGAGATTTTAGATTCCGATTTTTGTTTGATCAGCAATCTAAAATCTACTGGTTTATCCTATTGCAGCTGAAACTGGCTCGTTTAGTGCTGCCTTCAATAGCTCTGCTTTATCGGTTTGCTCCCAAGGCAAGTCTAAATCTGTACGTCCAAAATGACCGTAAGCAGCAACATCTTGATAAAAGCGACCACCGCGTTCAGACGGCAAGCGCTGTAAATTAAACGCTTGAATAATTCCTGCTGGACGCAATTCAAAATGCTGGAGCACCAATTCTAGCAAGCGATCGTCATCAACTTTGCCAGTGCCAAAAGTTTCCACTAAAATACTGACTGGTCGAGCTACACCGATTGCATAACTTAGCTGAACTTCGCACTTCTGAGCAAGACCAGCTGCAACAATATTTTTAGCAACATAGCGACAGGCATAAGCAGCACTGCGGTCTACCTTTGTGGGGTCTTTACCAGAAAACGCACCACCGCCATGCCGTGAGTAGCCACCATAAGTATCGACAATAATTTTTCGCCCAGTTAAACCAGAATCTCCCTGTGGGCCACCGATAACAAATTTGCCTGTAGGGTTGACTAATAAACGGGTCTGGTCATCAGGTTGCAGTTCGCAGCCTACAAAAACTGGTTGAATTACTGCTGACCACAGGTCTTCTTTAATCTTGGCTTGAACTGCCGCTTGTTCTGTGATCTCACCGATGCTGGGTGCGTGTTGGGTAGAAATTAGGATTGTATCAATACCTACGGGTTGTCCGTCTTCGTAGGCGACGGTAACTTGAGTTTTACCATCAGGGCGCAGGTATGGCAAGTCACCAGTTTTGCGGACTGCTGCCAGTCGGCGCGAAATCCGGTGAGCGAGACTGATCGGTAAGGGCATCAGTTCTGGTGTTTCGTTACAGGCGAAGCCAAACATTAAACCCTGATCGCCAGCACCGATCGCATCAAATTTTTCTTCGCTATCCTGTTCACGGCTTTCAGCAGCAGTGTTAACCCCCTGAGCAATGTCTGGAGATTGTTCATCCAAGGCTACCAAGACTGAGCAGCTATTGGCGCAAAAACCGTTGACGGCATCTGTGTAGCCAATCTCGGCAATTTTTTTACGAACTAGATTAACGTAATTTACCTGAGCTTTGGTAGTGATTTCACCTGTAATTAATACTAAGCCAGTGTTGACAACAACCTCTGCCGCAACTCGGCTACTGGGGTCTTGTGCTAGCAGCGCATCTAAAATAGTGTCAGAAATCTGATCGCAGATTTTATCGGGATGACCTTCAGTGACGGACTCGGAGGTAAACAGGTAATGGCGAGACAAGGGCAATTTCTCCTTAAAGGATGGCTAGTTGAGCGAGTTTTGGTGATAAGTTTAGTTATATTAGTTTGTCATCATAACAACATTTACATCATTGGGAAGTAAGTGTCTTCACAATAGCTTTACAAGGAAGATAGGATAAGCTATTGACGGTTAAAATTTTAACAGTATCTAACTTAGGATAGATATTTTAGCCAGTTGAGTCAAGGTTCCAGAATTTGGATTTGATCAAGCCCAGTGATCGCTACATCTGCTGTTTCTAAATGCGCTGCTGTTGGTTTTCCCCAGCAAATGCCGATGCAACCAGCCGCGCCAGCTGCACGCGCCATCTCAATATCACCAACAGAATCTCCTACCATTAACGTGGCACTCGGTTCTACTCCTAGTTTTTGGCAAGCTTGGAGAAATAACGCTGGATCGGGTTTACTAGGCCCTTGATCCACTCCCATTTGTAGCTGCACATAATCGCCGAGATGATGGCGTTCAACAAAAGCTTGTACCCGTGCGGTTGTTGCTGCTGATAAAATTCCTAGTTTTAATCCTGTTTCTGATAAATACTTCAGCACTTCCAGACTACCGACAAATAGCGGCGAAGGTGCAGTGCCAATAAATTGATCCGCTTCCTCAAAAGCGCGACGGGCGATTCCTCTTGACTCTAGCCATCCGCGTCCAGTTTCAGCAATATAGGCAGCAGCCGCAATTTCGGTTTCTCCCCTGCTTCCTACGGCTAACAACCCAGTTGGATCGAGCTTATCGTCTAAGATACCAAACGCCATTAATAGCGGCTCTCCAGTACCGGGAATTTGGGCATCAATTAGGCGCGATCGCTTTTGTCCCAAAGAGCGCAAATACTCTTGTGAATCTTCTAAAGTGCCGTCTTTGTCAAATACAATTGCCTGAATATTAGAAAACTTAACGTCTTTACATTGAATAGTTGCCAAGAAACATTACCTCACTTAACAATAAATACACAAAAAAAGAGGGGTTCACCCTCTTGCAAAACTAAAAGCTAAATTCCAGCTGATCGCACACAATTACGATCAGTAGTTTTAAACTTCTTCAACAACTGGCACCTCTTCCAACTCTCCTGCGTCTTCAACAGCCGAAGGTATGTCTTCTTCAGCCGCATCTTCAACAGCCGAAGGTATGTCTTCTTCAGCCGCATCTTCAACAGCCGAAGGTATGTCTTCTTCAGCCGCATCTTCAACAGCCGAAGGTATATCTTCTTCAGCCACATCCTCAACAGCCGAAGGTATATCTTCTTCAGACAAATCCTCAACAGCCGAAGGTATATCTTCTTCAGACAAATCCTCAACAGCCGAAGGTATATCTTCTTCAGACAAATCCTCAACAGCCGAAGGTATGTCTTCTTCAGATAGAGCGTCAGCACTAGCACTACTGCCACCCTGCTGTTTAGCTAGCATCTGTTCACGATACCTAACCGCCATTTCTTCGGCGCGATCATAGACCACCTGGCGATCTTTAATCATATCTCCCGGTTCCGGCTCTAGCTGTTTTGTGGAAAGGGAAATACGACCGCGTTCGGCATCCAAATCAATGATCATCACTTTCACTTCATCATTGACATTGAATACACTATGAGGCGTATCAATGTGATCGTGAGAAATTTCCGAGATGTGTAGTAAACCACTCACGCCGCCAATATCGATGAAAGCACCGTAAGGTTTAATACCGCGTACAGTACCAATTACGACTTCGCCAACTTCCAGGCGGTTCATCTTGCGCTCAACCAAGGCTCTACGGTGGCTGAGAACGAGACGGTTACGGTCTTCATCTACCTCTAGAAATTTCAGTGGCAGTTCTTCGCCTACCAAATCTTCCTTGGGTTTGCGGGTACTGATGTGAGAACCGGGAATAAAGCCACGTAATCCCTCAATTCGCACTAATGCGCCACCGCGATTGGTAGCAAAAACGCCAGAGCGCACGGTAGCATCTTCGGTTTGCAGCTGCCGCACTCGCTCCCAAGCCCGCATATATTCTATCCGGCGGATTGAAAGCGTTAGTTGTCCATCTTCATTCTCATCAGTAAGGATGAAGAATTCCCGCGTCTCGTTGGCTTGTAAAACTTCTTCCGGGCTATCTACCCGGTTAATCGACATTTCTTGAATTGGAATATATGCGGCTGTTTTAGCACCAATGTCAATCAGAGCGCCCCTCTGCTCGATACTAAATACAGTACCCGCTACAGTATCACCCGGACTGAAGTGATAGTCGTATTTGTCGAGTAGAGCCGCGAAATCTTCGTGAGTAAAGCCAATTTCTGTAACTGTTGATTTCTGATTGACCATGCTGGTTGTTTCCTGCTGTTAGTCTCCGTAAGTTTTTGCCTCCTATCGATGTATATGCACGCCGGGATAGGCAGTTTACACCTACATCTTCATTCCATCCTAGCGTAGGAGAGCCGAATCTAAACGCATAAGCGTCCAGACAGATCATTATACCTGAGGACTAAGAGTGCGTGAACTCATATGTTGAATTCGTTGGTTCTGAAGAAGTGTCTGTTGCTATTAAAACTTCTTCTTCGGAAAATTCTTTTGGACAAGAAAGAGCATCTAGTGTTTCTACGAAATCTCGAATGCCTTGAAACTGGCGGTACACAGACGCAAAACGCACATAGGCAACTTCACTGAGCGATCGCAGTTGTTGCAGAACTAATTCACCAATTTCTCGGCTTGTGACTTCTCGTACGGCTCGCTGTTGGAGTTGGGATTCAATTTCATCTACGATTGCCTCTAGTCGCAGGTTAGAAATTCCTGTTTTCTGGCAAGCTTGCAAAATTCCCCGCAATAATTTTGAACGATCAAATAACTCTCGCTCACCGTTCTGCTTCAAGACGGTAATTGGGACAAACTCAATTCGTTCGTACGTAGTAAAGCGGCGCTGGCAACTTAAACACTCCCGCCGTCTGCGGATACTTTGTCCGGCTTCTGTTGAGCGAGACTCAAGCACTCGATTATCTGGATGCTGACAGAAAGGACATTGCATAAAAGATGCGTCCTTCAACAAGTTAATAGTGAGGTTTTATAGCAGTAAGTGTAAGACAAATATGCAAATATCCACTGCTACCTTCCGAGTAGCAGCGGTTTAATCGGTGATAGATTTTAAGCTTTACAATCACCAATTTGAAAGAAACTTATTTCTTTTCAATCCGAGGTGGTTCCCGAAAAGCGATCGCAAAGAAAAGAGTTCCAATTGCGAGGGTAAGAATCAAAATGTAAGCAATGGCTTCCATATCACAATTTCCTATTTGAGTGATTTAATAATCATAGTTTACCAAGCAAAAGAAAAGAACGGCTTAACAAACTGCTCAAGCAATTGCAGTTGTGCCACCGTTCTTAACATTTTTTTACAAGCTTTAAGTAGCTTCCTTCTTGCGGCTTGTTACGTCACCAACTTTCTGGAAGACACCCCACTCGATCTGCTCTTCACTGAGGTCTGGGTCAACACCAGCAAACACATCTCTAAAGAGTGTCCGAGAGCCATGCCACAAGTGACCAAAGAAGAACAGCAAGGCAAATACAGCGTGTCCGAAGGTAAACCAACCTCTGGTACTGGTGCGGAACACACCATCAGAGTTCAAAGTTTCCCGGTCAAACTCAAAGACTTCACCCAGCTGGGCGCGACGAGCATACTTCTTAACTTCGGCTGGATCATCAAAACTTTGACCATCCAAATTCCCGCCGTAGAAGCTGACGTTAACACCCGACTGCTCAAAGCTGTACTTAGATTCTGCGCGACGGAACGGGATATCCGCACGCACAATACCATCTTTGTCGGTCAAGATCACTGGGAAAGTTTCAAAGAAGTTGGGCAGACGACGAACTGTTAATTCTCGTCCCTCGCCATCTTTAAAGACTGCGTGACCCAGCCAAGACTGAGCAATACCATCTCCTTTGTTCATCGGACCCACGCGGAATAAACCACCCTTGGCAGGGTTATTACCAACGTAGTCGTAGAACGCGAGTTTTTCAGGAATTTCTGACCACGCTGCTGCGAGGCTTGCACCTTCAGCAACATTGGCTTGAACGCGGCGGTCAATTTCCTGTTTGAAATAGTTTTGATCCCACTGATAGCGGGTGGGGCCAAACAATTCAATTGGGGTAGTAGCGTGACCGTACCACATTGTTCCAGCAACGACGAAGGCTGCGAAAAACACTGCGGCAATACTGCTTGATAGTACGGTTTCAATATTCCCCATCCGCAGAGCTTTATACAGCCGTTCGGGGGGTCGAACTGTCAAGTGGAATAAACCAGCAATAATTCCGACAATACCAGCGGCAATATGGTGAGCAACAACGCCGCCAGGATTAAACGGGTTGAAGCCAGCTGGCCCCCACTCCGGTGCGACGGGTTGGACGCTACCCAATAAACCGTAAGGATCTGAAACCCACATTCCAGGACCAAACAGTCCTGTTAAGTGAAAAGCACCGAAGCCGAAGCAAAGTAGACCGGACAAAAATAAATGGATGCCAAACATTTTTGGCAAGTCGAGAGCGGGTTCACCAGTACGGGGGTCTCTAAAAAGTTCTAGATCCCAGTAAACCCAGTGCCAAACAGCAGCTAAGAATAACCACCCAGAAAGGATAATATGGGCAGCAGCAACGCCTTCAAATGACCAAATACCTGGATTGGTCGCAGCGCCGCCAGTAACGTTCCAACCACCCCAAGATTGGGTAACACCCAAGCGGGCCATGAAAGGCAGCACGAACATTCCTTGCCGCCACATGGGGTTTAAAATCGGATCGCTAGGATCAAAGATTGCCAGTTCGTACAAAGCCATCGAACCAGCCCATCCTGCTACGAGAGCAGTATGCATCAGGTGTACAGAAATCAGCCGCCCCGGATCATTCAGGACGACTGTGTGTACTCGATACCAGGGTAGTCCCATTGACTACGCTCCTCCTAAAGATTAGTTGTGTCTAGAACGCAATTTTTCAGCTTTTTGTTATTGCCAGCTAAGTGCGATAGCAGTTGTCTTTTTTGAGTTAGACAATGCTTGCAGTTTAGCAATGGAATACCAAACAAAAATGAGAATTATTAAAAAAGTGTAACTATTGCCTGTCCCGAATGCAAGAGTCAAAGCTTTATCAGGGGTCAGGGATTAGGGGTCGGGGGTCAGGGGTGAGGGGGAGCCAGTCTCGTGCGGAGGTTCCCTCCGTTGAGCAAACTGACGTAGAACTGGCGTTCAGGGATCAGGAAACCAACTTTCTGCAAGAAGTGGGATTGAGTTCAGGGCATTTTGTGTGTTCTATGTTAAACAAGTATAGGCGAGTTTGTTTTTACCACCGTTTGGGGAGTGGGCTTTAAACCTTGCTAACACAGTGCTAGTTTTCTTTCCCTAATCCCTGAGCCTAATCCCTAGCCCCTTATTTACTGCACGACAGATTGAATATTGGTCAGTTGGCACATTGCTTCTGCTACATTCAGGCGATCGATTATCTGTTCAGCACTCAGCAGGCGTTTTAGCACGACTTGACCAATTGCAGTTCTAGCTACTTCACTTTGATCTGGAATAGGTATGACCTCGACGGTCAAAACTACTTCCTCTACTTGATATAGCCACAACTTTTCGCTTGCTTGTACTAGACAAAGGTTGATTCGCTGAATATCTGGTCGCCGTCGCCAAGCAGTTTCGTTCCATAGGCCGTCAGATGCCCATACTCTGCCAACTCTCCAGCCATCAGTCAGAAAAAAATATTTCACAACAAATGCTTGCGTTACTAGACTCGTGACTTGCTGTTTAACATACCGTGAAAAGTCTAATAATTGTTTTATTTGAAGATATTACCAATACAAAGATGTCTTGGGGGTACGCGATCGCGCGAGTCTTTAGGGTGAGAGTCTATTTTCTGTAATTAATACGTCTTCATACAGTGTGGCGGTGGGTGTACGAAAGCCAATGCTAGCCAGTTCAACTTCTTCACCTGCACTGTATGGGTAATGAACCCAACGTTTTTTAGCATTGCGCCGGAAGCACTCAATAATAAACCACAATTCTTCGGGCGGAACAATACCCCGTGATCCTAAACCTTGGTCTATCGGTTCGTAACGACTAGGGTTAGTATAATTTTATTCATTAAATCTTTGGAAGGTGACAGCATGATATTATTTTGAGTCACTCTACCTCACATATTGCTGTTTTTTTACTAAGTTAGAGAAGGTGATGCCCGAACAGGGCAATGCCATAGGCATTGCATAGGCTAAAGTTATTCAGATAAACATATGAATTTTAATTTTAAATTCTATTTAAATAAAAACTTTAATGATAATTAATCCTGAAAATATACCTAATAAGACAAGTTCCAATTACCCAGAGCAATTTAAACCATTGGTAGCAGGACGCTCTAAGAAACGGTTGGGAGATGCTGCTGGACTGAAGAATTTTGGCGTAAATTTAGTAAAACTTACTCCTGGTAGTTGTTCTGCTTTAAGACATTGGCATACTAAACAGGATGAGTTTATTTATATTTTATCAGGTGAAATTACTTTGGTTACTAATCAGGGAGAACAAACTTTAACAGCAGGAATGGCAGCAGGATTTACTGCGGGCGTTGCTGATGGGCATCATTTAATTAATCGTTCTAATGCAGTCTCAGTTTATTTAGAAATCGGTGATAGAACATCCGGCGATCAAGTTAATTATCCTGATATTGATTTAGTAGCAAATGACAGCCCTAATGGTTGGAGTTTTACTTATAAAGATGGAAGTCTATATACTAATTAATTATTATTAGAGTCATTGCTAATTCAATTCCATTTTTTGCGACTACCTCACCCAAGATTTCGTATTTGTTTCTGTTTGCTTTAGCGATCTCTTTAATCACTGCTTAAATTCTTCTTTCAGTTCTTTACCATAGTCAAACTCATACCAATTCTGTATGAAGATGCGCCAAACTGCGTCAAACTAAAAGATGGGTGCATTGAGTAATTTTGTGATGAGTCGTCCATTCCGAATCGAGATATCAGAAAGCAAAGAAGAATTAGAGACAGCT